>CAIKLQ010000517.1 GCA_903828255.1 uncultured Verrucomicrobiota bacterium
AATTTAAGCACTAACTACTCTTGCAGCGGACGATCGGATTGGGCGCAACAACGACTAGTTATCAGACGAATTATTGATCTTATTCTTGGCCCCGAGTTTTCGGAGTTGATTCCCAAGTTACAGCGGGCACAGATCCTCAGCGTTTTCGGCCCTGATGTAGTGAGAGCTATAGCAGAGAATTCAGCCAACTGGGCCAAGACGGACATCGACACAATCGCGGGAATGCTTGGCGCGAGCCTTCCTAGTCGCCTCGATTTTTATCTATCACCGTGGCTCCAGAGTATAGGTTATTCGAGGCTGTTATTGGAACAACTTACCACGAAAGCTATCATAGACGACCCATCAAACATTGAGGCAGAAAGATTGAGAGCTCATTTGATGGAGGAAAGTGGTCGCCTCCTCGCAAGCGCTGAGGGCTATGCTAGGCTCCACCGACGTAATCCAAACGACCCACATGCATTGCTCCAATTAGCTCGATTTTGCCTTGAAACTGGAGATCTTAAACACGCTGAGTTTTTTTATTCGAGGCTAAATGCGGTCCAACCCGATCACCCCACTGCTCAAAGTGCTCTGGTTTTTATTAGAAAGTGCTGCAGTGCTCAACAACCCTGATCTTCTCATCGAGAGTCTGGGTCTCTTCATCTAGTATCTTATCAAGAAAACATAGAAGACGTTGGAAAACTGAAGAACTCTTACGGCATAACGAATGATCTAGAAGAGGCAGTTCTTGGTATTGTTCACTCCTATCCTTTCACGCCAGCGTTCCCTGGCGCCACCGATACAACCGGTCGTTAACATAACCCGCCGTGGCCATCCCCAACCGCGCGGCGACCCACTTGACTGTCACCAGCGGCGTTTCCCGCAACCGCCCCGCGATCGGCACCTTGCCGAGGGCCCCCTGGGCGCGATTCGCCAGGTCGGCTTCCTGCCACCGCCGCTGCTGCAATTCCGCGCGCCGAATTCGCTCCGCGGTTTCCACGTCCGATTCCGACCGCTCCGCCCCGGAATGCTCCGCGCCCCGGCGCTCCGGCATCAGCGCTAGCAACTCCTTGCGAAACGTCTCGCCGCGCCAACCCCAACCCCGCCGGAACGCCTTGTAATCCCCACCCGCCTCCGCCTGCCGCCGCGCCCGGAATGAGAATTCTCCCTGAATTTACAAATGCCCGCGGGCAAACTCGCACCAGCCATACGGCGTGACTGTGGCTAAATTGTCCGTAGAAACTGGTAAATTTATGAAATCGAACTTCGAAATGTTGGCCGGGAATCGCGCCCCTGGCGTCTGCGCCCAACCTAATTTCTGAAACAATCCCAGGTGCCGCGACCTGCCAAAACCTGGCTGATGCTGGACGAGCATCCGGACTCGATCAACGATGGCTATTTCATCAACAACCCCACGGCCTCGGCCTGGCAGGACATCCCCGCCAGTTACCATTGCGGCGCCGGCGAATTTTCATTTGCGGACGGGCACTCCCGAGATGCGGAAGTGGAAGAGCCGGACCTCCAATTACAACAAGGTGCAATACGCTTACCCCACCACGATGAATTTTGACGCCGCCGGCAAGCTGGATCTGGACTGGTACTTGGAACGTACCGGATACATCGAGGTGGCGACGGGCAGGGCGCGGTTCAATTATTGATACTCGCCCAGGTACCTCTGATCCACGCCTGCGCGTCGGGCCCGTAGATTTCCCCCAACTCCCATTTCCATTTCGGAGTTCGGTTTCAGCCGAGTTTTCGCGCCAAGGCCCGCGCGCGCTGGACCCACACCCGGTCCCGGCGGCGCTGATACGCCGGAGTGTGCGGGTCGTCCGCCAGCACTTCCTTTAACTCCGCGCGGGCGCGCTCCGGTTGGTTTGTCGCGGCGTAAAGTTCCGCGAGTTGCACCTTGGCCCGCGGGTAGGTGTGGCTTTGCGTGAGGTGCTGCCAGTAAAGAATCGCGTTGGCGCTTTCCCCCAGCGCCGTGACCGTTTCCGCCAAGGCCATCATCGTGTGGCCGTAGTCGTGGTCCGGTTTTTCGGTCACGACGCTTTCGAGCAACGGGCGCGCGGCGGCGGCGCGCTGCAAACGCAACAGGCACTGGCCGAGATGCGCCCGGGTATCGCGGTCCTGCGGGTCCCGCGCCAGCGCGGCCCGGTAACTCGCCTCCGCTTTCGCCAGTTTGCCCTGTTGGAAATAAACGTCGCCGAGTTGCGAATGATGATGCGCCTTGTCGAGATGATGGATCTGCGCCTGGAGTTCTCTGATGCGGCGGCGGTCGGTGGCCCCGGGAAGCTCGAAGCCGCGCGTCGCCGTCGGCCCGCGGAAGATGTAGAAGAAATACCAGAGCGTGCCGAGGCCGGGAAAAATCAGCAGGATGCCGACCCACACCCATTCGCGTTTGCGGATGGCGTCAATGATCATCCCCAGATTGAATAGCGCGAGCAACCCCACCGCAATGAGGCTGAACCAAGATTCAACTCGAAAGACCGTATCGCCACCGGTTTCCACAGAGTCCATGTGCGGAGCTTGGCGGGCGGGTTTCCGGGCGGCAAACTTTTTTGCAATGCGCTGGCTCGCTTTCGCCAGGCGGAAAGAGCCCGACTCCATCCGAAGGCTACCCCATTTATGCCTGGGGCCACCGGAACCGCCGGTGGGGTGGACCCCGGAGCGACCCCCGCCGGGCCGGCGCAAACCGCCCGAAAAATCCTTGCTCTGCGCCGCAGAAGGCGCAGTATGCGGTCGAAAATATAGCGTAGAATCAGAAGGGAATCCAAACTATGAGTAACCGTGCCGGGGGAGCAATGGCAATTAGGCCGCGACCGTTCATCGGGATCTGGGACTGCCTGGGCTCGATGTTGCCTGTCCCTGGGGTGGCGGCCCGGGGGGAACGCCGCGGCCACTCCGATAGCCTGAGCGCCGGATTGGATGTATGAATAACCTCGCCCGCCAGAAGCTCGCGGAAATCATCAAGCGCTACGGCGATGGGGTTTGCGAGGACCCCAAGAAAGTGGAGGGCCTGCTCCGGGACTTCTGCGGGGAGGAAAAGCGCGCGATCAAAGTGCTCGTTACCTGCTTGCAGGTGGGCGTGGCCGAAGAATTGCGCCGCGCCCAGA
>CAIKLQ010000518.1 GCA_903828255.1 uncultured Verrucomicrobiota bacterium
GCGGCAATCGCGACCACATTCGACAAACCCGCCGGGACATTGGTTTCGTCTCCGGCGTTGTAGCCCCACGCCACGACGGTGCCATTCCTCCGCAGAACCACGCTGTGCAAAGCTCCGGCGGCGATGGCCGCGATGTTCGTAAGATTGTCTGGCGCGTTGGTGAGATTCCAGCCCAACGCCTGTCCACCCAGGCCCCAGACCAGCACCGTCCCGTTGGTGCGCAAGGCGAGGTTGTGATTCCAGCCCGCCGAAATCGCCGCGACGCCATTCAGGCTGGACGGCACGCTGTCGGCCGGACTGTTGGTGTTGCCCCACGCCACAACCGTTCCATCGGCGCGCAAGGCCAAGAAATGCTGGTAGCCGGCAGAAAGCGCGGTGACATTGTTCAGGCCGCTGGGAATGGCGACATTCGTGCGACCCCACTGGACAACCGTCCCGTCCGCTTTCAGCGCCGCGCTCTGATCGCCGCCCGCCACGACCGCCAGGACGTTTGAGAGGTTGGCCGGGACTTTAGCCTGGCCGAAATCATTTGCGCCCCACGCTGCGACCCTCCCTTGGTTGGTCACGACCAGAGTATGCCCGCCCGACGCACGGCCTCCGCCACCCGCCATGGCAGCCACGGTGCCGAAGCGCCACGGCACGGTCCCCTGGTCGCTGGCGTTGTCGCCCCACACCACCAACATGTTGTCGAACGGATCGGTGTTGTTTTGATACTCCTGCAAGTTCGTCGCGCCATCGTCATCCGGGTCCTCGCCGGCGTCGTTCACCAATGGGTTCAACCCGTGCGTGACTTCCCAGTCGTCTGGAATTGCATCGCCGTCGGTGTCGTTTGTGGAAATCAGAGTCTTGCTCACCAGTTGTTCGTAGGCATCGGTCAACCCGTCGCCGTCGCTGTCCCACGGCGTGCCCAAAATGTAAAACGCGTTCGTGTCCGGCTGATTGGTAAACGTGTAGCGGTAGCAGGTGTATCCCACGTCCAGCCAGGCCCATTGCGAATTGGTGATGTGGCTGCCGACCAAGTTCGTGGTCGTGAAGATATCGTAGGACACGCCGTTGGTGCCACCTAAAATCGTGAACGACACCGTCCAACTCTGATTCGTGTCCAACACCGCCACGATGTTCGTCAGGTAAACCGGTCCGTTGGTCACACACGGGTCGGCGGGTTCGCTGTAGGCGAAACGCATCATCCCCGCCTCCTGCTCCGCCTGCCACGCCTCCGCCGCTTTAAGGGCGGCTTCTTCCTCTGCCGCGGAGATCGGCCCAAGTGCGGCCTGCCCGCTCACGGCGTTGAAATAAGCCGCCTGGTCTTCCGGCGTCGCCGGCTGCCCGAACGTCGTCACCTCGTCGCACAAACCCCCGGCAAGATTCCCACCGCTCAGATCACTGCCCACGACCAACCCCGCCAAAGCCGGGTCCACGACCGGCAAACCGCTCCCTTCCGCGGCCAGTTGAGCGTTCACGTACAGCGCCGTCCCCTGCGGACTGTAACTCAGCGTCAGCAAATACCAGCGCCCGGCCTCGAATTGAATCTCCGCTTTCAAGAAATCCTCGGGACCTGCCCATTCTGCCCGCTCAGAAAAATCGTCGAACCGTCGGCACCCGCATACAACGACCACGCGACGGTGCCGGCCTTTTCATTGGCCACGACCAACTCCGCAAAGCGCGCATAATAGCCCGGCCCCTTACCGCCCAACCCCGCGCTGCTCCACGACGGGGAAAACCAGAACCGGACGCTTCCTTGACCGGCGGCGAGGTTGGTACGTCCGTTCGCATCCAAGCCCGGCATCACGATTGGGAAAGCGGGCGCAACATCGCGTTGGAGCGCAAACCCGCTCCACCCCCCCCCCGCGAGGCCGCTGAAAGCGGCAGCGGAGAGTTCGGGGTCGTTCTGGCTCGCCCAGTACGCGGCATCGAAATTCCAATGCTGCAACGGCACCTCCGGCCACGGCGGCAACGGCGGGCGCGGTTTCGCCATGGAGCCAGCGGGAATGAAGCAAGCGCCAACGCAGATTGAAGTGAGAACCGCCCGCAGGACGAAGTGTAGTTTCATGAAACCCTTTCCCAGAACCACATTGGTTTGTTCTGATTCGTTAGCTTGAGCTTTGATCCGTTCCGGGGTGTTGGCAAGAAGAAAAGCCAGCATGTTGGTGTAACCCGGGGCGAGCGACTGGCTAGCACTCCACTCGCTTCCGGGGCGGGGCAATAACTCGATAAGCTGACAAAGGCAGACTCTGCGGTTCAACAGGTTATGCAACAGCTTATCAGGAGGTTTTGCGAGCCGTGGCGAACCGCTCTCGCAGACAAAAAATCATTCTGCCTCACCGAAAACTCATCGGTGACTCAATTCGCCGATTCCGTAGGGATGCGAAGCTTACCCAAGAGAGCTTGGCAGAGCGGGCCGAGTTAAACCTGAAGTGCCTCGGCGAAATCGAGCGCGGCGAGAAGATTATCTCCATCGGGGCGTTAATGAGAATCGCCAAAGCTGTGAAAATGCCAGTGGCGGATTTCCTGCGCGGGATTTGACGGCGCCGAGATGGGGCCGGGCAAACAAGTTTGACGCATGGCACTTCGGACTTTAGACTCCGCCGCACATGCTGGCTGCCGAGAACAAATCTGCGCGGGTAAACCCCGTGTTGCGGGCCGAAAACGCCGGTTCCTGGAAAGAAATTGTGGAACCGGTCGAACCGTTTCTTGAGGCCGTGGGGCAACGTCTCGCCCAACAGATCAACGAATTCGATCCCGCCCTCGCGCCGTACGCCGAATACGCCCTGACGGGCAACGGCAAGCACCTCCGGCCCACGCTCGTCGCGTTGGTGGCCAATTCGCTTGGCCCGGTGAACGATTCCCATGTTACCGTCGCGGCCATCATCGAGATGGTGCATCTGGCGACCCTGGTCCATGACGACATCATGGATGAGGCGGAAATCCGTCGGGGGCAGCTCACGTTGGCGGCGAATTGGGGGAACGAAATCGCAGTTTTGTTCGGCGACTGCCTCTTCGCTCAGGCATTGAAGCTGGCGGCGAGCTTTCCCACGCCAGAAGTCTGCCGGGCAGTGGCAGCGTCCACGAACACCGTTTGCTCGGGCGAAATCCTGCAAACCCGGCATCGGCGGAGTTTCGAGCGTTCGCGCCGCGAATACTTCCGCGTCCTCGAGATGAAAACGGCGGAACTGTTCGCCTTGTCCTGCGAAATGGCGGCGTTCTTGAGCGACGCGACGGTGGCGGAGCGGTCGGCTTTGCGGCAATTCGGACTTTCGTTCGGCACGGCTTATCAGATTTACGACGATTGCATGGATTTGTTCGGTACGGAGGCGGCGGCGGGAAAATCGCTCGGGACGGACTTGGCGAAAGGCAAGTTGACCTTGCCGGTCCTGCTGGCATGGGAACGGGCCACACCCGCCGAGCGCGCGCGGCTGGAAGAAATGATCCAGAACTGGCAGCCGGCTTTCATGCGCCGGGTCAGCGAACTGCTGGTCCGTTACGAAACCTTGCCCAGCACGCTGGAGGTACTGACACAGCACCTCGACGCTGCGCGCCAGGCGTTGCTGGGATTGCCGGGGTCCAATGGCCGAGCCGGATTGATGAGATTGACGGATTTTTTGGCGCGACAAACTGGAGCCCTCGGTGTTGGTGGGTGAACTATGCCAGCTATGAGCAACCCCGCCCCGGCCAAGGAAACGGTTCGTCCTTCCGCGCCTGACGCCTCTCAGGAGGTCGCCTTGGTTCACCGTGCCAAACGGGGCGATCTGGCGGCCTACGATGACTTGATCCGGTGTTACCAGGAACGCATCTACGCCACGATTTACCACATGACGTCCAATCACGAGGACGCCAACGACTTGGCCCAGGACACGTTCATTAAGGCCTTTCAAGCCCTGAACTCTTTCAAAGGCGGATCGAGTTTCTACACCTGGGTTTACCGGATTGCGGTCAACAAAACGATCAACTTTCTCAAACAGCGCAAGAACCGGACGCACCTGAGCTTGAACGATCTGGATTTCAACGCCGAGAATGATCCCGATCTGGTGGCCTTGGTTTCCGACAAAACCCCCCGGCGGGAAGCCCAACTGGCCGAGTTGCAAAAAAAATTGAACGAGGCCATGCAGCAACTGTCAGAACCACACAGATTGGTTGTCACGTTACACGACGTGCAGGGGTTGGCGCATGAAGAAATCGCACAGATTATGGATTGCAATGTCGGCACAGTCCGATCGCGGCTTTTTTACGCGCGCCAGCAGTTGCAGGCCACCATGTCCGACTATTTGAAATAAGCATGAACCCAGATCAGCCAGACTTCGAAGCCCTACGACGGTTGCTCAAACTCAAGCGCCACGAGACGCCGCCGCCCCGCTACTTCAACGACTTTTCCGGCCAAGTCATTATTCGGATCAAGACTGGCGATCTCCGGGAGCAGGATGATTTCGGGGAGAAACTGACTTTGGCGCAGCACTGGTGGCAACGGCTGGTTTCGGCGTTCCGGGACGGCCCGGTTTTGGCGGGCGCAAGTGTCACTACCGTGCTGGTCTTGCTGGTGGGTGCGGCGATGTACACCGAGAAGCTGGAATCGAATCCCGCCAACGCGCAATTTGGCAACCAGGAGGCGCGGGCGGCGTTGCAGTCGGGGCCGGTTCTCGGAGCGGCATCCCCGTTGGCCGCGGGGGCTACGAATTCGGGTTCGTCACTCGACGGCTCTGCGTTTTTCAACATCGGGTTGCAGACCCAGCCAGCCCGATACCAGCCTCCCAAGCGCTGAATTTGGTGGTTGTTGGTTAGGGAATCGGCGCGGCCTTCAGCCGCGCCGGTTTTCTTATTTTTCCCACCCGACTGCTCCTAGTCTTCAGGTGTGAACACCAAGGTCGGGCTTTCGCCGGTGATTACCAAACGGCTCGCCTCCAGTTTTCCAGATCGCGCGCCCCCGCCGCCCAAATGGAATTCGTAGTCGTTGCCGACGCTTTTCCAGTTGCCGTTAAGATTTTGCATGTCCGCGGCGCCCGAGGGTTTCGGTTGCGGCATATTCTTGATGACCAACGAGCCGTCCGGCATGGCCACCAGACTCATTTTGGAATACGCTGCGGTCAAATACCGCCGGAATTTTGTCATTTCACTGGAAGGCAGGCTCGGTTTCGTTTTGCGATATGCCACCATTGACGCGTTCGCGTCGAAGAACCAGCGCCCCAGAATCTTTTCGGAATACTTTTCGGATTTGCCCGTCTCCAAAAACGCCTCCAGGTCTTTGATGTCCGGCGACACCACGCCCCAGATGTGTCTCAGCTCCTCGGGACTGTTGATCATGGCAGCGACATTCGCATTGGCGAGAATCGCGACGATCGGTTTGTTTTGAAGCCGATCTGTGGAAAAGCTCGTGTCTTTGGCGAGGGTCTGGAATTCCGGTCGTTCTGCCAGCGGCAGGAAGGCGGGGTAGCGCGAGAGCCGCGCTTCCCGCAGCGGATTCCGATACAACATCCCGGCTAGGTCGGCGGCCTCGTAATAAATTGCCGGCAGCGGATCAACCGCCCGCGCCACTTTCGACATGCCGGTACTATCCAAGTCGCGGCCCAGTCGGTTCAACACCCGCAGGGACCTCGGGTCCGTGTCGCCGGTAGCCATTTGGGTAGTCCAGTAACTCAACACGAAGATCACCCAGGAAAGCAGAATCAGATACGCAAGCGCATTGAGCAGGCCCACGCACGCCCCGACTTGCGCGTTGAGCCGCTCCCAAAGTGAGAGCCGCAAATCACCCGCCTTGTATTTGTAATAAACGTCCACCTTCTTGTGAACCCCCAGCCCGGCGACTTTCACCAGGCCCAACACGATGACAAAGATGACGAACGGCGCCAGCGCCGCGAGCAGAACGGGATTCACCAGGCCCACGGCAAGAAGCACGGGCTTCACCAGGCCGGCCAGCGGCTGGGCGAGGAGCGCGGCGAGCACAATGCCCACGAATGAAATGGCCGCGCGGATGGCGCCCTGCTGATAGCCCAAAGCGGCGAGACAGGCGAGCAGAATGAGGGCAAGAAGCCAGATAGTCATGGCGCACAGTTAAGAGTTTCCCCAAACAAATGCACGCAGAAAATTCCGACTCGGTTCGTCGGACCGCGGTTGGCGCTTGGCCGGAAGGGGATGTTTTTACGCTGGTCCCCACCTTCAGTCCACGGGTTGCGGGTTGCATCAAGTGGCGAGCGCCCGATCAATACTTGACGCAACTCGGCCTACCGCCGCCGATTCGACCTTGGAAGTTACCGGCCAGACCCTACTTGAGAGTTTCCACTTGAATCTTGGTCACGTCGCTGACGCCGAGTTCGAGGAGGGCGGCGTTGACGTAGAGTTCGAAGTTGGGTTTGAGGTAGGGCGATCTCGTGGTGCGGCGCTGGCGATCCAGTTCCTTCACCGAGAGCATGTCGAGGGCAACCGGATCGCGACTAAATCGGATCTGGTTCAGCACGGTGGAATAATGCAACAGCCCGCGCTGGCCACCTTCATACTGGCAGATGAGCCCGTCCGTGATGCTCAACACTACCTTGTCGCCGACCGAAGCCATCGCGTAAATCTCCGGCACGCATTTGGCGAGGCGGGTGGGGTCGTTTTCGAAGCGGAAGGTATTGTCCACACTGCCCACCGCAAGGCCGTAAAGATTGCCCGAGACGCCGGCGAGATTATGGTTCAGCAGCGGCGTGAGGTTGATGATTTTGGTCAGCTCCCGCGTAACGAGCTTGGAGACGAACGATTTTCGGCCAATGCCCTCGCCGGTCTTGCCAAACTCGAGGTCGCCCCAAGTCAGATTGCCGAGCAGCGGGGTGTCGTAGAATTCGAGGGGATCATAACCGGCGGCCGCGCTCCCTGCCACGCGAATGCCCAGTTCGTCCGCTAGCTCAAAGAATCCCGCCTCGCGCAAGTCCGCTTCCGATTTGTCCCACACGATGATTTGCCGGGGAGCGAGGCCGGCCGCGATCAAACTTTTCGCGAGTGTCGCCGCCACCGGCGGACGCGTGCCGCTGTTCTGTCCCGGCGCGGAATAGACTTTGATTCCGACGATGTCTTGCGTGGAAAGGAGACTGAGCCACGCTTCGCGGCTGGTGGGCTTGCCGGTGATGCCTTTCAGCCCGCGCTCGACCATCGCGTCAATGCGTGTCGGGATCGGGCGGAACGCTTCCGTGGCTTGGCGGTCTTGCACGGTCACAACTCGTGCCCGCAGGGCGCTCGGCGGGGCGCTCGGCGGGGCGGTGGGGATCGAGTCGGCGCCGAATGCGCAGGAAAAAAAGGCACCGATCAACCCCGCGCCAGCCATTGCGGCGCGCGTGCAATTCATCCACTGCAATGGTGCGTTTCTTGACACGTCAGGACGCGGATGGTACCACGGAGCGTGATGCAGGCCACAAAAAACCGGAATTTGCGCAAAGCTCTCTGCTTTGTGGCGGTGGCGCTGGTATTGGCGGGCTGCACCCCCGCCGGGCCGCGGGCGCTGTTGGAGGGCAAGGCACTCCTGGACCGGGGCCGTTGCGCGGAGGCCGTTGAGAAACTCACGTTGGCAACCTCCCTCATGGCGACCAACGCCCAAGCGTTTAATTACCTCGGGCTGGCCCAGCACCAAGCGGGCGACGCCGCGGGCGCGGTAACGGCCTATCGGCAGGCGCTGCGACTGGATCGGGAGTTGTTCGAGGCGCATTACAATCTCGGCTGTCTCTGGCTGGATCAGGGCAAACCGGACGCCGCCAAGAGTGAGTTCATCGCCTGCACCTTGCGCCGCGCCAATTCCTTTGAGGCGTGGCTGAAACTCGGCGCGGCACAGTATCGCCTGGCGGAGTTTGCGGCGGCCGGGGACAGTTTCCAGAAGGCGTTGCAACAAAGCCCGAACCACCCGGAGGCGTTGAATGGTTTGGGTCTGGTGGCCACGCAACGGCGGCGGCCGCGCGACGCGGCGCAATACTTCAACGCCGCGTTGAAGGAGCAGCCAAGTTACCGCCCCGCGCTCCTCAACCTCGCCACCGTCCTGTATCGCGATCTCAACGACCCCGCCGCCGCCGCGCAAAAATATCGCGAGTATCTCGCCTTGCAACCCCGCGCCGCTGATTGGAACACCGTTAACGTCGCCCTCCAGGGCCTTGAAGCAAAGCTCGCCCCCGCACCGCGCGTGGCGATCACAAATCCGCCGCCACAAATTACGGCGAAGCCCAACGATCCCAAGCCGCAGGCCACCGTGGGGCCGCGAGTGGCAGTCACAAATCCGCCGGCGCAAATCGCCGCGAAGAACCCGGAGCCGAAGCCGCAGGCAATCGCCGTGCCGCACCCGGCGATCCCGAACCCGCAACCGCAAGTCGCAGCCAAGACCAATGAACCAAAGCCGCCGGTGGCCAATGCCCCCGCACCGGTGCGGAGCAATCCGCCGCCGGCCCTGGCCCGACCCGTGCCGGCGCCCAAGCCGGCCCCAGTGGAAGTCGTCAAGCTCCCGCCCCCGCCCGTCGTCCGCGCCACGCCCCCGCCCGCTGAAACGGCATCGCCGCCGAACAACGCTGCGCCTTCACCCACAGTTCCGCCCACATCGGTTGCCGCGGCCGCGGCGCCAAAACCGGGAAAGCCCGGGTTCATCACCCGCTTGAACCCGTTCCATAAGAATCCGAAGCCAGTGGCCAAACCCACCCCTTTGCCCCCGGGAAACCCGCTCAACGCCCCGGCTGGCTCGAACTCCCCGACCGAGACGGACGCCTCCCCACTCCGCTCTTTTCCGCGCTATGCCTACCTGACGCCGGCGGTGCCGCCGGTGGGGGATCGGGCGGCGGCAGACGCCGCGTTCGGGCGCGGCGCGGAAGCGCAATCTGCGCAGAAGTTGCCGGAAGCGGCGCAGGCATTTCAGCAGGCGGCGCAAGCGGACGGAAGTTTCTTCGAGGCGCACTACAGCCTCGGGCGCGTGCAATACTTGTTGCGCGATTATGCCCACGCGCTGGCAAGCTGGGAGCAGGCGCTGGTGATTCGACCGCTATCGGCGGACGCGCGTTACATGTTTGCGCTGACGCTCAACGCGGCGGGTTATGCGCCGGATGCGGCGGTGGAAGCGGAAAAAATTCTGACCGCGAACCCGAACGATGTGCGGGCGCACCTTTTGCTAGGCAAACTGTACGCCGAAGAATTGCGGGACAAGGCGCGGGCGCGAGTCCATTACCAGCGGGTTTTAGAACTGGATTCGCGCACTCCGAGTGCCACCCAGATTCGCTACTGGCTGGTGGCGAACCCGGCCTGATCCGAAACCAACGCCCGATGGCATACGCTGGAATGAAATCGAGACGCCGCGCGAAGTCGCGCCCAAACCTACTATGAAATTTTTGAACGGGCTGTCCTTTAGCTGGTTTGACATCTTCCTGCTGCTCTGGCTGACGCTGGGCCTTTTCCGCGGGCGCAAGCGCGGCATGTCGGCGGAACTGCTGACCTTCCTGCAATGGGCAACCATCGTACTCGTTTGTGCCTTCACCTACCAACCAATCAGCGAGTTTTTAAGCAAATCGCCGACCAAGTTCACTCCCTTATTTGCCAATATTACCGGGTACCTGCTGGCGGCAGGCGTGGTTTCCCTCGCCTTTATGCTCCTCAAACGCCTATTGGGCGGCAAGCTCATCGGGAGCGACACGTTCGGACGCTGGGAGTACTATCTGGGCATGCCGGCGGGGGTGTTGCGATACCTGTGCATGGTGTTGACGGGCTTGGCGCTGTTGAACGCACGGCTCTACACGGCGGCGGAAATTAAAGCTTACAAAGATTTTCAGATGAAAAATTTTGACAGCGAATTTTTCCCCGGGTTGCAGAAAATCCAAGCGGACGTCTTTGGCGTGTCCTTTTCGGGAGGCTTCATCAAGAAGCAACTCAGCATTTTGCTCATCCAGCCGAAAGGGCAGGGAGGCCGCGACCCGTTCAAGCAGAAACCTTGGGAAGGACCTTGACCCGAACCTGGTCTCGCCACCGGCCGCGCCCTCTGGCAGACTGCGCGCATGGCCGGATTTTCGCCCTCCACTCTGGAACAGATTCGCGCCGCCAGTGACATCGTGGATATCATTGGCGGTTATGTGCCATTGAAGCGGGCGGGGACGAACTTCACCGCGCTGTGTCCGTTTCACAAGGAGAAGAGCCCGAGCTTCAACGTCAATCCGCAGAAACAAATCTTCCATTGCTTCGGCTGCCACAAGGGCGGCGATGTCTTCTCGTTCGTGAAGGAATACGAGAACATCGGCTTCGTGGACGCCGTGCGGCGGCTGGCCGAGCGGGCGAAGATTCCGTTGGAGATGGATCAATCGCCCGGCGTGCAGGAAACGCGGCATCTCAAGGACACGCTGCTGCAAATTCACGAGCAAATCACGCAACGCTGGCAAAACTGCCTGGCCAGTGAAGCCGCCGGACAAATCGCGCGTGACTATCTCGCGAAACGCGGCGTGTCCGCGGAAGCGGTGAAACTCTTCCGCCTCGGCTGCGCGCCGGATTCGTGGGATGACACCGTGAACTGGGCGAAGAGCAAAGGCCACGACCTCGCGCTCGTCGAGAAGGCGGGGCTGATCATTCATCGCGAGGGCTCGGAGGGGCATTACGACCGCTTCCGTGGCCGGCTGATGTTCCCGATTTGCGACGAACAAGGCCGCGTCATCGGTTTCAGTGGCCGCGTCTTGTCCGGCGACGAAAAGACCGCGAAATACGTCAATTCGCCCGAGACCCCGATCTTCACCAAGAGCAAAGTCTTTTTCGGCCTCGATAAGTCCAAGCGCGCCATCCTCGACGCCGAATTCGCTATCGTGTGCGAGGGGCAATTGGATTTGATCGCTTGCTTCATGGCCGGCGTGCAGAACATCGTCGCCCCGCAAGGCACCGCCTTCACCGACCAGCACGCCCGCATCATCAAGCGTTACGTGGATGAAGTCGTGCTCTGCTTCGACTCCGACGAAGCCGGCCAGAACGCCACCGTCCGTTCCCTCGATGGCTTGCTCGCGTCCGGTCTCGCCGTGCGCGTGGCGGTGGTGCCTGCGCCGCACGACCCAGATAGTTTCATCAAAGCCCACGGTGGCGCAGCGTTCCAGCAGTTGATCGAAAGCGCAGACGGATTTTTCGATTACTACCTGAACCGCCTTTGCGCCACCAACGACGTCACCACCGACAAAGGTCGCATCACCGTCCTGCGCGCGATGGCCGAAGCCGTCCACAAAACCGCCAACACCGTGCTCGTGGACACCCACGCGCAAAAAACCGCCCTGCGCCTCGGCGTCGCGCCGGACTCCGTGCGGGCCGAGTTCAAGAAGAACCCCGGCCCGAAACCCGCGCCCACACCCGCACCGACCCCATCAGTTTCCGACGAAAACGAAGAATCTTTTGAAACCGCACTGGAAGTTGTCCGCCCCTCGCCGACGGAATTCTGGTTGTTGAAACTGCTTTTCCTCCATCCGGAACTGGCCGACCTGGCTGTCGCGCAACTGCCCCCCGATTGGGTGCAACATCAGGCCGTGCGCGAAATTGTTTCCCGGCGACTCGCCGCGCACGCCGCGGGAGACTGGACCACCCTGCCGGCGTTTCTGCACACCTGCGAGACGCCCTTCATGCAGACCCTCATCACCGAAGCCGTGGCGGAAGGCCGCGCGCTGCCCAACCCCGAACAACAACTCACCGACGTCCTCCTGCGCCTGCGCAACCAGCATTTCGACCGGGAAATCTCCCAACTCACTCACGAAGCCAGCCAGCCGGACACCGACGAAACCCGCCGTCACGACCTGCTCCGCCGCCAGCAGGAACTGCGGCAGGCCAAACGCCAACCGCTGGTGCCTCCCAAGCCGCCCTCCGCGTCCCCGGACAGTGACCCCCAACCCGAGGCGTAGGAACGGCGTGACGACGGTCTCCCTTCTCAATCTGATCCCTCCGCGGTAGAGCTGGAAACTGGTCGGGCGGAGTCGTCGCGATCAGGCCGGATAATTATTTACGAGGCCGTTCACGATGGCGTAGTGGGTGATCTGCGCGCTCGTCGAAAATTTCATCTTCTCCATAATACGCGAGCGATAGGTGCTGATGGTTTTGACGCTGAGCGCAAGCTCCTTTCCGATTTGCGTTGGGGTCTTGCCCGAGGCCATGAGGCAGAGAATTTCAAATTCACGATCGGAGAGCCGTTCGTGCGGGGGTTTGTCGAAATGGTCGGTGAGTTCCAGAACCATGCGCTCGGCATGCGCCGAACTGACGTATTTGCCGCCGTTGTGGACCTTGCGGATGGCTTTCACGAGTTCCTCGGGAGCGCTTTCCTTATTGAGATAGCCGGAGGCGCCCGCCTTGAGCATGCGGGTGGCAAATTGCTCCTCGGCGTGCATGCTCAGAATGAGAACCGGGAGCGCCGACTTGAGCTGCCGGATGTCCTTCAGGATGTCCAGTCCGCTGCGGCCCGGCATGGTGATGTCCAGCACGAGCACGTCCCAATCCTGCGCCTGGACTTTGTCGAGGACTTCCCGACCGTTGACCGCCTCGCCCATCACGCGAATTTCGCCATCGGTATCATCGAGGATTTGGCGCAAGCCGCGGCGCACCACGGCGTGGTCATCTGCAATCAACACCTTGATCATAGATCTTTTTCTTCGGACGGCTCCAGCGGCACGGTGACATGCACAGTGGTTCCTTGGCCGGGCTGCCCGTGGATTTCGCACCGGCCGCGCAAGGGGAAGATGCGTTCGCGCATACCCATCAGACCAAAAGCGCCAGCTTTGCCTAATTCGCGTTCGGTAATGCCCCGCCCATCGTCGCTGATTTGCAGGACCAGTTGGCCGTCCGCTTCCAGCAGGCGGACATGCACGTTCTTGGCCTCGGCATGACGGGCCACGTTCGTCAGGGATTCTTGCAATACGCGAAACAGGGCGGTGGCGACTGTGCGCGACACGGGCCGGTCGGACAACGCCGACCAGATGTGCGCCCGGACGCCGGTGCGTTTCTGAAAATCTTTCACCTGCCATTCCACGGCGGCGGACAGGCCCAGATCGTCGAGCACGCCGGGCCGTAATTCAGCCGAGATCCGCCGGACGCATTGCACCATGTCTCCAAGCAGGCCCATCATCGTCCGCACCTTGTCGAGCAGGGCCGCCGGGGGCGGCTGCGATGGCGCCGCCAGTTTTTTCTCCAGCCACGAGAGGTCAATCTTGAAGCCGGTGAGCAGTTGCCCGAATTCGTCATGGATTTCCCGCGCGATGCGCGTGCGTTCGGCTTCGCGCGCCGATTCCAGATGGCCGGCCAGCGAACGCAGTTCGGCCTGCGATTGTTTCAAGCCGGCCTCGTAAAGTTTCCGCGTCGTCACATCCCGAAAGACCAGCACCGAGCCAATGTTCCCGCGCGCTTCGTCCCGGACTTGGGAGGCGCTAAATTCCACCGGCACGCCCCGGCCCGAGCCGGTGACCAGCAGCGCCTCGCGCACAAACGTGCCCGGCTCGGCCGCGCAAAAAATGCCATCGCTGGCCGCCGCGCCCATTTGAATTTGGAAGATGTCCTCCAACCGCTTGCCCAGAGCCACGGCTGAGAACCAACCGGTGATCCGTTCGGCCGCGGGATTCAGGAAGGTGACCAAGCCCTCCTGATTCGCCAGCACGACGCCATCCTCGGCGGACTTGATGGCGGCGGCAAACGACTGTTCGCTGCGCCGGAGATGGGTTTCGCGCCCGTGGCGGATGAGCGCCAGTTCGATGCTGGCCTTGAGTTCTTCGGGTCGGAAGGGCTTGAGCAAGTAGCCGAAGGATTCCGAATTGCGCACCAAGTCCACCGTGACGGCGCTGGTGCTCCCGGTCAGGATGATGCTGGGAATGTCATGCTTGTGGTACAACAACTCGGCCACTTGAAAGCCATTCATCGGCCCCTGGAGTTCGAGGTCCATCAAGGCGAGGGCGGGATGCGTTTCCGCAGCGATTCTCAGAGCGGCCTCTCCCGAAGCAGCTATCCCCGCAACCTGATAGCCCAAGCGCACAATAAATCCTTCAACAACCTCGGCCAGAGATCGCTCGTCTTCCACAATCAGAATTCGGTCCGATGGCATGGCACATTTCCCCAAGTTGATCCTCGTTCCCAGGGTCGCCGGGTTGGGGAATGGTCCAGCGGCCGGCGGCCGGCGTCACTCCGACTGCTGCAAAACCACGAACCAGGAAGTGAAATTGGCCGCGTTGCCGCCGGTGACCAACAGCTCTTCCTTGGGCAAGGCCTGCGATATTTTCCCCACGCTTTCGCCCTTGCCAAAAATCTGCAATTCCACGGCGTTGTTGCCGGCGTTGCGGACTTTGATTTCGCAATCCTTGCTGAGCACGATCTTCTTCGTTTCGCCCTGGGCCACGGCGAATTTCTGCCGGTTCACCTCGAAATAGTTCTGCCATTTGAACGGCAGCTTTTTCAATTTCTTTTCGACCTTGGGATCAACCGCCTTGTGCTTCGGGTCGGGCGACTTTTCGTCGTTGGTGCCCCAAATCAACTGCGCTTCCAGTTTGATTTCACCGGCACGGGCGGGCGAAACCAACGCCGTCACGAGCAGAGCAATGATCGCCAAAAGACCGAGGGGGAGGGCCGAAATCTGATAATACTTCATTTGTTACTGGATTGTATCGTCCGCGGTGGCATCCGCAAATTCATTTTCGCCCGGGTAGGAAAACCAGACGACCGTCGTGCGCTCAAGCTCATCCCGGTAAGTCATCGCCCCCGAATCCGCGAGGAA
>CAIKLQ010000519.1 GCA_903828255.1 uncultured Verrucomicrobiota bacterium
AGGTTGCCACTGGAGACGGCGGATCGGCTTGAGCGCGCCTTGGCTACTTATGGGGTGGTCGCCTGGCGGCTGTTGTGGCTCACCTATCAAGCCCGCGAAGACGACAGCGTGCCGTGCACGGTCGCGCTCCAGGAGCACGAATGGCAGAGCCTGTACTGTAAGACTCACCACTCGCTGACCTTGCCTGAACATCCTCCCTCCTTGCGTCAGGCCGTGCGCTGGATGGCACAGTTGGGCGGCTTCCTCGGGCGCAAAAGCGATGGCGAACCCGGCGTCAAGGTTCTCTGGCGCGGATTTCAGCGGTTGACCGATATCGCCGATGATTGGCAATTGTTCCATCCCCAGTCTTCCGATTATGACCATGCGCTTGTGGGTAATGGATAGCTCGCCAAGGAGGGGCGGCTACCGTTTCATGATGCTAGAGGCGCAGCTTGCGCTTCTTCCAGATGCGATCCTCGCTGCCGTCAAAGTGCTCGCGCAGCGGCTTCCTTTAGCCGCCGGTTCGATGCCATGCCTCGCTTCTTGCCGACTGATTTTCTTCTCTTTTAACAGGTCCAGAATCTGGACCCATTTCACTTCTTTTTGACGCATGAGTTTGTCCATCGCAAAATACCCCTGCTGCTTTTTGAAGACGCTGATTGTATCGCCAGCGGACATTTCTACTTGGGGCTAACACTCTTGCAATAGCCGCTTGTTTTTCCGCCAATACTTGTTACAATCCTGCTCTTTTTCTGAATCTGGAAGAGAGCACAATGGTTGTTATTCGTCTCGCCCGTGGCGGCGCTAAAAAGCGTCCTTTCTACAATATGGTGGTGGCCGATTCACGTGATCGTCGCGATGGTCGCTTTATTGAGCGTGTAGGTTTTTACAACCCGCTGGCCTCCGCTACTGAGGAAGGTCTGCGCATTGCCACCGATCGTCTGGCTTACTGGCAACAGCAGGGTGCACAGTTGTCGCCGACAGTCGCTCGTTTGGTCAAGCAGTCCAACGCCAAAGCGGCCGTTTAAAGCTGTTATCGCCTGCTTGCCCTTGTCCGATATTCCTCAAAGCTTGCCGCCTACCAATATTGTCGTTCTCGGCAAAATTGTAGGGCCGTACGGTTTACGCGGAGCGGTAAAGATTCATCCCTTTGCTGACGATCCACTGCTGTGGAGCCGTTTGTCGCACTGGTGGCTCGGGCGCGAAGGCGAGGCTCCTGCACTGTGGCGGCAAACCCGGCTGCTCCGGTGCAAGGTGCATAACGACTCTCTGCTGGCCGAGCTCGAATGTGTACCTGATCGCGATACGTCAGAGGCCATGAAAGGCATCTTGGTTGGCGTGCCGCGTGCGGCACTCCCGCCAGCGGCCAAGGATGAGTTTTACTGGGCCGATTTGATAGGGCTCGATGTCATCAACACTCATGACCAGCCTCTGGGACGTGTGCTGGGGCTAATCGAGACTTCCGCCAACGATGTGTTGCGGATTGGCGATGGTGAATGCGCGGAACGCTTGCTGCCTTTTGTCGCGGCAGTAGTGCTTGATGTGGACATTGCCGCCAAGCGTATGCGGGTCGATTGGGAAGCTGATTGGTAGATTCGGTAGCGCTAGATTCAGGGTTTGGAGTTTCCGCTGTTCGGCCTATTTTTCCGGAACATCGGCTGGTCGCCGATGTGGTGACGCTATTTCCGGAGATGTTTTCCGCGTTGACACAGTCCGGTATCAGCCGCCGAGCGCTCGAAGAAGGGCGCTGGAGCCTCGATTTCTGGAACCCACGTGATTTTACCCTGGATAAGCATCGTTCGGTCGATGACCGGCCTTACGGGGGAGGTCCGGGGATGGTGATGATGCCGGGGCCGCTGGAAAGCGCGATTGCTGCCGCTAAAGCCAGGCAGGCAGCCGCAGGTGTGGCACAAAGTCGGGTCGTTTATCTATCGCCGCAAGGTGCGCCACTGACTCACCGGCGTGTGATGAAGTTTGTCGATGATACGGACGGCCTGGTGCTACTTTGCGGGCGTTACGAGGGAATTGACGAGCGCTTGATTGCGCGCTGTGTCGATGAGGAAATTTCGTTGGGGGATTTCGTACTTTCGGGCGGCGAAATTCCGGCAATGGCGTTGCTCTATGCCGTTGTCCGGCAGTTGCCTGGCGTGCTAAACG
>CAIKLQ010000520.1 GCA_903828255.1 uncultured Verrucomicrobiota bacterium
CGTATCAATCTTTCGGCGTAATTTCAACTCTTCCCGGGCCGTCAGTTCCAGATACGTTTCCACAAAGCCCAGAATCAATTGCGCCTTCTCGGGCCGCAGCCGCAGCGTCAGCAGCAGCCGCAGGATCTCCGCCTTCACCCGCACCCGGTCGGCGGAAGCAATGTTCATCCGGACCATCAGCGCCGCCGCCACGGGATTGGGGTGGGCGAGAAAATCGCGCCAATCCAAGCGATTCAACTGCACCACGCTATAGTGGAAGGTGAGGATCGGCTTGCCCAGGACGGTCATCTCGTAGCGGTTGGGCTCGGCGCGATGAGGTTGGGCATACGAGGTCAGCAGCACGGGCCACACGGGCATCCCGTAGCGTTCCAGGAGCCAAGCCGCGTAGAGGAACATCCGCCGGGCAATGACGGGGTCGCGCCGGGCTTGGTGTTCGATGTGGACCAGGAAGCAGGAGAGCACTGCGCCAGTGGTCAGTTGTCAGTTGTCCGTTGCGCCACTCCAGTTACTCAAGTATTCGAGATTGTCTCCCATGTCAGCCTCGGTCCTAGTTTCGCCGATTTTCAACAACCGCCGGGTCTCTTCGCCAATGGAAAGTGATTGCTGATCGCCGATGATAATGCCGGCATGATGGCGACCCCGCTGCATGAATTCGGCGTGAAGACGGCAGAAATCGGACGCGTTATAGGTGTAGATAACGCGGCCTTGTTCAAGGGTCCACGCCAATTGTTCCTCGTCCGAACACTGCAGCCGCCCCACTTCCCGGGTCGAAGTGACATCCAATCCGCGATGACGGAGCGCATTCAGCAAGGCATGAGCATCGGCATCTTCATCGAGATGAAGCCTCATTGGGCTCAGGTCGGTAATGGCGGTTTGACTTCAAGACTGCGGCAAGCCGCGCGCTCTTCCTTCAAGTAACCTTCAATCTCCTGCCGGTGCAAATGGTAATAAGCCAGGGCCACATGAATTTCGGCCGGTGTCAACGTCGATAACCGCTCGCCGATTTCCTCGGTGGTCAAACCCAATTTCCACCAACCCGCGACCCGGTGAATCCCGATGCGATGTCCCCGAAGGCACGGTTTGCCGCCGAGGAGGCCCGGCGTGCGGGTGATCATGAAATCCAATTCAGTTGCAGGTAGTTCAGCGATTGCACTCATGTATTAGAACATGCGGGTTGTCCGACGCCACGTCAATCCCGTGTGGAAGCCCATGTCAGGCATGGCGGAGGACAGACGACGAGGGATGGCCACTGACCAGAGATCGGAGGACGGAAGACAGAGGACGGAAAACAGCGAGCATATCTGGTCAGCGTTCGGAGATCAGAAAGCCGGACGGGTCTTTTATCATGCTTCCCAACTCTTCGCTGGCTGCGATGTCGTTCGCCAGGTTCGAGTTGAACCGCTAATCGGCGCTAATCGGCGCTAATGGCAGACTTTTCCCAATTGGCGACAGGCCTGAGCGGCAGCGGACGGTGCGTCAGTAATCGGTGCGTCGGCGGGCCGGCAATTCAAAAGCTAAAAAGCTGACAAACTGAAAAACATGAAACCAGGCAAAGGACCACGCGACTGCTGGACTACCGACTACGGACTGCGAAGTTGGCGACGGAAGTCGGCGAGGCCCGTGGCCACCGCAGCCAGACGCGGCAGCCGTTGCAGCATGGCTTCGCTCTCCAGCGCCTGAAGCTCTTCCCGCAGTTCGTAGGGGAGTTCCCCAAAGCGCGCTTCCAGGACATCCAAGGCCGCCGTACGGAGCGCTTCGGCCCGGCCCTCGGTGCGGCC
>CAIKLQ010000521.1 GCA_903828255.1 uncultured Verrucomicrobiota bacterium
CTCCGGTCTCACCACGTCGCTCATCTTCGCGGCCATCCTGCTGCACGGGGTCTGTTACGATTTCCTGTTCATCGCGGGCCAGCTTTATGTGGACGACGAATCCAACGAGCGCATCCGCGGCGCGGCGCAAGGTTTCATCGCTTTCATTCTGTGGGGCGTGGGGAATTTCGTCGGCAGCACGCTGGCGGGCAAGTCGCAGGCGTTTCACACCCTTGCGCAACCTCAAGGCGCGATCGCCCACGACTGGCACGGCATTTGGATCTATCCGGCCTGGGGCGCGGTGGCGGTGCTGGTCATCTTCCTGATCTTCTTCCGCGACCCGCCGAAGAAAGCCGTGAGCAACATCATCGCCGGGCGCAAAGAGGAGGCGTTCGAAGCGCCCTAAAATACGTGACCGCTCACGGCGGGGCCGTTGCGGGCTGCGAACGCCTTTGCTGTCGTCTGACCTTTCGGGCTGGCCTTCTGGGTGTTCCCGTGCCGGCCGTGCCGCCGGCCGGGTTCAGTTCGCCAAGGACGGATTGCAACTTCCCGCGTGCGGCTTTGGCAGCGAGGCTCTGACTCTCCGCAGCAACGGGTTCCTCCACGAACGGAGCATCGCTCATATCGTAAAGCTCGCCGGACTGATTGAGCTTCCAGCTGTCATTGCGCGCATACCACTTCCCGCCGAGTTGGACGAAAATCCAGTCGCGCGGATGCCCCTGTCTCCCACACATTTGGGACGCGAAACTGTGGCCATCAGCCGGCAGCCGGGCAAAACCCGGCTGCGCTTCGGCGACGGTCAGCCAGCGACCGCTTTTTGGAATCGTCTGAAATTTGTCCGCGACTTCCGGCCCACCGGCTTTGTCGCCGAGTTGGACCTTCAAATCCGCAACGCGCTGGCGAATGGTGGCGAGTTCATCCACGAAAGATCTCTCTGCGGCGGTCGCCGAGAAATTGTCAGAAGTGGACTCCCGCCAGATTGCCGCGAGGAGGATTAGCCGTTTCATGGCCGGGCCGGCGGGACGCCACTGAACGTCTTTCCGTTCCTCAAATTGGTTGACGGTAGATCTGCTGAAAAACTTGGCCACTATGGTGCGGGTCAACAATCGTGATGCCGTCAGCGCCAAATCGGGCCGTCACCGGCGCGCCTTTGCCTTCGCTCAGGTATTTGAAGTTCAAGTCGCGTACGATTCGCGCGGCGTGGACGATGGCGACGACGATGCGGGCGTCTTCCGCTGTTGGATAGATTTCCGCCACGGCGTCGCGGCTCTCGTTCAGGAATTTCATCCGGCAAATCGCCACCATGCCGGCAATGAGGCTGTCCACACCGTAGCCGACGTAGGCGGGCGAGCCGTCGGGGCGCTTCACGTCGCGGGTGAAATGGTTGTTGCTCGTGCGCGAGCCGCCGCCGGCGTTCCACCAACGGAAGCCGCGGTATTGCTGGTCGCTTTCCACCTTGCCGTCCGCGCCGACGATTTCGTGGCCCTGATTCACCGGGCCTTCAAAATCCGCCGGCGTGATCCAGTTGTTGTGGAAATTGATGCTCATGCCGTTGGCGAAGTCCACGCGCACTTGGACGGCGTCGTAAGCGTTGATGCCATCGCGCACGAGACGTTTCTTCTGGCCGACGGCGGTGAGCGAAACCGGCTTGCTGCGGTAGTAGTGCCAAATCAAATCCACCCAATGCGGCCCGACGTAGCTGAACGGGTCGCTGGACTCAACCCACTTGAAGGTGCTGGCGGAGACTTCGAGCGGCTCTTCGAGGTATGCGGTGCCGTAAAGCGGTTCGCCGATGCGCTTCTGGATGTCGTCGCGAATGCGCAGATGGTCTGGGTCGTAGCGCTTGTGCATGTCCACGGCCACGACGCGGTTCTTTGCCCGCGCCAGTTCGATGATCTGGTCGGCCTCGGCGATGTCGAGGCACAGCGGCTTTTCGGAGATGACATGCACGCCGGTGTTCAGCGCAGCGAGAATGGGCTGGGTGTGCAGATGATCTGGCGTGGCCACGGCGAGGACGTCGAGGTCGGGAAAGTCGCGGAGAATGTCGCGCCAGGGCGTTTCGCCGGAGTAAGTGCGAGGGGGCGGCGGGTTGCGGGTTGCGGGTTGCGTGAACAAGTTGAACTGGGTCGCCACGCGTTCGGCCGAAGCTTGTGAACGCGTGGCGACAGCGACCAACTCAAACTTCACGTCCGCGAAATCGCGTGAGTGTTGATCCAGACCGAGACGAGCGAGTTGGCCGGCGATGCCGAAGCGCTGGAGATCGGCGTAGGCACGGAGGTGGACGTCGCCGCCGAACATGCCGGCGCCGACGAGGGCGATCTTGATGGTACGTTCCATGAATTTAGTAACGCAAGCCTTCCGGCTTGCGGCAGTGGCGTCAAGCTTTCAGCGCGGCGGCAGTGGCGCAAACCGGGATTCGCCAACCTGAAAGGTTGCCGATACTAACGCAAGCCGGGAGGCTGACGCCACTAGCACGGCCACGAACTTTGCGCTTTGCTCGCGGCGCGGGGCGTGGTTGAGTCTGACGCGTGACGGGCGCAATTTTGAACGCAGCAGGCATTCTGGTCGGCAGCCTCATCGGGCTGGCACGGTCCACGCCACTTTCTGCGCAGACGCAGGCGCTGTTCAAAGTCGCGCTCGGCGTATCCACGGTTTTTTACGGATTACGGCTCACCTGGTTGAGCATTGGCGGCCCGTTCTCCCTGGTGCTCAAACAAACCCTGATCGCGCTGCTCGCGGTGACGGTGGGCAAGCTGCTCGGAGAGCTGCTGCACTTTCAAAAAGCCTCCAATCGCGCCGGCCAATACGCCCGCCGACTCATCGAGGAAACTCAGAAGGAAAGATCGCTGCGTTTCAGCAACGGCCTGAATGCCTGCGCAATTTTGTTTTGCGCGTCCCCGCTGGGAATCCTCGGGGCGCTACAGGATGGCCTGCCCGGGCAACCGGACGGCGTGGGCTATTTCTATCCGCTGGCGGTCAAAGGGGTGATGGATGCACTGGCGATGCTAAGTTTCGTAAGGATGTTCGGTGCCGGCTCAATGCTGGCGGCGCTGCCGGTCTTTCTGCTGCAAGGCACCATCACCCTAGCTTGCCTGATTTATCTCGAACCATTTCTGCGCACGCACGCGTTGCTGGATTCCGTCAATGCTGTGGGCGGCTTGATCGTTTGCACCGTGGGGCTGGTGATTTTTGAAATCAAGAAGGTGGAACTCGCCGATTACCTGCCAGCACTGGCCGTGGCGCCGCTGGTGACGTGGGTTTGGAAGTGAGACGAGATTAAGAGCCTCAGAACTCCTGAAGCACTTGCATCCGCACCGAAGCGCAACGGCGACTAACGATCATCACCATCGCGCTGCAGCGATACCGTTCGCACCATGGGAAATCCCCACCGGAACTCGACGCGCTCGTGCCGCAATTTCTTTCCGCCGCCCCGATTGCTCTGATGAGCGCGAAGCCGTTGCGTTATCGGCTGAACGCGGATGGGAGTTTCACACTTTACTCGGTCGGCGAAGATGGTCGCGATGATGGCGGGGATCCGAACTCCGCCAGTGGCACGAACAAGTTCGGCCTGTGGGAAGGCAGAGACGCCGTCTGGCGGCGGCGGCGAAGTAGTCGCCTTGGACTGCCGCCATTGTTCATCTGCCGTACCGTGATCGCCTATTTTTGCGGCCCGTCAGCCACAGCGTCAGCGGAGTTTACCTCTTTAGCCGCAGCGGTTGCCAGACTCGATTTGGTCGTTGACGCTTCCGGGGAGCCCGGCGGCGGATAGGCCAAGGAGTCTCGCATCTCGCGCAATTGCTCCGGCGAGAAGTTCGGGAACGGCAGGCGGTCTTTCTCCCGCCATTGACGCACCTGGACTTCCGCGGCTTCAGTTCGCTTAACGTCCAATCCGTCATCGCGACCTAGATACAAGGTCTGCGACGGAAATGCGAAACCCGTCCCGCTCTGCGCCACGATGTCCATCACCCGTAGCCAGATGTCCTCCTGGACGCTGAGGAATTCAGTCCGCACGGTGGTCTTCACGTAGGCGAACACTTCGATGTCCAACGAGCTGGCCCCGAAACCAGTGAACCGCGCGCGGGCCGATTCCGGGTGAAGGCACGGATGGCTCAGCAGCAATTCCCGGAGCTTGACGAGCAAGTAGCGCAGTTGCTCCGGCGTGGTTTCGTAGCGCACGCCGACGACGGCTTTCATCATCGTCTGGTCACGGCGACCGAAATTAACGACTGACATCTTCGATAGCGCGGAGTTGGGAATCGTCGTCAGCGTGCGGTCCGTGCCGCGGATCCACGTCGAGCGGATACCGATGGTTTCGACGGTTCCCTCATCCGTCCCGCACCGACAGAAATCGCCGACCCGGATGGACTTGTCGGCAAACAAACTCAGTCCGCCGATGAGATTCTCGATCGTCGGTTGCGCGGCCAGGGCGATGGCCAGGCCGCCGACGCCCAACCCCGCGACGATCCCATACACCGGTATTCCCAACCGGTCGGCTCCCAGACCCAGCAACACGGCGCCAGCCACCATCCCCAGCAAGCGAGTGCAGATGCGGATGAGATGAGCGTCAACGCTCTCGGTCGGGATGTTGGGCGAGGCGATGGCCGCTTCAGCGACCACCGGAGCGAAGCGCCACGAAATCCAGGCACCCGCCAGGTACATCACCGTCGTGGCCACGAGTTCGAAGGCGCTGGCGGGGCCGCCGCGCAGATTGATTTGAACGAGCACCAGGTAGGCCAGCGCTGGTGTGGCGAGGAGAAAAAACGCCGGCAAGGCCATCTGCGCCAGCGCTCGCCGGAACGGATGTTCGAGGCGGCCCCGGTGCGACAAGCGGTACGCCAGTCGCAGCAACAAAGCGAAGAGACCGAGGACCAGCCCCAAGGCGATCCACTTCCAGCCGGCTTGGCCGGCGAGGGGGCTCCGGAACCAAGCCGGCAGCGCTTGAATCCAGACGGAAGGCACCAGCCAGCCACCGCCGACGATCACCAATTCGCGCATGTGCTCCAGCGGCACCGGGCGCGCATAAGCCAGCCCGCGAACTCGCTCGTAGAACTCGTCCGCCTTGGCAACGGTTTCGGGACTGAACAAAAACTCCCCGCTGTGCGGCCCACTCGGCGCGCGCACCAGGACGATTTCCGTATTCGGAATCGTCCAGCGCGCAGAGTTGGTGGCAGCGGATGGATTCAAAAGCTCGGCGGCGGGGATCTCGCTGGCGGGCGGGAGCTGAATCCGGCTCAAGGTTTCGTACAGGGCCATCGCCGCTGCCCGGCCGACTTTGACGCGGGTCGCCGGCGGCACTTCGCTCAAGTCCAGCGATGGCACGACGGCGTCCCCCAATGAGATCAAGCGCTGGAATTCCGCGCGCGTGGGGGACGGCAGGTAATCCTTGGCTAGAAACGCGCTGAGGGCGTCACCGGCGTCGAGGAAGGTCTTCACTGCGGCGCGAGGACTCGACCGATCCGGTGGCTTGAGCGGATGCGCCGGCTCCTGGCCGAGCGCGATCATGGCAGCGAAGCAGAAGGCGCAAGAGGCGAACATGAATCGGAGCGCCTTGGCAAATGGGCGCTGCCGTAGTGGCACGGGCACCTCGCCCGTGACTTTCGATTCGCACAGGCGAGACGCCTGTGCCACTACTTGGTTCAGGAACTGCCGCCACAATTTCGGAATCGCGCTGCGGGGACATGAACCGAACGATGGGAGCGCCGATCGCCGAATCGGCGCGTTAGGAGTCGTTGCGAGAAACGCGCCGGTTCTTTGCTCGACGCTCCGATTCCTGGGAAGTTGGGTTCGGTGGTTGATCATATCAGTGCTTTTAGTTCGCTGGAATGGTTAAGACCGGCGAGGCTTTGCTGTCCAATTGAGGTTTTAGTTGTTAGTGAACAGGGCCCCCGAATTTCCACCACTTCGACATGGAGACTCGGAAGTATGTTCAGGTTTTGAGTAACTTCCAACCATTTTACACGGCGCTTGCCTCCCCGGTTTCGGGGCGACTGCATTCTGGCTCTTCCGGCAAGGGCGACAAAAACACCCGCCGCACGCCTCCTTTGCCAAGGTGTCGCCGGATCACGGACAGGACGTTGTAGGCGAACAGCGCGCCGGACAGACAGATCGTGTTC
>CAIKLQ010000522.1 GCA_903828255.1 uncultured Verrucomicrobiota bacterium
AACTTCTACGTGTCCAGCAGCGCGTCGGTCCCGGCTACCACCGTCATTGTGGAAGCAACGGCGCCAAACGCCTCGCAAAGCGGACCGACGCCCGGCGTCTTCACCATCACGCGCACCAACGTCAACTCCGACTACTCCGCTCCGCTGGCCGTCAAGTTCGCGCTCGCGGGCACGGCGACCAACGGCGTTTACACCTGCACACCCGCCGGCGTCGCCGCGGCAGCCACGAACATCGTCACCCTCGCGGCCGGCCAAACCTCCACCAACATCAGCATTGTGCCGGTGGTGGACGGTTTGCCGCGTCCCACCACCACGGTGGACTTGACGCTCCTGCGCAACAGCGGCTACGCCCCGAACGCGCCCTCCACCGCGACCGTCTTGATCCAGAACATCAGCCCGCAATTGCTGCTGGTTTCGCCATCCATCCCGAGCATGTACAAACGCCACTTGAACGACTTCGCCGAAGTGACGCTCACGCGCTGGGGCAACACCAACGCGGCGGCCTACAGCGTGTCGAGCTTCACCTATGGCGGCAGCGCCACGCTCGGCACCGATTTCACTGCCGCCACGCCGGTCACGTTCAACCCCGGCGAACTGACAAAGACCGCACGCGTCAGCCCGCTGAATTCCAATCCCGGAGTTTATGCAGGCAACAAGACCATCCTCCTTGGCCTGAGCGCCAGCGGTGGTTACGGCGCCGGTGGCGCCGCCGTGCCGCTCACGATCATTGACAGCGCAAATCCGCCCGCGCCGGTGCTCTACACAAACGCCCTGACCAGCGCCGCCGACGCCAGCAATTGGAACATCACCGGCGCCAACGCCAATTCGGATGTCGTGCCGCCGGATGGGGAAGCGTCGTTCGGTTACGACCTCGTTGCCGACCCGGCGGGGGCCGGCGTCATCACCAATCCGCCCGGCGGCGCACCCTTCGCGATGCGCGTGACGGTGAACAAGATCAACGCCACTGCGGGCGGCGTGAATCTCTATCTCACCAACCAATCTTTGAGCGGCGATTTCGCCGTGCGCTTCAACATGAACATCGTGGAAGACACCGCCGCGGGCACGACGCAAGGCCCGATCATCGGCATCAACCACAACGGCCTCGAAACCAATTGGTGGTCCGGCAGTGCCGTGCTCAGCGGCGGGCCGTGGGCGAGCGACGGTCTGTGGTTCTGGTTGAGCGCCGACGGTGGCGCGTTGGTGGGCGACTATCTCTCGTCCACCGGACAAGGCGGCGCGTTGCCGAACACGAACCGACAGGACATCCTACCGCCCAGGAAAGCCTCGGAGTTTGCCTCCGTTTTCAAGAAACCAGCCCCTTACACCGGCTATGGCAGCTCGGGCCTTGTGGCCAACGACCCGCCCGCCCTGGGCGGCGACACGCGCACCTGGACCGACGTGGAGATCAAACAATTCCGCAACGTCGTCACGCTATCGCTCAACAAGATTCCGATCTTCACCTTCACCAACACGACCACGTTCAAGAGCGGTTACCTGATGCTCGGCTACGTGGACCCGTACAACTCGATTGGCCAGCCCGCGGGCGCGGTCTATTACGCCAACCTCAGCGTCGTCCGCCTCACCCCGCCGTTGATTACCCAGATCACGCGCGCTGGTTCCAACGTGACCCTTGAATTCACCAGCACCGACGGCACCGACACACCGGCCAGTTTCAAACTGCAAACCTCAAGCAACGTTTCGGGAACGTATGCCGATGATGGAAGTGCCACGATCACGCAACTGCCGAACGGCACCTTCAGCGCCACGACCACCTCCGCCTACGCCGCGCAATTCTATCGCATCCGGAAACTTTGATTCGGCGAGGTCGGCCCGGCTCAGTCCGCTAGCGTTTCCTTGCCGGCAATCGGATTTGGTTCGAGCTGAAGCAAGTCCAGCACGAGAACTTCGTTCGCCCCGCGTCGCAACCACGGCGCGGGGCAATAGAGCCGCTGCTGCGGGCCGATGTTCCAATAGCGCCCGAGGTTGTGGCCATTCACCCACACGTAGCCTTTTTGGTAGCCGGACAAATCGAGGAAAGTGTCGGCCACTTCGCGCAGTTCAAAACTGCCTTTGAAGAATGCGCCGGGGCGGGTCGCCGCCGTCTGGCGCGGGGGCAATGACGCGAGCCACTGCTCGTCGAACGGGAAACCAAAAACCTCCCAGTTCATCAGCGTCATGCCGTTGAGGGTGGCTCGATCAGTGATGCCTTTGCGATCAATCATGAACTCGCCGAAGTTGATGTGGCCCATCGCCTCGACGAGGATTTCCAGCGTTGGCATGGCGTTGTCGGTCGGCGGCAGTTCGATGCAGTTTTGCCCGAGACGTCGATCCAACGTGCCGATGAATTTGCCGTCGAGAAACACAAGGCCGTAGTCGTTCAACTCGCGAAGCACCAGCAGCCCAGATTTGCGGCCCACCAACTTCGTGCGGTAGAGCATCAAACCGTGCGTCTGGCCGAGCATCTCGAAAGGCTTCGGTTGCGCGAGCTTCACTGGCTTCGGAAGGTTTTCCCACAAGGTCGTCCAGCGGGTCAGCTTGACTTCGGGAATCGCCATCGCCGGAATCGGTTGGGGCACGGCGGGCAACGCTTCACCGGGCGGGAGGTGCGACGCGATCAAATTCCGCAGCGCGGTGTATTTCGCCGTGGGCCGGCCCTGCTCCGTGACCGGGCAATCGTAATCGTAGCTGGTGATGTCGGGCATGAAATTGCACGCGATGCCGTTCGTGGAAACCGCGAGCCGATCCGCATTCGCTCCAGCGGTGAAACCGAAATGCGTTCCGCCGTGAAACATGTAGAGGTTGAAGGACTTTTTGTTTTCGAGCAGAAACTTCACGTCTTTGCAAATCGCCTCGGTCGTCACGCGCGCCCACGGTTCGCCCCAATGCGTGAGCCAGCCGGGATAAATCTCGCTGCCAAACACCGGCACGCCCGGATTCATGCGGCGAGCGAGTTCAAAGTCCTTGAGTTCCAAACCGGGATCAAGGCCCACGGCGCAACCCGGCAGCGAGCCGGCTTCGAGCATGTGCGGCGTGGCGCCGTCGCCGGTCGTGAAGGGCACTGTGATGCCGAACTTCCGCCACAGGTCGTGAACCCATTTTACATACGCGCGGTCGTTGCCGTAGCTGCCGTATTCGTTTTCCACTTGGAGCAGGATGATCGGTCCGCCAGCACTGAATTGCCATGGGCGGATCACCTTCGCCAGCGCGCGGCAGTACCGCTCCGCCGCTGCGGTGTAGTGCGGGTCCAGGCAGCGCACCTTCAAGTCCGGATAACGCAGCAGATACGCCGGCATTGCGCCGAAATCGTACTCGGCGCAACAATACGGCCCGGGCCGCACGAAAAGCCACATGCCCTCCTCATGCACAAGTCGGAAGAACTCTGGCAAGTCGCGGGTGCCGGTCTTGAAATCGAATCGTCCCTCGGACACCTCGTGATGATCCCAGAAAATGTAGGCGGCAATGGTGTTCAACCCCATCGCCTTCGCCAGACGTATGCGATGCCGCCAGTACTCCTTCGGAATGCGGCTGGGATGAATTTCGCCCGCCCGCATCTGGAACGGTTGGCCGTCCAACAGGAAATCATTCGTGCCAAGCGCAAAAGTGTGCGCCGGGGATTTTGCCGAGGCAGTCAGGACGGCGGCACAGAACACCAGGCCAGCGAGGGCGAGCTTGAGTAACTTTTTCATGGACTGGGTTTTGGGTCGAGAGGGACGGTTCATTTGCGGGCAGAATCAAGAAGCTGCTTCAGCGTTTCAAAGTCGGACTCCTTGCGGCTGGGATCAAACCCAAGTGAATCCTCCTCAGCGATTAGTGCTTTGCGTCGCGCCTCAATGCGCTCGCGCTCGCCGGCGCTCGGCGCAGCGACGTAAATCGCCAGGCGGCTGACGCGGTCGCGAATTTCCAGCGTCCCGTCCTTCGTATTGTGTTCCACCGTGGTCACGCCGTCAGCGTCCACGCGGAAAAGATCAACGGGTTTGCGCGCGTAGGTCGGGAGTCGAAAGCGGAAACGAGCTTCCCGCGGCGGACCGAATTTAAAAACCCTCTCCTCCAGATCAGGTCGGTAGTCGAGGTCGAGCGCGAACAGCAACGCGCCGCGCGGGCCGGCCACCACGTCCAAATCCCAGTCCGGTTTTCCGTCGCGGAGAATCCTTTCGTGGCTCGTGGCGTCACCTTCGAGAAAGAAGTCTTCGAGCATGCGGATTTCGCGTCCGACGCGGGTGATTGGCTCGATGAGGTCGGGAAACTTCACGAGCGATTTCAGGCTGAGATTGAACCAGTAGAGCGAAGTGATACGGCTGGCGAGCGCGTGATACGCCTGAGCGCGCAGCTCATCGGGTGTGGGTGAGGTGCGCTTGCGACCGCCATAGCTGTCCCAGCCTGCATGTGCGCCTTGCGACCAGTAGGCGATCGGGCGCGGACGATTTAGTTCACGCAGACTGCGCGTCATGTCACCAATGGTTTCGAGGGGCGCTCCCCAGCGAATCGTCTGACCGTTCCACCGCTCGTATTTCGACCACGCATCCGGCGCTGGCGCGCAAACACGGTAGGCATCGTAATGGGGAAAATCTGAAAGACCGGCGTAATAACGCCAGATGCGCTCTTCGCTGTGTGTAATCGTCGTGGGGAGTCGCGTGCGCTGGTACGGCGCGAGTTTCCGCCAGACGTCCATCGGCGGCACGGGGCGACCACCGCCGTATTGCGGCTCACCCAGAAACTCCACGGCGTGAATGCGCGGCAGCGTCGCGTTCGTGTCGTAATGCTGGAAGGGTTCGAGCTTGTTGAAATACTTGAGCGGGTAACGGGTGTACAGTCCGTCCACTGCATTTTGATCCGTGTAACCCGGAGTGTCCGCGATGTGGCCCGTGTTGACGTGCATCCGGCGGAGCGCCTTCAGATACGGCTCACAATGCATCGTGTTGCTGCCGCCCAATTTCGACGCCACCCAGCCACCGCTGATGTCGAACACTTCGCGCTTCACTCGCAGGTGCGACCAAAGCGTGACCGGTTTGCCGCCAGAATCAGCGAGCCGAACTTCAATCGCCGCGTACGTCAAAGGCAGTTTTCCAGTGACAACTCGTGCGCCGCCCCGGTTCTTCGCTGGAATGACACGGTCACTCGGGAAACATTCGATTCGCGGCATCGGCTCGCGCGGCAAGAGCACCTGCCAGGTCTCGTTCGAGGCTGGCACCCACAGTCGGCACGACACGATGTGAAATGGCGCGTCGGATTCGTTCGCCACGTGGAAGATGAGCGAATCAGGATAAACGGAATTCGTCGGGCTGAGAAACGTGACGGCGGACAGCCACACTTTTGGTTTGTCGAAGGCCAGATCCAATTCACACGGGGCCAGCCCGCTGGCCGGCCCGACACTCAGTTTCGCCCGCGTGCCCAGGCCCCAGTTGGTGCCGCGCGTGTTGAAGCTCCAGACGGTCAATCCTCCAGGTGGCAGCGTCCGTTTTGTTCCAGGCCACGCGGCGGGCGTGTCGTGCCAGGTCCAATCGTCGTTGGCCAGAAGTTGCGCTGGGGTTTGGTCGCGAAACCGGACGGGCAACGCCTCATCGAACATTAGCGGGTTCGGGCCGGGATTGCGGAGGAACACGTGGACGAGAACCCCCAACTCCAGATCGGGGGGCCGACGGTAGCGCATCACCGGAGACTGCACATGGGGCGTGACGCTCAGCCCGCTGAGTTCGAGTTGAGGGGCAGAGTCCGCGGCGGCCGCAAGTTGTGCCACCGCAAGGAGCAGGATTGGATTGAGCTTGTGCAATTGCATGGAGGCGGGCGATGCGAGCTTGGACTCTCGTCACAACAATCGAAAATCAGTCTCCGGCTGCGGGTGCTTTCGGCGGGCTTTGGTGGTTCACCGAGGCGGGCGGCGGGTTCGTCGAAATCACCAGGCAGTAGATGTTGCCGTCCAGTTCGGTGCGCAGAGTGACGGAGCCCGGTTTGGCGAGCGTCTTCGCGTAAACGGCATAGATCTGATTGATCGTGCCGTTATTGCCCTCGTCAATCCCCACGTAGTCGCCGGCGTTGGTGGGAGTCAGGACGGGGGTCAACCCCGTGTTCACACGTTTCCAACCATCGTCCCGCATCCATTGCGTGTCGGGTGGACCAAATACCGGATCGTCGTAGGAAGACTCCTCCCGGTAGTCATTCACGCGGTTGTCCACGAGCAGGTAGAATGTGGCGGGCCGGTCCACATTGACCGTGCAGGCATAATTGGTGTAATGCCGCACGTCTTGGAGAAACCAGACATAGGGTTGGCCTTCGAGGTAGGCGGGAAAGCCCTTGGTGTGGGGCGGGCTTTCGATCCGGTCGGACCCGGTGGTGCGCGAAAGCACTGGTTTTTCAGCGCGGTCGTCGTTGGCAGGCTGGTTGGTAATCGTGCTCGACTCCGGTGGCGGAGGCGGTTCACCACGCATTAACTGCAATCGGCCGGTCGGGTCAAATTCCGCCGGGCGGGCCACGTGCGAGCGGTTGAGAATCACTTGCGCGCCGCAGGCGAAAAGATTCGTGCTCAGCCTGGCCGCTGGCAGAACAATCGGGTCGCCCGTCATGTAGTCGCAGCCTTTGCCTTGGTCGCTGACGGTCACCGCCGCGCATGCCGGAAGGCTGACGGCCAGAACGGCAAACAAAGTTCTCATGCTCTTCGAGTTGTTTCGGTTGGTCGGACGCGCTGGCATTTCGTTTCGCAAAAGGTTAAAAAGCTTTTCAGGGCGCGTGATTCGCAGCCCGCACTGAACGTACTCCGGGTTGCGGTTGCAAATCACCAACCATTTTGCCTCTAGTGCGCTAGGGGTATTTAACCCTACTTCGCGACTTGCGAGTGTAAGCCGGGTCAGCATATTGAGAGCGCAGTTTTGATGAACTTGAAATCATTTGCCCACGCCCTGCGCCGGTCGTACGCGCCGGCTTGGGCGATGTTGTTGATCGGCCTGGCGTTGACGGGGACGATCTCTTTCAAGCTCCATGAAAGTATTCGCGCCACGGAGGAGGCCCGCTTTGAACGCGCCGTCCGGCAAACAACCGAGGTGTTGCAGGACCGCCTGCAAAGGTACGAACTGGCCCTGACCGGGCTGGCCGATTTCGTCGCGGCGCGAAATTCCATCGGTCAACCCGAGTGGCGCTTCCGCATTCAGATGCTCGCCCAAGAGCAGAATTACCCGGGGTTGCTCGAAGCCGGTTTTGCGGAAGTGGAAGTGGCCCCGACCCGCAGCGCCCCCGGCAACTCTGCGGAATTGCCTGCGACCGCGGTTGCCCCGCCGGTGCCTTCCTTTCGCATCGCTTATGGTTGGGCTCGGCCCCCGTCTGCGATGGACGGGGTGGATCAGAATTTTCTGACCGAAACGGAAGACGCCGCCGCCGCTTGGCAATCCGTTCTTTCGTCGGCAGCCACGCTCGGCAAGATTCGCCAACTCTCCGCCGAAGTCAGTGGCAAACCGGCCAATGGCTTCACCATTTTCATTCCCGTTTACCAACCCACGTTAGGATTGCCTCCCACGAACGCGGCCACGTTGGCAGAAACCGAATTGGCCCATCACCGGGAGCAAAATGCGCGCGGGGTTGTTTTTGGCGCTGCCGAACCGCGCATCATGCTGGAACGTCTCTTCGGCACGGCACCGCGAGAAATCAGTTTTGAGATTTTCGCCAGCATCATGCCAGCCGTCACCAACTGGCTAAATCGGGGTTCAACGGCGTCGGTAACGCTCAAGCCCCAGTTTCATGCCTACCTGCGAACGAACTTCCCGATGCAGGTATTCAACCAGACGTGGTCCGCACACTTCTACACGACGCCACTTTTCGAGCAGGAATCATCGCGCTCCCGACCGTGGCTGGTGCTCGTTCTTGGCACCGGCTTGACGCTGACCGTCACCTTGCTGCTGCTGACGCAGATTCACGCCCGCGTCCGGCAAGACGCGATCGCCCTTGAATTGAGAGCCGCCTGTGAGGATCTACAGCGCGTGCAAAATGAACGCGAACGCGTCAGTCGCGATCTGCATGATGGCGCCATCCAATCGCTCTACGGACTGCAACTGATGTTGGGGAGTTGCCAACGGCAGCTCGGCGCGGAAGCCGGCCCCGCGCGGGAACTACTTGCCCGCGGAAGATTTGGCCTGGATGATCTCATTGCCGAACTGCGCCGATTCATTGTACCCGAAGAGCCGAAACCGGGCCAATTGGTCAATCTTGAGGAAGCGAAGACCGCCGTACAGCACTTGGTGCAACGCTTTCAAAGCACCGAATCCGTCGTCATTGAATGGACGGGGGAAACGTCCGCTCCCGCCTCGCTGACGCCCGCGCACCTTGGACATTTGAAGCAGATCGCACAGGAAGCACTGAGCAACAGCTTGCGGCATTCGCGGGCTAAGACCGTGCGCGTGGAGTTAAGCGTGACGGGCGATTTTATGCATCTCTCTGTAGCGGACGACGGACAAGGCTTCGATCCCCACACACGGGCCGGAAGTGGAAACGGCCTGGCCAACATGCAGGCCCGGGCAGCACAAATGGGCGGCCACTTGCGCGTCGAGTCTCGCCCCGGGCACGGCACGCGCGTGACGCTCGTCTTTCCGGCAAAACCCGCTAGGCTTTCTCGCGATGGATAAGAACGAAAAGATCCGATTGTTGATCGTGGACGATCATCCGATAGTTCGCAACGGCCTGCGGGAGGTCGAAGCGATCAATCCGCAGATTCAGGTCGTGGGGGATGCCATCAACGGCCACGCCGCACTGGCACAGGCGGCGGCCCTTCAACCCGACGTGATCCTTCTGGACTATCGCTTGCCCGACATCAGCGGCTACGAAGTATGCCGGCGGATCAAAGCCGAACAACCGTCGGCCCATGTCCTGTTCCTGTCCTCGTACGCCGAGGAATCCACGGCCGCCACGGCGCTGGCCGCGGGTGCTGATGGCTACCTGCTCAAGGAAAATGACGCACAGAAAATCGCGGATGCCATCATCAGCGTCGCGCATGGCGGCATGGTCGTGGACCCGGTGATTGCGCGCACGCTGTTGCCCCACAACCGAACCGGCGGGGGTTCGCCGGAACAAAAGCTCGCCCAATTGTCCCCGCAGGAAAGGAAAGTGCTCCACGAAGTGGCCACCGGCAAGACGGACAAGGAAGTCGCCGACGCGCTGGGATTGCAAACCAAGACCGTGCGGAACTACCTCGACCACATTTTCTCCAAACTGTCAGTGCATTCCCGCACGCAGGCTGCCGCTCTGTATTTGCAGGGCAACAGCAACCGCGATTAGAACCACCGGGATACCGCCGATGAGGTTCAACCGCTGCGCCCGTTTGTCGTCGCCAACAACCTCGAAGTGCCTGGAGAACGGGAATGACGCGACGATCGCTCCAGGCCCTGACCAAGAACCCCATGCTGTATTCGCTCAAGTATTTGGACAGTCCCGGTAAATGGTGAAGCTCCAATTTATGCGGCGGGGCTTTGAAGAAAAAGTAGATTTTTTGTCGAAAAACGGGAGCGGCCTGATTTTTGGTCCGGTAATAATTTAGATCTAAATGCCACCGAGAGATGTCTGAATGCTACTGATAGTTGCTGCGATGTTTGATTTGTGCGCCTCAAAGCCAGTCAACAGATGTTGTTCTTGGTGGTGAAATAAAAAACAACTAAAACGATCAACCATGAAAAAATCACTACTCACAATGTTGTTCGCCGCCTTGGCGACGGCAGCCTTCGGGCAAATCAGCACCAATGATCCGGCCCTCCGGATTTGGCTCAAATCCGATACGTTATCCGGCACGAATGTGCCCGTATGGTTCGACAGCAGCACCAACGGCATTGTACTGGCCGCACCTGCCCTGCCGCTTGGCGATGCCCAGGCGGATCCTGATCATCACACCCCCTTGCTGGTTTCGGCAACCAACAACGGCGTAATTTTCAACGCGGTTAACTTCCGGCAGGGCAACGATCCTTTGAACGCGGTGGGCCACTTCGCCGACCGGCTCTGGCAGACGAACAAATTGGATGCTCTGAATCCAACCCATGTTGATCCCAGCCAGGATATCACGATGATTACTGTCTATCGCAATAATGCTCCAAATACAATGCTTGGAGGCCATCAAGCCGTTTTCGGGAAGCGTGGTCCGTCTTGTCCTTATTTGTTTGGTTTCAAGGGTGACACTCGAGAACACGAATTTCTCACGTATGCGGGAGCCGTCGTTTTTCCATCGGGATTGGTCATCCCGCCAACCCCAGAGTGGACAATTGTGATCATGAATATCACCGCTGGTGGCACGATGACGACGACGGAATATTATGCGTCGCTGGGCGGGTGGCGTACCAGCACGACTACGGTGTCCAGGGGTGGCGGAGATCCCACCCAGCCGTTTACAATTGCCTTCCATGTCCAAGGGGCGGGCGGCGATGCCAACAATCCTTGGGGCAACGGCATTACTGAACGGGCTGCCGCGGACTTCGCTGAAATCGCAGTTCTCAGCCGCAGCCTGACCGGCGGGGAAATCGGCGCTCTGCAAACCAGTCTGATCACGAAATACTTCACCTTGCCTGGACCACCGTCCGTGGCGACCCAGCCCCAGTCTCAGCAAGTTGGTCAGTTTAATCCTGTCACCTTCAACGTCCTTGTGGACGGCACGCCGCCCTTTACTTACCAATGGTATAAAGGTGCTACGGCCATCTCAGGCGCGAACGGGAACAGTTACTCCATTCCAAGTGTTGGTTTGGGGGATCAAGCCTTCTACAGCGTGGCGATCACCAATGTCGCGGGCTTCACGAACAGTCAGGCGGCTTTCCTGACGGTCCTACCCGATACCAATGCCCCGACGATCGTTTCAGCATTGCTGAATGTTGCTACAAACACCGAAGTCACCGTCACCTTCTCCGAGTTGATGAATCCCGCCAGCGCCACGAACACGGCGAACTACAACCTCAGCGGTGGTGGGAGCGTGAGTAGCATCGTTGCGGTGCCGCAAACCAATAACCTGGCGTACTCCAACTATGTCTTCCAGGTGGTCTTAACCACCTCGCCCATCACATCGCAGAAGACCTTGACAGCGACAGGGGTGCAGGATCGTGCGGGCAATGCGAGCGCTGCGCCATCAACCATCTACGTGCCCGTGATCATCGGCGTGCCGCCTGTCGCGAACCGGCTCCTGTGGTTGGCCGCAGATACTAATGTCTTGGCAGACAATATCGGCATGTATGAATGGCAGGATATGTCAGGCGCCGCAAATACCCACAACGCCGCTCCCGGCATTGGAAACACGCAGCCGGCATTAGCAGCCTTTCCCAATGGCATACACCCGGTGGTGAGCTTCGATGGCAGTGCGAATCTCGTCTTGCAAAACCAACCGGACTTCAACCTTCAACATTTCAGCGTGTATCTGGTTGCCGCTGTGAATACGTCAAACCCGGCGCGCGACTGGTTGGGTAACTGGGAAGGCTTCGTACTCGGTAGCGCTGACGGTGATCCGACTTCGATCAAATGGTCGCATTGGCAGGTGGGTAACGTGTATCGCCCGCTTGAATCCGGGTCTGTCATGCAAAGCATGGTGCCCGCCTACATCGTGGGAACGTTTACCACAAACACCGAGACCAAGACTTTGTCCGTAAACGGCAGGTCACGCGGCACCCAAACCAGCACGGGCACAATTGAGTATAGCACGGCGCGGGGTCTCGCTCTGGGCTCTCTCTTCGATGACGGTCTTGCCCAGGCCTTGGTTGGAAATATCGCCGAGGTGCTGATTTATTCGGATGTGACGCCCGCCCAGGATGCCGCAGTTCAACAGTACATCGGCAGCAAATACTTCGGTCCAGGGGGCGCGCTGCCAACTCTGGTCGCCGCTTACAACGACGCGACCAACAAGGTGCGGGTGCGGTTCTCCGATCCGCTCGATGCGACCAGCGCTACGACCGCCACAAATTATTCGATCAATGGCGGCGTGACGGTGAGTTCCGCCACACTCATCAATTCAACCCTCGTGGAGTTGGACACCACGGCGCTGACGCCGAACCAGGCCTATACCCTGACGGTGAACAACGTGAAGAACTGGGCGGCAAACGCGGTCGCTCCCAACTCGCAGATCCAACTCACCGGCCTCAAGATTGGCCCGATTTCTGGCGCCTTGATGCACATCGCAGATTTGAGCGCGAACAACGTGCTGGCAATCGAAGCCGAGAACTTCACTACGAACGCGTCGCCTTCTGGGGCGGGGCAGAGTTGGGTTTTCACCAGCGTGCCGACGTACTTGAATCCGACCGATGCCAACATCACCGGATCCGGCTTTGGCGTGATGGAAGCGCTGCCGAACAGCGGGGTGAACACCGGCAACGCTCAAACCGGCCCGTGGCTGGACTACAATGCATACTTCCCGGTCGCGGGAACGTACTACAGTTGGTTGCGCGGCATTGCACCCTCGGGAAGTGATGACTCCGCTTTCATCGGGCTTGACGGCGTGGCCAGCCGCGGCATCAGCGGCTTCCCGACGGCTCCGGCCGGTTACGGTTGGGGCTCGACCACGGCGAGTGCGTTGACCAATCAGGTCGTGGTGACAACCCCGGGTTTCCACGTGATCAACATCTGGATGCGCGAGGATGGATTTGCCTTGGACAAACTCGTCCTTTCAACCAACCCGAGCTACAACCCGACGGGCGTCGGCCCGGCGGAGAGCGCACTGGTCTATCGACCGCTTGAAGTCAGCGCCAGCGGCAGCAATGTCGTCCTTACTTGGGGCGGGCTAGCGATTCTGACCTCGTCAACCAGCGTGACAGGTCCGTTCACCGATGTCTTGGGTGCCACCAGCCCGTACAACGTCACGCCAACGGGAAGCGGGAAATACTATCGCCTTCGGTAAGGGATTGGGTGGAGTTGGCCCGGATGGACGGCTTCCATCCGGGCCTCTTGCCACCAATTGAAATGAATCACCGTCAAAGGTCGGAACTAGGCTTGCTGAACCATGAACGAAGTAAAACAATCTAACCCACATGAACGGTGGGTAGTTTCAAGGCTCGCCTTCACCCTGATCGAATTGCTGGTGGTCATTGCCATCATCGCCATCCTGGCGGCAATGCTCCTGCCGGCATTGAGCAAGGCCAAAGGGAAAGCCCAGTCAGTTGGCTGCCGCAGCAATCTTAAACAGATCGGCCTCGCGTTCATGATGTACGCCCACGACAACCAGGACACCATTCCCGGCTGGGGTTGGGCGTTTCACGAGCCGAGTTATGCTGATCCGCCTGATCGGCGTATTCAGGGCGCGGAGAAGCAGGCTGATTTGACCACGGGGTTGCTCTGGAATTACGTCGGCAAATCCGTCGGCGTCTATCGCTGCCCGACTTACCCCCTCCGCAAACCGAAACTCCCCAACGGTCAGCCCGACGGGAGATTTTGGGGCTTCAACATCACCACGCCGCCGCTGCCCTATCCGCTCTGGAGCTACGAGATCAATGGCCAGGCGGCCCTTTCCATCAAGCCCGCAACTTCGCCGAACAACAACCTCGATCTCAAGCTCAACTCCCTCCGCACCAGCGCGTCCACGACTTTGCTCGTGCTGGAGCTCGACGATACGCAGTTCGACAATGGCGTGGCTCTGTTCAGCGGGACACTACTTCCCCAGGATCAGGACCACCTGGGCACCAAGTATCACGGCGATACGGGCAGCCTTACGTTTATGGATGGGCACGCGGAGAGTATGAGCCGGCGGCAATATACAAATGCGACTACGGGTTTGGAGAAGGCCAAGCAGTTCTTCGGCGGCAGTTACGGGTGGAACTGGCCGTGAGAACGACTCAAGCCCGAGGCAGCATCGGGCGCAGGGCTTTTGCCGTAACGCCGACCCTTGCGACCACCGGGCGATGATTTCTCGCCAACCGACAGGACCAATGTCACTCAGAACCACCATGAAGATCCGTCTCGCTGTCCTCGGCCTCGGGTTGGTCGTCGCCAACGCGGCGGATGCAGCGGCAACCCTGAAGGAACTGGCGAAGCCGGACGTTGCAACCGCCCGATCAGGTATTTCGCAGGCCGCGTGGCGCGGGGGACTGGATCAATGGCTCGAGCAAAACCTGTTCAAGTCCGGGGCGGCCTCGTTTTCGTTTGAGTATGACGGCAAATCTTCCAGCGAGTTTCTTTCCGGTTGGAAGTACGCCGCCACCAAGCGGCGATTGAACCCATCCCAAACCCAACACGTTCTGACGTACACCGACCCGAAGTCGGGGCTTGAGGTCCGTTGTGAAGCCATCGTTTTTCAGGACTATCCGGCGGTGGAATGGGTCCTGAAATTCAAGAATACCTCCGGCCGCGAAACCCCGATCCTTTCCAACATCCAGGCCCTCGACACCAGACTGGCCGATGACGGCAACGAATTCACGCTGCATCACGCGCTCGGGGTGGGAGAAGGCATCGTCGCGCGCAAGGAGGATTTCCGCCCGCTGAGCCAGGCATTGCCCCCGGATTCCAAACGGAGGTTCACCGCCACGAACGGACGATCTTCGTGGGGCGACAGCCTCCCGTTTTTCAACGTGGAGTTTTCCCAGAATCGCGGCGTGATTGCCAGCATCGGGTGGACGGGGCAATGGCAGGCGGATTTCAATCGGGACGCGAAGTCTTTGAATCTGCGAGCCGGGATGGAGTTGACGCACCTCAAACTTTACTCCGGTGAAGAAATCCGCAGCCCAAAGATCATGTTGCTGTTCTGGCAAGGCCATCGCTATTACGGCCAAAACCTGCTGCGGCGGATGATCCTCGCACACTACCATCCGCAAAAGGATGGCCAGCCACTCGCCATGCCGTTCGCCGCCAGCGCGGCGGCCTTGTATCACGAGGCGTTCAAGGCCACCGAGCAAAACCAACTCGATTACGCCAAACAGTTCGCGCCACTCGGCGTGGAGTATTTGTGGATGGACGTCGGCTGGTTTGAACAAAGCGCGCCGAACTCCCATCTCGCACCGCCCGATCCGAAGCGTTTTCCCAACGGGCTCAAGCCGCTCTCCGAGGAACTCAGAAAACTCAACATGGGCCTCCTCGCCTGGTTCGCGCCGGAATTCCAAGGCGGCGGCTCCTGGATGGAAAAAGCCTTTCCGGAGATGTTTCTCCGCTTGAAGAACCAACCCGCAGGAATAGACCTGCTCAATCTTGGGGATCGGAATGCCTTGCAGTTCCTGCTGGATCACACCTCCGCGATGATTGCGAAAGAGGGGATTGGGATCTACCGGTTGGACGGCCCCATGGGGGCCGACTGTCCCCGCCCGCAAAAACAACCGCTGCAATGGTGGCGCGACGCCGACGCTCCGGACCGGCAGGGCATGACGGAGATTCGCTACATCGAAGGGCTTTACACGTTCTGGGACGAATTACTCAAGCGGCATCCCGGCTTGATCATTGACCTGTGCGGCGGTGGCGCGACGCGCATTGATATCGAAGCCATGTCCCGGTGCCTCTATCTCTGGCGCTCGGATTGGAATCATCCGGGCTTCGAACCGGATGGGGAACAATCCAAGAACTATGGCGCCAATCTTTGGCTCGCGTCCGCTGCGACCGGCAGCGGGTATCCCGAACCTTATTCGTTCCGCAGTTCGATGAACAACGGGCTCGTCATCGCCTGGAATCCCTATCAACCCGCGATCACCCAGGACTGGCCGCTCGCCTATCCCGTGAAGCAAAAGGAAGGTTACGAACTGAAGAAAGCGCCGCGCACAACGGTGGACAAGGTGGTGCGCGAAGGTTTCATGGTCACCGAACCGTTCCCGTGGGAAGCTGCCCGGCGGTTGGCGGCGGAATACAAGCGCATCCGGCATCTATTCTACGGCGACTTTTACCCGCTCACACCCTACAGCTCGGCGGCGGAAGATTGGATGGCTTACCAATGTCACCGCGAGGACCTCCGTCAAGGCACGGTGATTGCATTTCGTCGTTCCCAGTGTGTCCGCGAGCAGGCGCGCTTGAAGCTGTGGGGACTCGACGCCCGGTCGCGCTACGAAGTCCGCATCGAAGACACCGGCAAAACTCTCACCACAACCGGCAAGAAATTGGCCGAAGGATTGGACGTAACCATCACCGATCAACCTGGCTCCCAGTTGATCACCTACCGGCAGTTGCTATGAAACCAAAATTCACCCCACAACCGGGCACGACGTTCATCATGGAAAACATCAAGCGGAACAGGTCGCGCCAGGGGTGCCCCGCAACCGCGGCATTCACCCTTATCGAACTGCTCGTCGTGATCGCCATCATTGCCATTCTGGCGGCGATGCTCCTGCCGGCCTTGAGCAAGGCAAAAATAGCAGCGCAACGAACGCAGTGCGCCAACAACCTCCGCCAGCTCAATCTCGGCTGGATCATGTATGCCGGCGATAACAACGGTCAGATCGTAACGTGTGCGTGGCTGCGCGATCCCGGCGGTTGGGTGCAGGGCTGGATGGAGCTTGGCGTACCCAACGTCCGCGACAACACCAACGAATTGAATCTGAAATTCCCCAACGGAAAATTGTATCCCTACCTGAACACCGTCACAGTTTACAAATGTCCGGCGGACCAGAGTACGGCGAATCTGGGTGGCGCAATCCTGCCGCGCGTGCGGAGTTATGCCTGCAACCAGAAATTGAATTGCCCTCAGAACTGGTCCTGGGCGCCCGACGATCGGTTCAAGAATTTCCGCAAGGACACGGAAGTCACCAAGCCCGCCGAGACGTTCACCTTCATTGACGAGCGCGAAGACAGCATTGACGACGGGGCATTCGGCGTGGACATGATTGACACCGGCGCTTCGGCTCGCTGGGCCAACATGCCCGCCAGTCGGCACAACAACGCTTGTGGGGTTTGCTTCGCGGACGGACACGCCGAGATTCACAAATGGCGCGACCCGATCACCGCCACGCCCGCCGGAAAGACGCAGGTCTCATCATATCTTCTGTCGCCAAACAGCGTGGACATAGCGTGGCTGCAGGAACGCTGCACTATTCGCCTCGCCCCCTGAGGAATTCCTTCAGGCCGCGACCTGAAAATGTTCGCGCCCGCGGGCAATCGCCTCCGCAACCGAGCGGCATCGGCCACTGAACGTCAGCGCCAGGAGCAGCAGACCAAGCATCGTGTCTTCCTCCGAAGCCGCCAGGCGATGAGACGATCCCAATCGGTCGCAGATAAAGCGACGCAACAAATCTGATTTCAGCGCCACACCGCCGGAGAACACCAGCCGCGTCCAATCCCGGCTTGGCGCGATGCGGGCGGCGCACCGGGCGTAATTGTCCGCCATGCCGGCGAACGCCGCGTGAAAGAGATGGCCCACAGTCAGGTTTTCTTCGCGCATACCTTGGACGCTGCCATGGTCGCCCATCGCGCTGAAATAAAACGCCGGGTCCACCCGCAGATCCGTGGCATGGATCTTTGAGGCCTCCGCTTGGATGTAATCCCACGGATCCTTCACGGAGAATCCTTGCGCCTCGGCCAGTTCAGTCAGCAGGCGAATCAGGGCATTCAACGCCCGACCGCCGGGAATGTGCGTAATGGTTTTGAGGTAACGTCCATCAAACCAGGGGCGTGTCTGGAAATCGCCTGCTTCGTATCCGCGCGCCAACTGGATGACGGCGGAGCCGGTGGAAATATTGACGGACAATTCACCTTCTTCCAGCAGCGCCCCGACCTGCGAACAATGGTAATCACCCACCGGCGCGAAAACCGGCACGTCCTTGGTGCCGAATCGAAACTGGCCGACAACCGCACCTTGCTTGACGATCGTTGGCCAGCGAACCTGGCTTAATCCGAACTTCTCGATAACGGGGCGGTGCCACGCCGACGTTTGGACATTGAGGGCGCCGTGAGCGGCGGCGCGCGGCACATCGGTGGTGGGAGCACAACCGCACAAGTTCGCCACCACAAAGCCCGGCAAGTCCGCCGCCAGGACAGGCGGGTTCGGCAACCTCCCGTTCTGGGCGAGCCAGTGCATGAAACACAGCGGTACGCCGGGACGCGGTTCGTTGCCGAGGTCTCGACGTTCCTCCGGCGTGAGACGGCGGTTCACTTCATCGAAATACGTGCTGCCGCCCGAGGGAGACGCTTCCAAAGCGCGCTGGTCCTGCCAACTGATGAAGTTCGAGACGGCGCGGCCATCGTCGGTGCTGAACACCAGCCCGTGAAGCTGGCTGCAACAGACGATGCCTTCGGCATCCGGCGCGTGACGCAACAATCGTTCGAGCAACGCGCGCGTGGCAGTGACGATTTGTGCCGGATCGAATTCGCGAAAAGAAGTTCGGAGTCCGGGGATCGGTTCGGGGAAAGGAAAACGCTCAACGTGGCGGATGCTCCAGTTGTCAAGGTCCAGCACCGCACCTTTGATGAAGGTCGTGCCCAAATCAATGCCGATGAATCTCATGCTGCGCGTCGTCTGCAAGATTGGCCACACCAGGCGTCGAAGCCAAGCCTGCGAGGTGGAACTGCTCGCGCTGCGAGCAGTCGTGCCGCGTCCAGCGGCGCAACGCCCAGGTGCCAGCGGACGACCTGCCGCCTGCCTTCCGTCCGCTACATGCGGGCGGAGTTCTCGCAGCGCGAGAACTGCCACCAACTGTCATTGCGAAATCTTGCGGTACTTGATCGTCGCCGCTTCAGGTGGCGTGGCCACTCTCACTGTCACCCCGTCATTCATCAACTGCCGGCCGGTCGCGGTGTTGGTGGTGGCCTGTTCAAAGTTGATCACCTGATAGGTTGCTCCCGATTGGAGGTCCTGGAGCCGCAGGCCGATGCTCGGGGTGACATTGCTCGCGCGGCGGAAAGCCTGGACGATTCCTTCGTTGAGGTCGGCGCGGTGGAACTGCCACGCGATCCAATCGGCGGCGTTGGTCGAGTAAGGCGTCAGCGGATAAAAATCGCCGGAGAACAAATGATTCAGCGTGGCGAAGTTCGCCAATTGAGCCTTGAGCGGACTCCAGAACGCCGCCCCGGGTGTGTAATAATCGAAAGCGTACGCGCCCCAACTGCCCATGCCGCTGCGGAAATCATTGTTGGCGGTGCTCACACCGCCCTGACCGATCATGGGCAGCCAGTGCGAGAGCGCGTGAGTCATCGCCTGCGCGCCCACGACTTCCCAGAGGTAATCCGTGCGCAGCAGCGGTACGAGACGACGATACATCTCGAAATCGAGCCGTCGCCCGCCGCTGGCGGAGTTGTCCATCAGCAGGTCGGGATGACTTTGCTGGAGCGTGTCGAAGTACTCGTAGAGGCCCATCACGTAGCGAATTTCATTCATGCCTTTGCGATCCGCCGCCTCGCCTGTCCGCCAATACCAGAGCGGGTGCATGTTGAAATCGTGCCGGTAAATATCAACGCCCCAGTTGGTGATGATCGCCGAGAAGTTGGACTTGGCCCAGTTCAACGCGGTGGGATTGCCGAGGTTCAACATCCGCCAGCCGTCGTTCTGCTGATAGACATACTCGGGCGGCATGCCGCTCGGCGTAAGCAGCCACTCGGCGTGGTTTGTCCGCAGCCAGGTGTTCGGCATCACGCGCTCCGGCTCGAACCAAAGCAGGAAGCGTAAGCCGTTCGTGTGCGCGCACTGGCTCACCGGCGCGAGGCCATTCGGGAAGCGGTTGGGATCGGGAATGTTGTTGCCCTGACCCGTCGCGAATCCTCCGATTTCCCAGCCCGCATCAATCCAATAGGTGTCCACCGGCAACTGCTTTTGGATGATGTTTGTGATCGCCTGAATCTGGTTCGTCACGGTGACGTCGTTGAAACCGATGGTCGCGCCGGACGCGGCGATGGGCAGGTCAATGGGCTGCCCGTTCGGCCGCGGGGAATAATGATCGAGTAACAGGCGGCGCAACTGCCGCTGACCTTCCATCCAGTCGCCCTCGTAGCTCAACGTGAGCGCGGCCGGTGTGCGGATGCGTTCCCCGGGGAACAGGCGCAGGTTGAAATCCTCCATGCCGATGCGCACGGTGAGATTCGTTCCTGAATCGCGCACGAACGACGCTTTCCACTGACCGGTCCAGCCCACGGCCACGATCAGCCCGCCGCCACCGGGCTTGGCAATATTGAAGAAGGGCATCACGCCGTCGGACGATCTTCCACCCACGGGAGCGAAGTTCAGGGTGGAGTTTGGCAGTAACGTGGCTGTGCGTGGTTGAAAGTCCGTGATGACCGCCGTGCTGCCGTCCGCGTAGTGAAGCGTGAACTCGCCGCTGATGTCGCGGCCCAGCGTGATTTCGCCCGCCCACACGTTCGAGAGGATCTCGCTGCCCGGCGCGGGAGGGGTGGAGCCGACCACTTGAAAGCCGTTCACCACGGAGGTGCCGCTTTCCTCGCCAGTCACGGACACAATTAACTGCCCGTTGGCATTGGCCTGACTGGTGAAGTGAACGAAGTCGCGCCCTTCGGCAAACGGGGTTCCAGTTCCCGCCGTGGCCGTTTTCGCCGCGCCGCCATTGACGCTGAACACGCCACCCGCCGTGCCACCGTCGTTCGACGCGAACAAAAAGAGTTCGTAGGTCGCGCCCGCCGTCAATCCCCGCAAGGTGAGCGTCGCCGTGCCGCTCGACATCGAAACATAGTCTTCGAACAAACTGTGGCTACCATAACTACCGGAAATGTAGCGATCCGCGCCGCTGAATCCGCTGAATAGCAGGTTGAGGGACGACGATGCTCCGTTGCCCGCGACAAATCCGCTGGTGGGTGACGGGCTGTTCGGAGATGTGAAGTTGATCAAAGTGCCGTTCCACAAATTCCCGCCGCCCGGGCCGCCGCCCGAGTACGTGACCGGTGTGGAATCGAGCAAACCCTTGCCGTTCAAGTCCACGGAGATTGTGGTGTTCGTCACGATGTCATGCTGAACTTGGTCCACGCGCAGGTAGGCCGGCTGGACGTCGGGCGTGATGCGGATGCAGTCGAAGCCGCTGCTGACGTTGCGAAAGCCGTAGAAGTTGTTGGAATTGGCGACGCCGACCATCGCCGTCGCAGAACTCACCACCACGCCGTTCCGCAGCGCCTCGAACAGAGCCGAAGTTGCGCCGCCATCCACCACGAGCGCGAAGGCCGCGTTTGTTTGCGGCCGCGTG
>CAIKLQ010000523.1 GCA_903828255.1 uncultured Verrucomicrobiota bacterium
CGCCCCGAATCGCCGAGGCCCTGCCGACTGGGAAGTCGGCGATACAGCAGGTTGGGAAACCTGCGCTACAGAGAAACGTGTTCCCATCCCGGAATTCGGGTTAAGTTCAGCCTCCCACTTGCTTTTTTTGAACCACACGCTATAACCTATCACCTGTAATGAGTACTGATTCTCCGACACTTCCCCAGCGGTCAAGAATGTCCGCGCCCCGCATCGCTCTGGCCCTGGCTACGGGGGTCTTACTATTTGCCGCGCCGATGACCCAGGCCCAGGCTCCCCTGCCCGATGACTTCAATCCGGGGGCGGATGGTCGGGTGTACGCCCTGGCTTTGCAGGCGGACGGGAAGATTTTGGCGGGTGGCTATTTCACCAATTTGGCCGGCCAGGTGTGCAACTATCTGGGCCGCCTCAATGCCGACGGCACATTGGACTCCGGGTTCAATCCTGGGTTAGGCGGTGGTGCCGACCCCTTTGTGTCTTCCCTGGCAGTGCAAACGGACGGGAAGATTTTGGTGGGCGGGGTGTTCACCACACTGGGCGGGCAGACGCGCAACGGGATTGGCCGGCTCAACGCGGACGGCACGCTGGACGCCGGGTTCAATCCGGGGGCGAATGGCTCGGTGGATGTCTTGGTGGTGCAGCCGGACGGGAAGATTCTGGTGGGCGGGCAGTTCACCTCGCTGGGCGGGCAGACCCGGAACCGGATTGGCCGGCTCAACGCGAACGGCACTCTGGAAGCCGCATTCAATCCGGGGGCGAATTCTTCAGTGACTTCACTGGCGGTGCAGGCGGATGGGATGATTCTGGTTGGCGGCGGTTTCACCACGCTGGGCGGGCTGTCACGCCCTAGGATTGGCCGGCTCAACCCGGACGGCTCGCTGGACTCCTTCGATCCGGGGGTGACTTCTGCGAATAGCTATGTGGATGCTCTGGTGGTGCAGGCGGACGGCAAGATTCTGGTGGGCGGTTCTTTCACTTTTATGGCCGGGCAGGCGCGCCTCCGGATTGGCCGGCTCAACTCGAACGGCACGCAGGACACGGGTTTCAATCCGGGTGCGAATGGCGAGGTGCGTTCCTTGGCGTTGCAGGCGGACGGGAAAATTTTGGTGGGCGGTTATTTCTCCACCCTGGGCGGGCAGGCGCGCAGCCGGATTGGGCGGCTTAACGCGGACGGCACCTTGGACACCGCGTTCAATCCGGGGGCGGATAGTTTTGTACACGCCGTGGCGTTGCAGGCGGACGGGAAAGTCTTGGTGGGCGGTGAGTTCACCACCCTGGGCGGGCAAGCGCGCAGTTCTCTGGGCCGGGTCAACGCCACCGACTCCGCGACTTCGAGCCTCTCCTTCAACGGCTCTGCGATTACCTGGTTGCGCGGCGGCACCAGCCCGGAGGTGTGGCGGACGACCTTTGATTGGAGCACTAACAGCGTGCTGTGGACTTCGCTGGGGGAGGGCAGCCGCATCTCCGGGGGCTGGCACCCGACTAACGCCGCCGTGCCCCTGAGCGCCACCATTCGCGCGCGCGGTTTCGTCTCTGGAGGAAGATACGGCGGATCCGGCTGGTTACTTGAGGACTACTGGGGGCTGGGCTGGATTGCCCAACCGCAGAGCCGGACCAACGACGCCGGCACCACGGCCACGTTCACGGCCGTGGCCGGGGGCATGCCGCCGTTTAGCTACAAATGGTACAAAAACGGCACCGCCCTGGCGGACAGCAACCACATTGCCGGCGCGACCACGGCGTCCTTGACCTTGACCAATGTGCTGGGGGCCGACGCGGGCGGCTACTGGCTGGTGGTAAGTAATGCCTACGGCTCCCGGACCAGTGCGGTGGCCACGCTGACCGTGAAAGATCCTGTGATCACCGTGCCGCCCCTGAGCCAAAATCACGAACTCGGGGGAAATGCCACGCTCGATGTCACGGCCTTTGGCACGGCGACCCTGGGCTACCAATGGAGGAAAGATGGAGCGACGCTGCCCGGCCAGACGAACGCGAGTTTGACCCTGACGAATTTGCTGGCGACCGACGCGGGCAGCTACTGGGTGGTTGTGACGAGTCCTTACGCCAGCGTTACCAGCCAGGTCGCGTTGCTGACGGTCAACCAGGCAACGACGGACGCCGGGTTCAGCCCGGATTCGGATAGCGATGTGTTTTCCCTGGCGGTGGCGGCGGATGGGAAAATTCTGGTGGGCGGCATGTTCTCCACGCTGGGCGGCCAGGCGCGCAGTTTCCTTGGCCGGCTGAACGCGGACGGCACGCTGGACCTCGCTTTCAATCCAGGGGCGGATGATTGGGTGTGTTCCCTGGCGGCGCAGGCGGACGGGAAGGTTTTGGTGGGCGGTTATTTCACCACGTTGAGCGGGCAGACGCTCAATTGCCTGGGCCGACTCAATTCGGACGGCACGCCGGACCCTGCGTTCAATCCGGGGGCCGGGGGTGGTGCCGACCCCTATGTGTATTCCCTGGCGGTGCAGACCGACGGGAAAATTTTGGCGGGCGGATTCTTCACCACGCTGGGCGGACAGACGCGCAATTGCCTGGGCCGGCTTAATCCGGACGGCACGCTGGACACCCCGTTCAATCCGGGGAGATCGGAAG
>CAIKLQ010000524.1 GCA_903828255.1 uncultured Verrucomicrobiota bacterium
GGCTGAACAATAAGATCCGAGTGGTGACCAGAAGAGCGTACGGCTACCGCACCTTCAAAGCTATGGAAATAGCCCTGTATCATACGCTAGGACGACTCCCCGAACCTGATGAACTTGCCCACAAATTCTGCTAGCCAAGGACATTATGAAAAGACCGCTGATCCTCGCTGCCGCTTGTCTGCTTGCCTCGCTCGCGCAAGCCGCGCCATACCTCCCGGAGCAACTCCGGCTCCGCACCACTGTCCAGCCCAGCTTGGACTTGGGCATTGCCGGGAACACCATGTACAACCCCCGTTTTTTCGATGGGAAGATATACGCCAACCAGATCAATGCGGGTAACGCGTGTTTCGGTCGGTATCCGATTGGCTCCAGCTTGCCAGAGATGCTCGTCAACCACACGACCGACAATACTTTTGAGCACCGGCTGGTAGCCCCATTCCGTGGCGCCAACCGTTCGACCTACCTGCTTGGGTCTGGTAGTGCTGTCGCGTCCACAACCACCTTCACGCGATATAATTACGACGGGACCAGTCCAGTCACTGCGGTCACGCCCGACACCCAAACCCCGGATTCGTTTGATTGGGTCGGCGACGACACGATCATCTACTCCGACTACACCTCCGGGAACCGTAAGCGCCTGTACCTGGCGACTGTGGTCGCAGAACCCTTTTCGGTGACGGCCAAGACCACCTGGAATGCGAACGGCTACGTCACCACCAGCGTAAGCACACGTATTCGCAATGTGCGCGTGGGTGAGGCGTACAGCGGCTACGCCTATTACGGAGATGCGGGTCAAAACACCAACCCGAACTTTTACGCGCTCAACCTGGCTACCGGCGTTGAAACCCTGGTGGGCAATCTTGGCACCTTGACCGGTTCGGGCAGTTACGGCCTGTGGACCGTGGGGGAACGTGGCGGCTTCCTTTACGTGCAAACGACCGACAACGGAATTTTCGTTTATGAAATGACCGACGCCACCACGCTCGGGCCGCTCTATACGAATTACACCAAGGTGCAATTGGATGCGGTTACGGGCGGTTCGACGCAGTATTTTGGTCTGGATATTACGGCGGGTGGCAAAAAGCTGCTGCTCGGCGGGTTGGCCGGCCAAGTATTTGAGTTGGGCGGGGCGAGCGTGCCTTACTTGGCGGAGGAACTGCAACTGCGCGTCACGGTGCAGCCCAATGCCGATCTGAGCATCGCCGGCAACACCATGTACAACCCGCGTTCGTTCGACGATAAGATCTATGCCAATCAGATCAACACCCCTTGTTTCGGACGGTATCCCTCAGGCACCAACACGGCGGAGGCGCTGGTCAACAACAGCGCCACGCCGCTATTGGAACATCGCATGGTGGGGCCGTTCCGGGGCGCAAGCCGTTTTACCTACATGCTTGGATCCGGCAGCGCGCTCGCGCTCGGAACGACCTTCACGCGCTACGATTGGGACGGAAATAATCCGTCCAGCATTGACGCTCCGGACTTGCTGGTCGCGGCTGGTTTTGATTGGGTTGACAATGACACGATCATCTACTCGATCTACACCTCGGGAAACCGAAACAAGTTGTATCTGGCCGACGTGGTCGCCGAACCTTTTTCCCTCACGATCAACCCCGCCTGGAATGCCAGCGGCTATGTGACCACCAGCGTGAGTACCCGCATTCGCAATGTCCGCGTCGGTGGCGTGTATCGCGGCTACGCCTACTACGGGGACGCCGGGCAAAACAGCAACCCGAATTTCTACGCCCTCAATCTGGCCACCGGAGCGGAAACCCTGCTGGGCAGCTTGGGCGCGTTAACCGGCAGCGGCAGTTTTGGCCTGTGGTCGGTCGTCGAGCGCGATGGCTACCTCTACGTGCAAACGACCGACAACGGGATCTTCATCTACAGACTGACTGACGCGACCACGCTCGGATTGCTCTACGCGACCTACACCAAAGCCCAACTCGATGCGGCTACCGGTAACACCGGCGCACAGTACTTCGGTCTGGATGTATCCGTGGACGGTAAGAAGCTGCTCTTGGGTGCGCTTGGCGGGAAGGTCTTTGAGTTGCAAGGACGCCCGCCCGTGAGCGTCACGCCGTCTGGCAGCAATCTCGTCCTTTCGTGGCCGGTAACGATTCTCGGGCAGGTGGTGCAATCCTCGCCGAGCCTTTCGACGCCTTTTGTTGACCTCGATCCCCAGCCGGCCGTGGTGGTAAACGGCGAGTTAAATACCGTGACCATTCCCGTTGGAGTCGGAAAAGCGTTCTTCCGGTTGCGCAAGCCATAAGGGCTCACCTATTGTCGTGAGCGGTCAACCCGAAATAGATTTCCGGCAGCCAGCCTTTATTTTGCTAAAAGCGGTCCTTGTCTTTCCGGGCCGTTGCGGGGCGGCGTCCAAGATGTAATTCGGGCCTGTCATTTCAATCGTTGATTCGGATGGACGCCTCCCACCCGGAGGGGGTTCGTTCGGTTACTGGTGCTGGAAGTGGAGGCGACCGTGGAGCCGTTCGAGACTGGGCGAGGGTTTTCGCTGCGAGTCCACCCGGCGCGCCAACCAAGGACAACGGGCCATCCCGGTGAGCATTGAGGGAACGAAGCTGCCGATGAATTTTTCCGATTAACGCCCCTGCCGAGCCACGGCTAAAGTGAGGGCATGAACAAATGGATTCCGAAAATTCTCGCTGGGATGTTTGTGCTGTTCCTTTCACTCTTTGCCGCTGACGCCATCGGGGAGGGCGGCTTGGCCGTCCTGATACATCTCATCCCAGTCGGCATCATCGCCGGGCTGATGATTTTAGGCTGGTATCGGCCCCGAGCCGGAGTTATCGCCTTTGCGGGCCTTGGGGCTGCGCTGATCATCAACTCCATCGTCGGACACCATGCCGGGTGGATCCTAGCCATCCCGTGTTTCGGCTTTACCGGCTTCTTTGGGTTCAAGAACCACAAGTTGAAATCAGCCTCGGCGGCAGGCGCGACTGCGGGGACGCCGAAACCGGCTCCCCATTGAAGTTCCCGGAGTTCGGTGGGATCGGGCTGGTCGGCGGCCGGTTGCTACCGTCCCGAATGCCACCCGGCGATGCGTAGAGCCGCATCCCGATGAGGCGCTCACCCCCGAGTCGAACGGTCCGGGGGCGCTCCGGTGCGTTCCGCTGGCTCCCATCACAGGGCAACCGGCAATCAATCCGCATATAAAGCTAAGGAGGCGGTGTGGGGAGTCGCCCGCTTTGGCAACCCCGAAGACCTCGCTTTCGTGAAGGAAAGTATGAAGGATGAATCTCCAGGCGTTTTGACTTTGACGGCAATGGCGTTGACCTGGCTCATGCGGCGGGCTGATCTGGAACGCTGGCTGGAAAAGCCCGGCAAGTTTTTGCGGACTGTGGCCTGGGTGGAATTCGATTTCGCATTGTATGCGCCACGCTGGCTGGCGAAGACCTATCCGCGCATTGGCGATGCAAACATCGGCATTGAACCGCAGATTCTGGCCATCGAATGGGGGCCGGAGGGAACGAATTGAGGTCTGGAAAGTAAACGCTGGTGGTGACTGACGCACAACGACGAATGATCGCCGACAACTCCCAGGATAATTGTTTATGGCCGAACCATTTGATGAAGAACTGGAAGAAGACCTTGTTGTGACGGCAGATGCCGCGTCGAATCAAGGCGAGCCAAGAGGCATTCAGACGCTGGAGGAGTTTTTCGCGGCGGGTGGATAAATTAAGCCCGCAGGAACTTTCCGAGTTGCTGGCAACCCAGCCGTGAACGAACAACAGCAATGCGGGTTGGCGGAGTTTTGCGGCGGCGCGGGTGGTGGGCAACGCGCCGTAGGTTGCACTGGGAAACAGCCCGTCCGGGCCGTATTCGCGCCTCAGTTAATCCGACGACAGCCCGGCGCGAACTGCTGCGAGCGATTCACGTCACCTGCATGGACTTGGTCGTTAATTTACGTTCGCCAAACAGCTTGAAATTGAAACCGTTATGAATAAACCGGAGCAAATCGTAGATGAACTGCTCGAAAGCGCGCCGAAAGGCTTCATAGATTCGTAATCTGTTGAGCAGTATTTCCTTGGCCATTTTTGAATTCGTTTAATGGTTTCCTCCGTCTCCGCAACGACTGATTCCAGCCCGTCGAGCAGCTTAGAAAGATGCCCCCTCACGGTGGTCGGTCTGGTTTTCCGTCGCGTTTGGGTTTTTCCGATTTTGGCCGGAGTCTCGTTCGCTGGCGGCTCTGGCTCAGGCAGACGACCACGGCATAATGCTGGCTCCGGCTCTGGGGCTGGTGCTTGTTCGTCTGGTGCGGCGGACGGCTCTGGCTCGCGCTCCGCCAAGGGGCCACAGACTGGCGAGGAGCGGCGGGGCAATTCGTCAGGCTCCGGCTCAGGGTTTGCGGCGGGCGCTGGCTCTGGGGCGGCCCGGTTGTGAGCGCTTTGCCACCACTGGGCGATTGGCCCGACCTCATCCAGGACTCCATGCGTAGGTCCGAGCGCCTCCAACCGCTCCAACAATTCACGGACCAGTTTGCGAACCCCGGCACGCTCTTCGAACTCCAGCTTTTCTTCGGACTTCGGGACTGGCTCCGGCTTGGGCGGGTGGGCCCGGACAAGCTTGGGCGTCAGCGTCAACTTCTGGTCAAGGGTCTGCTGGATGACCTCCGCCTGCTTCTCGCCTGGCAGCTTCCTGAGTTCGCGGGCCGTCATCTCGTCGGCAACGTACGTTGCCAGTTTCGGCGGCAACTCCTTGACCAGACGAGCGGCCTGTATGAGTTGGCTGCTGCGCTGATGGCTCCAGCCCCAGCGCTCGCGGCAGTACTCCTCGAACGTGGCGTAGCCTTCGTCCTCGTAGAGCCGCTCGTCGCGTATCTTGGCCAGTGCCAGTCCCGTCTCGCAGAACGTCCTCGACCCTTTCCGGATTATCTGTTCCAGGCGGCCCATTTCGTAGCGTCGGGCGGCAACGCTCTTGGAATCTCGCACGGCGGGCTTTTTGCTGGTGCTCATAGGCCGCCCTCCTTGCCTTGGGAATGCTGCTCGATGAAATCCAGAATCGATTGGAGATGGAACAAGCGGCAGCAGCGAATCCGACCCGGCTCGCGGCGTAGGGCGTTTCTTGATGAATTTTTCATAATTGTTTTCTATTTGTCTTTTTGATCCGAATTTACGCGGCAGCCTCATGGCATTTCCCACGCATCACCAGAGAACGGCCTTTTTTGCACGCGGCGGAATTTTTTTGAACTTTTCTTCATAGCCGGGGTTGGGTTGGAGTCCTGACGGTGATACTTTGCCCGCATTCATTGGGCAAATAGGTGCTTTTCAGGTGTAAAACCTGTGCAAAACATCTTCGGTTAGATGTGCGGCGCGGGTGGTACAAGCCATCGGTTTGCGGGTGCGGCAGAGCCGCTTGGGATTTATGTTTCATAATTTTTAAGGTTGACCCGGTGACGCCATGTCGCCGATCTACCAGTAAGAACGGCAAATAGTTTTCTGAGACGTCAAAATCGCCACCGAAGGGGAAACGTTAAACCGCATGTAACGTTCAAATTCAGACTTCAAGCCGCACGCTGCTGCGCCCGCCGGGTCGCCGTCCGTTCGCGATGCGCCTCGCGCCAGAGGCGGTGGCGCTTGGGCTCGGTGAGGATGCTGCCGCGACCGAACTTGTGGTTGCCGCGCACGAGGTGACGCCGAAGGGCGTAGGTATGGGCCCCGCGTTCGTCATCCACCATCAGCCGGGCGGCTTTGAACACCTGGCGGCTGCGCTGTGGATACAGGCGCAATTCTTCGATGAACTTCTTGAAGGCGGGGTCGGTGCGGCGCAGGCCGGGGGAACGATTGTAAACCGACGCCACGGGCGCGACGAGGTTGACCGGCTTATGCGAATACTTTACCCACCGGCGCAGGTCCTCTGGTGTTGGGATGATCGCAACCACCACGTCGGCGAAAATACCGGGGCAAGTCTTGGCAAGCAGCGCATCCACCCTTTCCTTGATGAAATTGGCCATCTTTTGCGGATCGTGCTCGCAGTGCGAACTGCCGACCGCGTGCCAGTGCTGATGGGACTTGAACGGCAGGAATTCGATGCTGTTCTCGATCTTCGCCCGGAGACCATCGAGCCAGCCGTTTTTGACAAGCTTCCCGAGCGTGAACTGCACCGCGCCCAGGAAGCGCCGAATGGTGGATTCCACGTGCCAGTCCATGACGTCATCCAGCGGGCCGGGATAGACGAACGCGCGCCCCTGACGCGACTCCCGGTACACGGCAGCTTCCGGATTGGAGTAGTCCCAATCCTGCGACGTAAGCGTGCGTCCGACTGCTTTGACCGTGGCCCGCTGGGTCCGCGGTGCCACGGTGATGGCAAACGAATGGCCGGCCCGGCGAAAAGCCCGCGGACTATAAGCGGCAAACAAGGTTTTCAGGCCGCAGGAAATGTCGAGGTAGTTGCACAACTCGCAATGCTCGCCATCTTGACAGCGGCGACCGTACTCGAACTTACCCTGCTTGATGCGAGAAAAAAGCCCACACTCGATGACCGCATCCACCCAAGCATGGAGACCAAGGCCAAGGCCATCAGGAATGTTGAACAGGTGGGCGAGAAGGGTGAGCGTTTTGTCGATGGGAATGTGGTTCTTGTGGACCGCCACGTTGAAGTAGCCCTTCTTGCCCTTGCCCTTCTGCCAGTGGATCTTCGCGTGGATTGTCTCGATGCGCTCTTGCAGCCAATCGGGGAGTTCTTCACGGATACGGAACAGGGCGCTGAGGTCATCAATACGAATGTCTGCCAAAACCATTGCCTCAGCCGCTGGCGATTCAGGGCTGGCGACCAGATCGCTCTGGGCGGCGAATTCGTCGATCTGAGCATGAACGGCTCGCGCCCGCGCCTTCGCTGCAACAATGCGGCTCGCGGCGGTGCTATGGGCCATGCCCTTGACCAGCTTCTTGGTGCGGGCGCGGCGACGCTCTGCGTCTTTGCGCTCAAGGGCTTTGAGGAAGGCAGTCTCCTGCTTGAGGCAGAGCAAGGTGCCCGTGGGAATGCGAGTAGGGCTGGGTACAGAGGAATTCATAGGCGTGCGTGGAGTGGGGTGAAGGCGGCTATAGCGAAGCTTCGCAAGCAGGCAAGTTTTGCGGTGCAGTGTGTGTCCTCCGCCCTTACGGTATAGGCGGCGGGTGATTTGCGGGTGCCGTTTTGGGTATGGGAGCACGGGGTCGAACGCACAACGTAATGCCGGCTAAGCCGGCAACCACGGCGAGCGGAGTGTGCCATAGTCGTAGGCTGACGCTTTGGAAGCGCCGGCCACACGAAGTTAAGAATCCAGTTCATGCCAGTCGGGCGGCACAATGCCGCACGGGGACTAGAACGTGATTTCCGCGCAAGTGGGGAAAGATTCGCTGCCGGATGCTTGGGCTGGAGGCGGGATTTAGGATTATTCCAGCGGTCAAATTGAAATGCCGGCGCGGCGTGGTCGAATTCCCGCGCCTCATCTCGGTTTGCCAGTCCTTGCGTTCTTATGGTTATTTTCCTTTTAATCCCCGTACGCCTGAGCAGGGCGATATGCAACGGTCGCCAGTAAAAAGGGAATGGCTCCAGAACCAAAGATTTTCGACCGAGCTTTCAAAATTCTGCTTGTGCAATGGATTTCGCAAATCCGGCGCGCTGCGCCCACCCAAGCGTAATTGCCGCACGAGCGAAAGCGGCTGGCTGGAAGGCGCGGTCGAGGCTTTTGGTGGCGTATGTGCCCGCGTGCCGGGCTGACGATTTTGCGCGAAAATGGCGGTGTTGCCGTGACTTTGGCCGGTGCAGCACGTCCAAGTTGCGCTGGCGATTGCTGACGTGCCGTCTACACTTATGGGAATTGTGGCGCTGCTATAGCTGTCCGAGCCAGGTTTTAGCGTGCCGCGCTGGAGTGTATACAAGAACGCTCCAGCAGCGTGGATTTAGTCACGTTTGATTTCAAAGCCCGCCAAACCGGCTCGGCGGACACGGAGTTTCCCGAACACCAAGGACAGATTTCTGGGAAGGCGCTGTGATTCCCGGATCCAATAAGGTTTCCGCCACCGGGCTTGCGGAACACTTCCAAGCCCGCCCGCGAGCGCTCATGCGCCTGAGCAGGTGAGGGATAGAGCGGTGGAAGCCCGCGGCTGTGCCGTGCCAACACGGGTGGCCTTCCACGGCGCGACCCGAGAAAGTTCCTGGGCGCTCGTTCCCGGTGCCGAGGACGTTTTTGCTCAGCCAGCTTTCTGAGCCCGGAGTAGTTCGGAGGCGAGGCGAGCTTTCTGGTTATTGTAAACGACCTCTGAGCGGGGGAGTTTCCCGGACGCCGCGCCGGGCAGCACCACGTAAACGCTGTGCTGATCTTCCGGCTGCGGTTGGGATCGAAGTTACCGCCGCGTCCGGCGCTTCATCCGACTAC
>CAIKLQ010000525.1 GCA_903828255.1 uncultured Verrucomicrobiota bacterium
GTGATCGCCTTTCCGAAAACGGCCAAAGGCACCTGCCTCATGACCGACTCGCCCGGCAGCGTCGAACCGAAGCAACTGCGTGACCTGCATTTGGAGTTGAAGGCCCGCCACCCGCAAACCACGTAGCGTCAGGCATCCCTGTCTGGCGTGGAGCGCGAGCTACCAGCCGCCCGAAAAAATCGCCGGCATGGACTTTGCATCAGGAAAAATTCGGAGTCTCCAACACCGCGTGCCGTTTCTCCGCCGGGCTGGGAAGCCTGGCTGTATGGCCGGCAGAGATGCCTGTCGCCACGGAGGTCGTCACAACTTCGCTGCAATGAATTGCTCCAGCTTCATCGCATCGGCGTTGAAGGCGCGGATGCCTTCGGCGGTTTTCTCCGTGGCCATCGCGTTTTCGTTGAGCAGCCAGCGGAATTTCTTTTCCTCCAGGTCGAGACGTTCGATCTTGCTCTGGTTCGCGAGGGCAGGGCTGAGTTTGCGTTCGATGGGTTCGGTGGCGCTCTGCAACTCGCCCAGCAGTTGCGGGCTGATGGTCAGCAGGTCGCAGCCCGCCAGTTCCAGAATCTCGCCTTTGTTGCGGAAACTCGCCCCCATGACCTCGGTCGCGTGGCCAAACTTCTTGTAGTAGGCGTAAATCTCCTTCACGGAAATCACGCCGGGATCTTCGGCGGACGCGAAGTCCTTGCCCGCGCTTTTCTTGTGCCAGTCGAGGATGCGGCCAACGAACGGCGAGATGAGTTTTGCGTTGACCTCGGCGCCCGCGACCGCCTGCGCCAAAGAGAAGAGCAAGGTCAGGTTACAGTTGATCCCTTCGCGCTGGAGGATTTCGCAGGCGCGGATGCCTTCCCAAGTGCTCGCAATCTTGATGAGGATGCGTTCGCGCCCGATGCCGTGCTGTTCGTAAAGCGTGATGAAGCGGCGGCCCTTATTGATCAGGGCCGCAGTGTCGAAGGATAGATTCGCATCGGTTTCGGTCGAAACCCGGCCCGGAACGATTTTCAAAATCTCCAAGCCAAAGGCAATGAGCAGAAGGTCCATGATTTGACGGAGCAGTTGTTGGCCGCTGGCCCCGCCCTGACGACCATCGGCAATGGCTTTGGCGGCGAGCGATTCGTACTCCGGCATTTGCGCGGCCTTGAGGATGAGGGAGGGGTTGGTGGTGGCGTCCTGCGGCGCGTATTGCTTGAGGGTGGCGAAATCGCCGCTATCAGCGACGACGGTGGTGAACTGTTTGAGTTGGTCAAGTTGGTTGGGCATAAGTGGAATGGCGGTTGAAATTTTCGGCGACCCGGCGACGGGATAAATTGTTCGTGCCGCAACAATGCCGCAAGTGCCGTGGCGAAGCAACCGCTTTGGGGCGACGACAAAAGGCTCGCCAAGCCAGCCCCCCTTGTGTGTGATTCGGGAGCGTTTATGAAATGGCGTTACCCAGTCCTGTCCGGTGTGTTTGCCTTATGTCTCGCCTGGGATGTGGCCGGGGCGGAGAAGCGCCGCCCGAACGTGGTCTTCATTCTGGCCGACGATCTGGGCTATGGTGATTTGGGTTGCTACGGTGCGCCCGACATCCGAACGCCGAACCTCGACCGGTTGGCGCGGGACGGCGTGCGGTTCACGGATTTTTACGCGAACGGGCCGCTCTGTTCTCCCACCCGCTGCGGTTTCCTGACGGGGCGCTACCAGCAACGCCTCGGCGGCTTGGAGACGGCGATACCCGTCGGCGCGAAACATCTCGGTTTGCCGGCGGCGGAAAAAACCATCGCCAGCGCGCTCCAAGGTGCTGGCTACGCCACCGCGATGGTGGGGAAATGGCATTTGGGTGGGACGGATGCCCGCGCGCCGAACGCCCACGGCTTCGACCGCTTCTTCGGTTTGCGCGGCGGCAATCACGATTATTTCACGCACCGCGAGAATAACGGCGAGGCCGATCTCTACCTGGATAACCAACCGGTGGTGGTGGCGGGTTACACCACGTATCTCCTCCGCGACCAGGCGCTCGTGTTTCTGGAGGCGATGAAAGCCCAGCCGTTTTTTCTCTACCTCGCCTTCACCGCGCCGCACTTTCCGATGCAAGGTCCGGAGGATTCGCACCGCTTGGTGACGTCGAAGGATTGGGCCAGCGGTTCGCGGGCGACCTATGTCAAAATGGTCGAGGCGATGGACGCCGCCATCGGTGAAATCCTTGCCGCGCTCGAAAAGCATGGGCTGGCCAGCAACACGCTCGTGGTCTTCACGAGCGACAACGGCGGGGAGCGTTATGGGCGCAACGCGCCGCTGGCCAAGGGCAAAGGCACGCTATGGGAGGGTGGCCTCCGCGTGCCATGCCTGGCGCGCTGGCCGGGAGTAATTCCCGCCGGCACGGTTTCCAAACAAGTCGCCATCACGATGGACTGGTCGGCGAGCATCTTGAAAATCGCCCGCGCCAAACCTCCCGAGCACCGGCCCTTGGATGGCATGGACTTGTTGCCGATTATTTCCGGCAAGCAAGAGGAGCGGACGCGGACGCTTTGCTGGCGGCGGGTCTCGCCGGGCTTTGCGACCACCCATCGCGCCGTCCGTCGGGGCGATTGGAAGTTCATTGATGAACCCAACGGTCGGCAATATCTCTACAATCTCACGAGCGACATAGGAGAACAAACCAACCTCGCCAGCCAGGACACGGCGCAAGTGGCGCGACTGAAAAAGTTACTCGACCGGTGGGAAGCGCGGGTATCTCCTCCGTTATCCGAGGTTTCCCCGAAAGCTGGGCGGCGGGACGAATCGGACGCTGAAGCAAAATGAATTGCTGCTCTTCGCGTTGCGCCCTAACGTCCTCCGGTGGCAATCAAGCTCACCATTCTCGGCAGCGGTTCGTCCGGCAACTGCACGTACGTCGAAACCGACGAGGCGCGCGTGCTGGTGGACGCGGGCTTTAGTGGTCGTCAAATTCGCCAGCGCCTGGCGGGCATTGGCCGCGCGCCGGAAAATCTCACCGCCATTTTCATCACTCACGAGCACAGCGATCACATCACTGGTCTCGGCGCGCTGGCGGGAAAACTCCGCATCCCGGTCTATTGCAACCGCGCCACCAAGGAGGAAATTGAACGCATCCTCGGCGTGCCGGCGGAATTTCGGTTGTTCACGACTGGCGGCAGTTTTGAAGTCGGCGACATTACGGTCGAGACCTTCACCATTCCGCACGACGCGCAAGACCCGGTAGGTTTTCTGCTGCGCACCCCCACGGCCAACGTCGGTTTTGCCACCGACCTCGGGCATGTGACGCGCCTCGTCGCGGAACGGATTCGCGCCGCGCACGCGCTCGTGCTCGAAGCGAATCACGACATCAAGATGTTGCAGGATTGCCCGCGCCGGCCCTGGAGTTTGAAGCAGCGTATCCTCGGTCGCCACGGCCATCTCTCCAACGAAGCCGCGGCTGATTGCACCGCCGACATCATGACGGCCGACCTGCGGCACTTGTATTTGGGCCACTTGAGCAGTGAGTGTAACAAACCCGAACTCGCCCGCCGCGTGGTGCAGAAGCGGTTGGACAGCATCGGCGCGACTCATGTGCGGCTGGAGTTGACCGCGCAACACGAGCCTTGCCCCACGCTTACGTTGTGACGGCGACTGGACTTCGACCGCGCTCCATGAGCAAAGCCTTCACGCGAGAATCCGACGATGCCGCCGAGCCGAGGCCGCTTGCCCGCCTTACGTCCTCGCTGCCGCCGGGGGCGAAAAATTATCTCACGCCCGACGGCGCGCAACGATTGCAGGCGGAACTGGACCAGTTACTCCAACAACGCGCGCTCGAAAAACCCTCGTCAAACACTTCGATTGAGCAACGGATTCTCCGACTACAGAATAGCTTGGCCACCGCCGTCGTCACCCCCGCGCCGCCGCCGCCGTGGGAGCAGGTGCGTTTCGGCGCGACCGTCACGGTGCGGGACGCGAGCGGTAGTGAAACCGGCTATCGCCTTGTGGGCGTTGATGAAACGGACCTGGACCGTGAGTGGGTGAGCTGGCTCTCACCGATCGCCCGGGCGCTGTTGAATGCGCGCCGCGGCCAGCGCCTCCGGTTCAAATTGCCCGCCGGGGAGGCGCAGCTTGAAATCGTGGCCATCACCTACGAGTGACTCCCGAGCGAACCGCCCGCATGTTTCACACGCACCAGATTGAATCGCTCGACCTGCCTGAGCTCGCGCCGTATCGCACGTTGAAGCGGTCCGTCGAACACGAAACGCGGGGCATCTTCGTGGCCGAGGGCGACAAGGTCGTCCACCGGTTGCTCGCGAGCGCATTCCCGATAGTCTCGGTGCTCCTGCCGGACAAACGCCTGGCCGAATTCGCACCGGCGCTGGAAACGCGGTCGGAACATATCCCGGTCTATCTCGTCGCCAATAAACACATCCTCGAAGCCCTCGTCGGCTTCGAGCTGTTTCAAGGCGTGATGGCCGTCGGCCAGATTCCCAAACCGGCTTCGCTCCACGAAGGGTTCGCCCGCAGCGCGGCGCCGCGATTGTTCATGGCCGTGGACGGGCTGACGAGCGCGGAAAATCTCGGCGTGCTCGTGCGCAACTGCGTAGCGTTCGGCGTGCAAACGCTGTTCGTTGGGGAGACGTGTGCGAGTCCGTTCCTGCGCCGCGCGGTGCGGAATTCCATGGGGGCGATCTTCCAACTGCCGGTAGTTGCGTCGGCGAATCTGCCGGAGACCTTGCGCCAGTTGCAGACCCGGGGCGTACGCTGCATCGCTGCGCACCCGCATGTCAGCGGGCGCACTATCACGCAGGTCGGGTTCACCCGCGATTGCTGCCTCGTCGTCGGCAGCGAGGGCCACGGCTTGTCTCCCGCTGTGCTGGAAGCCTGCGACGAAGCCGCTGCGATCCCGATGGCCAACGACGTAGATTCGCTGAACGTCGGCAATGCCGCGGCGGTTTTCCTGTATGAAGCTTGCCGGCAACGCGACCAGATGTAACCGCCTCGACCTCACAACCCATCAACCCATCCAAATGAAATCTCTTCGAATTCACGGGCGATCCCCGCTGCTGTTTTGCATCGCAACGACGATTCTCTTTCCCTTGCTCCAGACCGTCTCGACCGCCGCGACCTCGAATCTCTGCGTGATGACCTACAACCTGCGCTACGCCAGTTCCACCGGGCCCAATGCCTGGCCGCAGCGCCGACCGCTCATGCGTGAACTCATCCAAAGCATTTCGCCGGACGTGTTCGGCACCCAGGAAGGATTGTATCAACAATTGAAAGACCTGGCCTCAGAACTGCCGGAGTATGATTGGATCGGACTCGGCCGCGAGGGCGGCAGTCGGGGCGAATTCATGGCCGTATTTTACCGCAAGGCCCGGCTCGAAACACTGGCTTTCGATCACTTCTGGCTGTCGGACACCCCCGAAGTCATCGGCTCAACCACTTGGGGCAACTCCAACCGCCGCATGGTCACTTGGATAAAGTTCCGCGACCGGCAAACGAAACAGGAATTCTATTTCTTCAACACCCACTTCGATCACCAGATCCAAGTGGCCAGGGAAAAGAGCGCCGAACTCGTGCGCCAGCGCATCGCGGCTTTGGACACCAAGCTCCCCGTTCTGCTCGTCGGCGATTTCAATGCCGCCGCCGGGAAGAACAAATCATACGACATCCTTACCGAGGACAAGTTTTTCACGGACACCTGGCAAACCGCCCGGGATCGCCAGGGCGAAGACACTGGGACGTTCAACAACTTCAAGGCGCTACAACCCAACGGCGGGCGCATTGATTGGATTCTTTCCCGCGGCGACGTAACCGCGGAAAAGATCGAGATCATCACGTTTCAGCGCGCCGGCCAATTTCCCAGCGACCATTTTCCGGTGGTGGCGCACATGCGATTCGCCGCGCCGAATTGAGGGGATTGCCAGGGCCCATGAACCAGCCTTGTTCACCACTGCGCTCCGGCGACTTGGGGGTGAGTTCATTGGAAGAATTGCGACTGGCGAAGAGTTGCGGGTTCGCGGCGCTGGGATAAACTCGGGACATGAAACTCTTTGTGTTGCTCACGCTGCTGGGCACGGCGGCGTTTGCGCTGCGCGCTCAGGAGGCGGAGGTTGACGTGAAAGGGCTGCTGGACACGGCCCAACAGTGGGCGCAGGAAAATCTCGACGAAGACATGCTGGCCGCGCTGCCCGAAGTGGACCGCGCCCAAGGGGAAAAGTTTCTCCGCGAATTCCAGACCCAGCTCCAAGGCGAATACGTGATGGATCTCGCGGCCTTGAACGGCGCGGCTAAAGCAGTTTTGCCCGTGCTCGAAGCCCACGAGGAAACCAAACCCTACGGGGCGTGGTTGCGGTCACGGCTCGATTATTTCGAGGTTGCCGAGGAATTTCGCAAGACGCAGCCGCTACCAAAAATCGAGCCCGGCGAGCTCCCGAAGCCAAGGCCCAATCCCTTGCCGGATGCCGAGCGGAAGTCCTGGCAGAAGAAACTCAGTCAGCGCGACTGGCCGAAAGGCGCGAAGGAACTGGTGCCGACGCTCAAGCCGATTTTCGTGGGCGAGGGCGTGCCGCCGGAATTGGTCTGGGTCGCGGAAGTGGAGTCGGGTTTCAATCGCGACGCCCGCAGTCCGGTGGGCGCGGCGGGGTTGTTTCAGCTCATGCCGGCCACCGCAAAGCGTTTTGGGCTGCGCACGTCCTGGCTGCGCGATCAACGGTACCAACCCGAGCCCAGTGCGCGCGCCTCGGCGCAATACCTGAACCAGTTGCACAAACAATTCGGCGACTGGCGGTTGGCGCTGGCGGCTTACAACGCGGGCGAAGGCACGGTGCAAAAGTTGTTGGACCGGCACAAGGCGCGCACTTTCGACGGCATTGCCACGCACCTGCCCGCGGAGACGCAAATGTTCGTGCCGAAAGTTGAGGCGACCGTATCGCGGCGCGAGGGGGTCGAGTTGGCGAAGCTCAAGGTGGGAGGCGCGTGAAGGGAAATACCCAAGGATCCAAATCCGCGAAACTGCCGTTTGGGTGGTTGGGTGGTTGGGTAATTGCCCAAGCCTTCCCCGCTTGCCAAGCACACTGGCGATTTGTTCTACTGTCGGCGTGTCACAGCAGTACACTCTGAATCGTTCCGCGGAATTTTCCGGCATCGGCTTGCACAGCGGCAATCGCGTGAACATGAAATTTCTGCCCGCGCCCGCCAATTCCGGAATCCGTTTCCGGCGCGTGGATCTGGAAGGGCATCCGGAAATTGAGGCCTGCGTCGAGAACATTGCCGAGACGAACCGCTCCACCACGCTCGCCAAAGGAAACGTTAAAGTCCAGACCGTCGAACATGTGCTCGCCGCGTTGGCCGGTCACCGGATTGACAATGCCATCATTGAACTGGATTCAAACGAGCCGCCCATTGCCGACGGCAGTGCGCGCGAGTTTTCTAAAATGATCCAGGCGGCGGGCAGCGAAGCCCTCAACGAAAAGCGCGAAGCGTACGCTGTCACCGAGCCGATTCAATTGGAACTGGGCGAGACGACTCTGGCGCTCTTTCCAGACGCGGGCTTCCGGATCAGTTGCACCAGCGCGGACAAGAAGGGGCGGTTCACGCAATTCTACACCACGGAAATCACGCCCAAAACCTGGGAACTGGAACTGGCTCATGCGCGGACGTTTTGTTTTTACGAGGAGATTGAGTACCTCATTCGCAACAACCTCATCAAGGGCGGCAGTCTCGGCAATGCCGTGGTCATTCGGGACGACGCGGTGCTGACTACCGAGCCGTTGCGTTACGTGGAGGAATTCGTGCGCCACAAGATGCTCGATATTGTGGGCGACCTTTCGCTCATCGGCCGGCCCATTCGCGGGCATCTCATCGCGGTGAAACCCAGTCACGCCGCCAATTGCGAAATGGCACGCCAGGTCGTCGCGCAAATCGAGAAACCGCTCCGCGCCGCGCAATCGTTTGCGCCTCCGCCTCCGACGCAATCAGCCTCACCCAGGAGCCGGGTTCACCCGCCCGCGAGCAACGGCGCGATGAGCATTGAGGAAGTGATGAAGTTTTTGCCGCATCGCTATCCTTTCGTGATGGTGGACCGGGTCAACATGATCGAGGGCAACCGCCTCGTCGCGGTGAAAAACGTGAGCATCAACGAGCCGTATTTCCAAGGCCACTTTCCCGGGCACCCGATCATGCCCGGCGTGCTGCAATTGGAAGCCATGGCGCAGGCCGCCGGCATCCTGATGATCAAACGCGCCGACGCCATCAACCAGATCGCCTATTTCATGGCGGCGGACGGCGTCAAGTGGCGCAAACCGGTGTTCCCCGGCGACGTGCTGGTCATTGAGGTTGAGTTGACGAAAGCGCGCGGCAAGATCGGCAAAGCCAACGGCGTCTGCAAAGTCGGCGGCGAGATCGTGAGCGAAGCAGAAGTGACGTTCATGGTGATGGACGGGTGAGCCTCATTGCAGATTGCGGATCTCTAACTGGACCAAGCCAACCAAGAAAACGATGAAGCCCGAAGAATGCAAACAAAGAGCAAAGACCTTTGCTGTGCGCGTGATTAAGTTGGTGGATAGCTTTCCGAACTCGCGTTCGCCGAAGGTCATCGCAAACCAATTGCTGCGCAGCGGGACGTCCGTCGGGGCTAATTACCGGGCCGTGTGTTGCGCGAAATCGCGAGCCGATTTCATTTCCAAACTGGGAACGGTGGGGGAAGAATGCGACGAAACGATCTACTGGATGGAATTGCTCATGGAAGCAGGGAAGATGAAAGCCGCGCAGCTTTCGCCCTTGATGAAGGAGGCCGACGAAATCTGGGCGCTGGTCTGCGCTTCCTTGAATACGGCCCGATCTCGGAAATAATCCGCAATCCGCAATCTGCAATCGTATGCTTCACCCCACCGCCATCATACACCCGAACACCCGCCTCGGCGCGGATTGCCACATAGGGCCGTATTGCGTCATCGGCGAGCACGTCGTGCTGGGCGACGGTTGCTGGTTACATTCCCATGTGGTGATTGACGGGCACACGCAATTGGGCCGGGAAAATAAGATCTTCCCCTTCGCCAGCCTCGGCCTCCAAACGCAGGACTTGAAATGGAAGGGCGGCCTGACGCGCGTGGAGATCGGGGACCGCAATACCTTTCGCGAATCCGTCACCGTCCACTCCGCGACGGAAGATGGCGGGGTGACGCGCATTGGTTCGGACAACACATTCTTGAGTTGCGCCCACATCGCGCATGATTGCCAACTCGCCAACCACATTGTCATGTCCAGCTTTGCCGGCCTGGCGGGGCATGTCGTCATCGAGGACCACGCTGTGCTGGCGGGCTACGTGGCGGTGCATCAGTTTTGTCGGGTCGGGAAGCTCTCCATGATTGGCGGCTGCTCGAAAATCCGGCAGGACCTGCCGCCGTTCATGCTCGCGGACGGCAGCCCGGCCGAAGTGCATACGATCAACAAGGTGGGCCTGGAGCGCAACGGCGTGTCGGAGGAGGCGCAAACGGCTTTGCGCAGCGCCTACAAAATCCTCTACCGCGAGGGTCTCACGATCCCCAACGCGCTGGCGAAGATCGAATCCGAGTTGCCGTCGCTGCCGGAGGTGCAGCATCTCCTCCACTTCATCCGGACCAGCGAGCGCGGGATCAGCAAGTGAAGCGGGGGCGCAAGCGTCAGCCAGTTTGCGGACGGACCGGATTTCTTCGCCGCCGCGTGCCTGCAATTTTGCAGAAAAGTTTCCGACTTTGACTTACCGCCGGAGGGGCAGTTCTTAACAGTCGCACCTCTCTCGGTGCGCTGTTCGCGGCGCGCTTTACTCACTTTGCCCGCACTGTTAGCCTCCGGGCGCATGATCGAAGTTCAGGGCCTCACCAAGCTCTATGGTGAGTTCGTTGCCGTCAACGAACTCTCCTTCTCCGTCCAAGCCGGCGAAGTCCTGGGCCTCGTGGGACCGAACGGCGCGGGCAAAACCACTTCGCTCCGCTGCCTGGCCGGGATCATCCCGCCGACGCGCGGCACGATTCGCGTCTGCGGTCGGGACCTCGCCACGGAGGCGATCTCCGCTAAGCAACAACTCGCGTTCCTCACGGACGAACCGCGGCTCTTTGATTATCTCACCGTCTGGCAGCATCTGAATTTCGTGGCGCGGATTTATGGCGTAGCCAACTTCGAGCCACTCGGGCGGACGCTGCTCGACGAACTGGAAATCGCGGACAAGGAGAACAATCTGCCGGGCGAACTTTCCCGCGGCATGAAGCAAAAGCTCGCCATCGCTTGCGGCCTGTTGCACTCGCCCAAGGTGATCTATTTCGACGAACCGCTCACGGGCTTGGATCCGATGGGCATTCGCAAGATGAAGGACTCGATTTTGCGACGGGCACGGGACGGCGCGGCCATCATCCTCAGTTCGCATCTGCTGCATCTGGTCGAGGAAATCTGCTCGCACATCCTGATCTTGCAGAAGGGGCGCAAGGTGGGCCACGGGACGATTGCGGAAATCCGGCAACAGTTCGCGGCCCACCCGGACACAACGCTCGAAGATGTGTTCTTTCGCGCCACGACCGAGCCGCCAGCTTCGCCGCCGCCGATTATTCCTGATGCGCCGAAGATTTGAAGTCATGCGCCCGATGCCCGCACCCCGGCCCGCTCCCGTCCGCCGGGAGCGGGAGAATCATCGTCAGTCGGTTGGCAAAACGGGCGGGCTCGGGTGTTTCGTGAGATGTAAATTGGGGGTGACTTCCCATGAGCCGCCCGGAGTGCGCCCGTCCTCGGGCGCAGCAGTCTCCGCAGTTGAACCGGGGTTGGAAGTTCGGTTTCCGCGTGAAAGTTCGGACGTTGCTGCGCCCGAGGAGGGGCGCACTGCGGTTCATGTCCCCGATGCCCGTCCAACGTTGGAGGTCGAAGCTCCCTACGAGTCGGGTAGTGGCCCGGGCGGCCCGCCCGTGCGAACCGGAACTCCCAGCCGAGACGTCTGTGCCACTGCCGTCGTCGCCCGCGCTTACCCGTTTCGGGGCCCAAATCGCGAACGCTTGGCGCCCGTGGCATCGCTCCCAGGGGATGGGAGCGAGGCCGGGTAAGGGTTTCAAAAATGATCTCCGCCCTCTTCTACCTTCAGTGCTACTCCGTGAAGAACCGCTTGTTTATGCGGTTCAAGCGGCTCAAACAACCCAAGTATCTCTTCGGCGCCATCGTTGGCGGGGCCTATTTCTATTTTTACTTCTTTCGGTTCCTGTTTCGACCGCGTGGCTTTTCCGGGCCGGGCGCGCTGGCGTTGCCAGTGCTTCCCACCGATCCACTGCTTTATGAATCCCTCGGCGCGCTGGTTTTGTTCGGCATCGTTTTCCTGGCGTGGGTGTTTCCGCATGAACGCGCGGCGCTGACGTTCACCGAGGCGGAGGTGGCGTTTCTGTTTCCCGCGCCCGTGGGTCGGCGGGGGTTGATTCGTTTCAAACTCCTGCGCTCCCAATTGGGAATTCTGGTGACCGTGATCTTCTTCACGCTCATTTCCAGTCGCGTCGGCGCGGGCGGGCACTGGCCGATTCGCGCGGCGGGGTGGTGGGTGATTCTCTCCACGCTGAACCTGCATTTCATGGGGGCTTCATTTGCCATGACAATGTTGATGGACCGCGGCATCTCGAATTGGAAACGTCGGGCCGTGGTGCTCGCGTTCGCGCTGGCGGGACTTGGCGTGGCGGGGTGGTGGACCGGGCGCGAATTTCCCGAACTTACTTCCGCCAGTTTCGCCAACCTCGATGCGATCGGGGATTACGCCAAGCAAGCGCTGGTGAGTGGGCCATTGCCGTATCTGCTCTCTCCGTTCCGGATCGTCGTCAAACCGTATCTTGCGCCGGACGGTTTGGCGTTTCTGGGGGCGATGGTTCCTGCGCTGTTGCTCTTGATTTTGCATTACTTCTGGGTGATTCGCTCGGACGTGTCCTTCGAGGAGGCATCGGTGGAGGCGTCGCAGAAATTGGCGGAAAAAGTCGCCGCCGCGCGGTCGGGCAAATGGGGAACGACCGGGAAGGCACGCAAACGCAAGCGCCCGCCGTTCGCGCTGCGGCCGACGGGCCAACCGCTCGTGGCACTGTTCTGGAAAAACCTGATCAGCGCCGGCAATGCGTTCACGGGCCGGATGTGGATCAGCTTAACGATCGTTGCGGTGGTGTTGTCCGTCAGCTTGCGCGGGGTGGCGGCGACTTCAAATTGGCCGATGGTGGTGGCGATATTTTCTGGCTCTATCGGCGCGTGGATGTTGCTCTTCGGTCCGCAAATCATGCGACAGGATTTTCGGCAGGACCTACCGAACGCGGACGTGCTGAAGACGTTTCCCCTGCCCGGCTGGCAGATTGCGTTGGGCGAAATTCTCGCCCCAGCGGTGATCCTCACGGGCGTGCAATGGCTGTTGCTCATCGTGGCGGTGGCGTGCGGGGCGACATCGGCGCACGGGGAAATGTCCGGTGCGTTTATTGTGGCGCTCGGCGCGGGTGTGGCCGTGGTGCTGCCGGCGTTGAACTTGATTTCGTTGTTGATTCCCAATGCGGCGGTGCTGCTCTTTCCGGGTTGGTTCCAGGTCGGTCGCCAAGGGCCGCAGGGCATCGAAGCCACGGGACAGCGGTTGATTTTTGCGCTTGGGCAATTCCTGGCGTTCGTGATTTCGCTTGTCCCGGCGGCCACGGTTTTCGCTGCGGTTTTCTGGCTCACGAACAAACTTGCTGGGCATGAGTTGGGGGTGATGGTCGGCGCGGTGGCGGCCGCGGTGGTGTTGGCGGTGGAGGCGGGCTTCGGTTTGTTGTTGCTGGGCCGGTTTTTCGAACGCTTCGATCTCACGGCTGAGTCGGGGCGGCAGGAGTGCTGACGTCTCGTCCGCGCAACGCCCTGGCCCAGGAACGCACGGACGAAGGCGTCCGCACTCCGAGCGGCGATGCGCGACTCGTCACCGCGTGGGACTCCTGTGACCTCGATCAGATGGGGCACTCCTTCGGCTTTACGGAGGCCGCTGCCGGAACTCGTTTTGCTGGTTGTTCGGCGCAGCCCCCCTACTCGAATTTCAACGTCCAAGAGTGGGGGTGACCAGCGCGCTGACGTTTGCGGGGCTGGGGCTAATTTCCCTCCGCGATCCCAAGGAGTTCCTCAGTTGGAAGTAATCGGGAGCTTGCGTTTAAGCATGACCTGTCGCGCCACGGTTTGGTAGCTTTGCTCGGCAGACAAACTTGGGATTCCAATTATGCAATCATCATTGAAGCTGGCGAAATACTCACTCGGGGTCGGCGACCGTTTTGCGCAAGCCGCCACGGCGCAGTTGCAGGCTTGCGCGCTGGCCGCCGGGCGCGGTGTGGAAATCATTCCGGTGTGGAACAAATCCAACCGCGAGCATCTCATCATCGGATCTGAGCCGGCCAGCGTTCACGCCGCCGCCGCGGCCGCCGTCCAGAAACTTGGCTGGCGCAACCCGTGGCATGTGGACGCCGACCATATCCGGCTGGAAACCGTGGACCGGTTTATTCCGCACTCGGACTTTTTCACGATTGACGTGGCGGATTCCATCGGCAAACCCGCTGCGTCGGATGCGGTGCGGACGTTCGCCGATCGCCACCCCGAACTGACCGGTGGGGTGGAAATTCCCGGGGTTCAACCCACCGTCACCATTTCGCGCGACGACGTCGCGTGCGTCGCGCGCAAATACCTTTTCGCCGTGCAGGAGGCCGGGATGATTTATCGGCACATCGCGAAGGCGAAAGGGCAGGGGAGTTTCATCACCGAAGTCTCGCTGGACGAAACCGATTCGCCGCAGACGCCGACGGAGTTGCTGATCATCCTGGCGGCGTTGGCGGACGAACAATTGCCGCTGCAAACGATCGCGCCCAAGTTCACCGGCCGCTTCAACAAGGGCGTGGATTACGTCGGCAACGTGCCGCAATTCGAGCGGGAGTTTAATGACGATCTTTGCGTCATTGCTTTTGCGATCAAGCAATATGGCCTGCCGGAAAATCTCAAACTCAGCGTCCACTCCGGCAGCGACAAGTTCTCGATTTACGGCCCGATTCATCAGGCGATTAAGCGCCACCACGCCGGCTTGCACGTCAAGACCGCCGGTACGACATGGCTGGAGGAAATCATCGGGCTGGCGGCGGCTGGCGGCGCCGGTTTGGCGCTTGCGCAGGAGATCTATGCCGAGGCTCTCGCGCACATAGACGAGCTTTGCGGGCCGTATGCCAGCGTGATTGACATTGATCGCGCAAAGCTGCCCGCTGCGGCGGCCGTGGCCCGGTGGACGGGCGCGCAACTGGCGGCGGCCGTGCGCCACGATCAGAAGTGCGGAGAATTCAATCCGCACCTCCGTCAACTGCTGCACGTCGGCTATAAAGTTGCGGCCCACAAATCGGAGCGTTACCTCGGTTTGCTGAAGCGCCATCGAGACGAAATCGCGCAGGGCGTGACGCACAACCTCTTCGAGCGTCATGTGCGGCCGATCTTCCTGGGTGAGTGAGTTTTTGGAGCAGAGATCCGGCGGCGGGCGCACTTGCTACGCGGCGCATCGGGAAGCCGACTTTCGACGAAGCCTTTGCCCAAGTTCAACCGCTCGTGGCGGATTTCGCGGCGAACCAGGGCCGCTATCTGTCGCTGGCCTACCAGGAATCCGAGGTCCGCACCGACTTCATCAACAAGTTCTTCATCGCCTTCGGCTGGGACGTGAACCGCGACTGGCAGAAGAA
>CAIKLQ010000526.1 GCA_903828255.1 uncultured Verrucomicrobiota bacterium
ACTTTGGCTTGCCACCTCTTGCGCTTTTCCATTACTTATCATTCGTGGTTCGCAAACTACGACATTGGCTGTTGATCGCCCTCTGCACTCTCGCCCTCGGCGGGCATTGGGCTTTGCTCCAGACCGTGGCGTGGACAAACATGCTCGCCACCAACCTGCGCACGTGTCCATTAGGCGAGGCCCTCACTCAAACTTTCGACGGCAAACATCCCTGCGCCATTTGCAAAGTCATCAAGGATGAGCGCGGCAAAGAGCGCCAGGAGAGCCAGAGCGCGCCGAACCGCATCGTGAAGCTTGACCTCTACCTCACAGCCGAGAACTTGATTTTATCCTCACCGGCAACGGATGATGATCAGCCGTGTTTCGCCATTTTCACCAGTTCGTTTAGAACGAAACCTCCCACGCCGCCGCCCCGCCCCACTGCGGTTTAATTCCGCATCCCGCCGCTGTTGCGACAGCTTTAGTGAGTTGTCGCGGTTCCGTTATATTCCTTAACCGGCTGCAAACCCGGCCCCATTGCGCATTGGCGCAGTTGCGGGTCGAGCCAGCCAACAACAATTGTTAGAATTAAAATAAATCTCAAAACCGTACGATTGCAGAAAGACTTGTTATGAAATCAAGACCGACTCAGTTCAAATTCCTGTTCCGCGCCGCAGCATTGGCTGTGGCGATTTGCGGAACGTCCGCCTCCGCCCAACCTTTTGCCAGCCCGCCTTCCTGGATGCCCATGACGATGCTCATGGCCAGCTTTGACTCGGGCGCCCTGCGACTGAGCGTTGCCGACCCCGCCATTGTGCCCGTCCTGAATCTTGCGCCCCTAGGCACTTACGATCCGGCGCAACCGTGGGGCGTGCTCAATGGCACGGAATACAGCCGCCGCCTCGGCTGGGATGACATGAACCGGAGCAATCCCGATCCAGCGACCCACATCCTCAACCGGATCCAAACCACCTATGGTGCTGGTGCCAGTCTGTGGATTGACTGCCTCTCACGCAGCACCGGCCTCGAATGTTATCTGGCCGTCGGCCAGTATGGCACGAACTCCCCGAATGCCTATTCCGGCATTTTCGGCACCGCCGGCAGTTCCACCAAATGGCAATGGGACGGCATGATGGACCATAACACGTATGCCGTGGATCAGGGCCTGACGTCGCCCGGTCAGTTCTTCTCCGCGACGTACCGGCTCTATGTTGGTGACTCGCTTGGGAACGAAATCCTGAATCCCGATTTGTCCTCCGCGAGCACGATTGAGTCCTGGACCTGGCAAGCCGTCCCTGAACCGACGACGCTGGGCCTAGCGCTATTGGGCCTCGCTGGCTTGGCCGTGGCACGAGGAAACAAGACCAAATCCTGATCGCAAACCAAGTGTCCCCTCGCCCGGTCACCGCTTTCGCGGAACCACCCTCACCCCAACCGTGGGGTGAGGATCCGGGCGAGGGGCGCTTCGGCAAACGAAATGAACTTCAAGTTTACAGAATCGCCGGCCTATCCGGTCGCCATCGCGTTCGCAACGGCTGCTCTCTCTGCCCGTGCCTACTCGCCGCC
>CAIKLQ010000527.1 GCA_903828255.1 uncultured Verrucomicrobiota bacterium
AAATATATTTTGACCGCAAAACACCCGGCGGTCCGCGATTTAACGGGCGATCCGGAGTCGGCGCGATTCCGGTCCCCAGATCATTTCAATCGGAATTCCAGAATCGCCAGTTCGCCAGCCGGGAGGTTGACGGAGACTTCCCGACCCTGCTGCAACCCGCAAGTTCGCCGGTTCTTGATGTCCGTCACCGATCGGACGCGGGCGCGCCCTTGGTAGCAAACGGAAACGGTGCGACCTTGCGTAGCATCAATCACCGCCGGCTTTCGCGGTTCTTTGGTCACACCCTCGTTGTTGATCAGCGTCACCCAGAAACCATTCGGCTGCACGTTGACGGCGTATTCCACGCCCGGCGACACCTTAACCGGCAAGTTCCGGGCTAATTGCTCCCGCAGCAGCGCCGGAAGCTGGTCCACTTGGAAATCCGGCCCATACACAATGACCCGGCCCTTTCCGGCGGTCAGATTTTGCCGTGAACCGACCGTCGAAAGCTTTGCGTATTCCGGGAACTCCCGGAGGTAGGCCGTGTTGAGGAGGAGCGTCCCACCCTGATGAACGTAGTTAGTGAACCGCGTCACCTCAGCGACCGACAACCGCAGGTCCCCGGATAGAATCAAGCCCGGGTAACTGTTCAGGACCGCGGCCGACGCGTTTTGCAGCAGCACGTCAAAGGTGTCGCCGAAGGGGCCATTGACCATCGCGCCGCGCTCCTTTCGCCCCATGACCTCCCAACCGCCCGGCCAGATCAGGTTGATCAACTCCCAGGTCATGGTGTCGCCCGCATTGTAATCAAATTGCCAGAACGCCTTGCGTTTCCCAAAGCCCGGATAGGCCCCGTGATAAAAATCCATGACGACCGCGAACGGAGTGCAGGCAATACCGACGTCGGGATGCGCTAGCGAAAACTCGCGCAGACGCTGGCACACCTCACCGTACGGACTGAGTTGGTAACGCGATTGATCGTCCAGCGTAGTCAGGAACGCCAGCGCGCCACCGGCTTCGGCGGTGATTTGGTTGGCGCCGGCCACGTAGCTCATGAAAAGCGCTCGCTCAAACAGACTCAGGGAATGGCCGTGATCCACGCCGCTGTTTTCGCCCCAGATCTTTCCGGCTGAGTAATCCGTGATACTGGGCCCGTGCCAAGCGGAGAAATCGATGAACCAGGGACGATGGTATTGCCGGGCCGCGCCCCGGGTCAGTGCGACATGCCACTGGTAGTTGTTGATGCTCTCGCCAATCTCGCTGCCCAGTTGGTCAAATCCAAACTCGGCCGCGTAATGATGCCAGGGAAAATGGCCATTCATGGACGACCAGGGATGCGCAGCCCCGGCGATATACTGACGTTTGAGGAAGGCTTCGATCACCGGGAGACATTCGGCCCGGTTCGCTGGTGGGCTGGGGTAACCGGCCTGAATCCGGCGGCCGGCCCCGTCGGTCTGGCCATCCAGATGCGTGAACGAATAGCCCCATTCGGCAGCCATCGCCGGAGCCAGCGCGGAAACGTATTCGCCGAGATTGTGACCGCGGATGGACTGGCGGACGCGTTCAACCTCGTAGGAGTTTCCCAGCGACGAAATCTGAACCTCGAATTGAAAACCTTCCGGGCGAATCGGCGGCGTCCGCCAAACGGCGGCATCGCGCACGTAATCGAAGTGCTGCTTGCTGGAGCGAGCGGCGGCGGCGGCAACAGGTAGTCCGGGAAACAGCAGCCCCCAAGCGCAAGTTAGGAGCGGCACCCAAAATTCTATGGGCCGGGGAAATCGCAGCCCGCAAATACTGGGGCGGGGTTCGTCGAGGTCGCTTCGCATTTCCAAATTTGCGCCGGTCGCGCCCGGTTGGCCAGCACTTATGACAAACCGGAACATCGCCTGAAACCCAGTCGCCACCACTCTCCGCGCTCCGGTCAATTCCCGGAACCACTCCACCTCCTCATTCGCACCGAACGGGGCATGGATTTCGGCCACGTTGCCGTTCAAACACGTTCAGGGGCATGGGGCTGGTTGGCGAGTTCCAGCCAGATCTTGAACCATTCAGAATTGTAACAGACATTCATTCTGATTCCGTTATCGGCGTTCCACGTTATTTATACACTGCCAAACGAGGAGCAAACTCAGTTCCGGGGTGCAAGTCGGCGATGACGGCGTGGTGTCATGTGCAC
>CAIKLQ010000528.1 GCA_903828255.1 uncultured Verrucomicrobiota bacterium
CCATCTCGGCGCGCGCTCGCCGTTGGGGCGTCGCTCCCGCAATGCTGCTCTCCGCCTGTCCGACGCACGCCGCCCACCGACCTACTGACGCGCACTGACCAGCCCCCCGACAAAATGCGGGCTTGCGCCGTCACGCGCTCCGGCGCAGATTGCCGGCATGGGTCTGCATGAACACCCCATTTCCAGAACACCCGCTCCGCCACAAGCGGGCGCGGCGGTCGCCAGTCCCGTTGGCGAACGCAGCCTTTGTCCGACGCAATCTCGCCCTCCAGATCTCCTCAGATACAATCCAGGCAACCAGACACGCCGCGGTGCCCAGTTCGTGACCAGGTGGGGATACACGGCGTTTTCGCTGCCGAATACCGGTTAGGTGCTTTATGACGCTCGCACCGATTCTATCTGTTTTGGTTTGTGCCGGTCTCCTTGTTCACTCTTGGATGGCCTACACGGTCACAGGCATTCTGCCCGGCTACGCAGGTTCGTTCTATTGGTTCACGATTCCGCACTTGGTCCTCTTGCCGCTATCAGCGCTCATGGTTGCGCAATACGCGATGCGACGGACGAGACCGACTTTCATCGCCGCGCTGATTTGCCTTTCGTGTTTGTTGCCGAGTTGGTTTTTTGCAGCCTCGCAGTGGCCCGGCGGTGATGACGGCCCGGGGATGGCTTGGGTTTACGGCATCGGCCTTGCGTCGTTGTTGAGTGCGGCTATTGGTCTGCCACTGGTTTATGTTGCACACAGAATTTACCGAAGAAGCACCTAACCAAGGTCCGCTAGAGCGAACGACCTTTGACCGATTCCCGTTGTCGGGAACGGGTCTTGTCCTGTCCTCCTTGCTGCATCTCGGCGTGCGCTCGCCGTTTGGACGCCGCTCCCGCAATGCTGCTCTCCTCCTGTCCGACGCACGTATGTCTTGGCGTAGCGGTTTCGTTCAACCCGGCGCTTCACCGAATGGCGGCTCGGCTGTGGGCTCTGGCAATTCGGGAGCTGGTGGCGGACCGCCATCGGTGGGCTGATGCGTTAGGCCACTTGCGCATGATGCACCCGGATTCACAGTTACCGAATGAGGAGCAGCGGAAGAAGCTGTGCGATATGCTTCACCACGCCCTCGTTGACATTCGGATGCTGGCGGCGAGTGGTCACGGCGAGCAGGCATCCGATCTCGCAGATGCGTTTCATAATTTGCCGCAGGAGATTTGGCTCGACTATTTCAGCATTTCATTTTTTCGCGATGCGTTTCTCGTGCCGTATTATCGGAAGCCGCCAGCCCGACAGCCGCGAGATTACATTGCATTGCTTGACGAGGTGGAGAGATTGAGATGAAGATGACTTGGCCTAACCCTGTTCGCTAGAGCGAACGCGGGTTGGCAAAGCCAAGGGCCAACCGCTGCCCGCGCCGTTCCGGTCGATCGTCGAGGGCGTTCGGATTAGCTCCACACCTGGCGGCGGTTTTCGGCGCGGCGCGGTCCTCGTATTCCCGGAGGCTGCTTGACCCAGGACGCGGGGGGAGTGTCGTTTGCGTTCCAGTCAGGGGGCTGCGGTGACTTCGTGGATGGCGCCGGGGCCGTTGCCTTCGTCGTCGCTGGCGATGCAGAGGCAGCAG
>CAIKLQ010000529.1 GCA_903828255.1 uncultured Verrucomicrobiota bacterium
CTATGCGCAAAGCGGCTTGCTGTCGCTGGGCAAGGATGGAGACTTCTTGAAGCTTGGCGGCGGAACGGCCGAGTAGTTCGGCTTCGCCGGAGTGGCGAGCATCGCTTGGTGTGCGACGGGTTGGGTCGGGCAGCCCGGCGCGCATACGCTCCGCTTTTTGAAATCGCCCCGGCCTGCCCGACTCAACCCACCCGCGGGGAAGTTGCTGCAATTGTGTTCATTGACTTGAATTGACACAACCAGGACAAACATGAATCCGGATAGCTGTCGCTCACCGTTTTGGTTTATCCGCGCCGCGTAAGGGGGTGCTGGGAGCGACAAGTCTGATTGAATTTTTCGGTTTTGACCATTTGTTCAGAAAAACGATAGCGCCCAATCCGATTAGTACGCCTGCGGCGAAACCGAACCCGTGCCCTGACTTAATCGATGCGCTCACGGCGATATCAAGAACCGCCTGTATCCCGGAAATCACCAGCGCACCAATGACCACAAATCGTGAAAAGCGTAAGCGGCGAGAACCCGCAAGTACGAACCCGCAAAGCGCCATGAGTGCTTGGGATGCGCCAGAACTCACGAGGTCAGGATGAAAGGACACGCTGAAATACTGGCCGACGGTTCCACCTACGAAGTAAGTGGACCCCAGCGCCAGTGTTCCGGCGTGGTGTTCAATCGAATTCGCGAGTACATAGATACCGAACAAATTGAAAAGCATGTGAAGAAAATGCACATGCAAGAACTGAGACGTTACAAGCCTCCAAATTTCCCCATGGCTCAAAGTCGCACCGTCGACAGCTCCAACCTTAAGTAGCAGAACCGATTTCTGCGACGAAAACAACGTCAAATCCAAATAACTGGCGGACAGAAACCAAACGGCCGCCACAATGCCCACCAAGACGGCAGTTAACGGAGCTGGTCTAAATAGTTGGTTCATTCGAGTAGTGACAGTCATGGCGCCTACCGAGTTTCGTTCATCCGGTGCGGCTGAGCAATCGCAAAGTACAGACGGGAAGTGTCAAATTGCAAGTTCACGTTGATTGCGGCAGTACTTTCAGGCACGGCGTGAACCTCAGCTCCCGCTTAGCTTTCCAGGACGCAGCCCGTAACGGCTGATCCGCCGAGTCAACGCGAGCTTGAGGGCAGGCGCCGTGTAGACCTCGTTCGCTGCCAACTTGTCCATCGAGAGGCTCAATATTCACATCGTGAACCGCCGCCACAGCGATTGGGGCATGGGTACCCGCCGATTTCTGGGCATTTGACAGCATGAGGCGGGTGCCCGTGCCCCAATCGCTGTCCACCGCTAGCCCAAAATTGCCTACCTACTCCCCAGATACGCCGACGCAATCGGCACCAACGACGCGGGTTCGATACCAAGGTAGGACAAACCAGGCACGTTACCGCTGGCAACGTTGTCACTCTTCATGGAATCGAGGTTGTCGCGGCTCATCAGGGGTTCGCCTGGCGCCAGTTCCATCAGGGTGGCTTGCAAGCGGCCAAGCCAGCGTGGCAGTGCCAGCACCGGACGCCCCCTCCCACCTCGTACACCGCTCAGTCGCGCTGACAACTGTACGAGCTGACGCAGCGTAAATACATCGGGGCCACACAATTCCAAAACCAGCGGCTC
>CAIKLQ010000530.1 GCA_903828255.1 uncultured Verrucomicrobiota bacterium
CGTTCATTACTGCGGAAGTTTAAGCACAAAGGCTCACCGAAGGCGAAAGTGATTTTGCCCGATGCGGGTTGAACCCGAACTTCGAAATGGAAGCGCTCTTGGTACGGACCGGGGCGCTGGCTTTACCGGCGGAGCGCGGGTCGGTGACCCGCAGCGCGTCGGCAGTGGTGTGGGTGAGAATTTTTCCAGAGCCCTCGGGGGTAGCGATCCGCTGCGGGTCACAGACCCGCGCTCCACGGCAGCTTCCCCGGTCATTCGCCAGTTCCACTTCGGAGTTCGAGTTTAACACTCCGAGCCTCCGGCGTAGCAGCCGACATAAGGAGGCTGAAAGCTTCCGGGTTTTGAGCGCCGCGACGGTCAAGCGACCGAGCCTCCTGATGTCGGCGGCTACTTCTCTAACAGGTTCTGCGGGACAATGCCGCTCTTCCCGCCCCAGCAATCAACGCCGGCTAAATCTCCACCGTCTTGCCCGGGATGGGCGCAGGATAGCGGCCTTGGGCATCGGCCTGCACGGGCGCGGGGCTGTTGGCGGTCAGCGCATCCACGTTGGGGCAGAATTGGAAGTTGGATGCCAGGGCTTCATCCCAGGTGATGATTTGCCCCGAGTGGACTGCGGCGCGGCCCATGATGGCCCCGAGGTTGGCTAGGGCGGCGCGGCGGGATTCGTTGTGCGGCTTGTTGTTTCGGATGGCGCTCAGGAGCACGTCCCATTCAGCCTGCCACGGGTTGACGGTTTCCTTGGGCGCCCGCCAAGCGATACCGGATTGCTCGCGTTGATCCTGGTAGAGCCAGGAGGTCGGGGCATGGACGTTGCCGGAAAACTTCCCGGCGCACTTCGTGCCGTGAACGTAGGTGGCGAAGTCTTCATGGCATTTTGGAGTGTAGCGCCCCGTCACCTGAGCCTTGGTGCCGTCGGCGAAAGTGTATTCGATGGCGTAGCTGTCGAGGTTCTGGCTGCAATCCGTGCTGCCAGCAACGCGCCCGCCGACGCCATGGGCCGAAACGGGCCAGGAATCTTTGATCCAGAAACACTCGTCAATCTGGTGGATCATTAGCTCGATGAAGATGCCGCCGGAGGACCAGAGGAACTGGTAGGGATGGCCGGGGCTGAGTTGCCAGAGCAGCTCATTCTCGCTGCGCGAAAACGGGGGCATGAAGTAGCCGGAGTCCATGCGATAGGCGCGAATGAGCTGGATGTCGCCCATCGCGCCGTCGCGAATCTTCTGGATCATGGCCTGGCGGGCCGAGGAATGGCGGCACATCAGCCCGGCACCGATCTTGAGGTTTTTCTGCTCCGCGGCTTCGCCGGCCCGGAGGATGCGTTTGATGCCGCCGGGGTCGGGCGCGAAAACTTTCTCCATGAAAACATTGATGCCCTTCTGCACCGCGTACTCCAGATGGAGCGCGCGGAAGCCGGCGTGCGTGGTGAGGATCGCCACGTCGCCGGGGCGCAGGCAATCAATCGCCTTGCGATAGGCGTCGAAACCCAGGAAGCGATGCTCCGCCGGCACGTCAATCCAGTCGCCCAAGGTCTGCTTCAGCGCGTTGTGCGATTGGTCCAACTTGTCCTGGCGCAGATCGGCCATGGCGATGAGCTTGATCGGGCCGCCCGCGCCGGTGCCAGCGGCTCGCTTGGTGCCGTTGTCGTCGCCCAAAACGAGTCCGCCGGCGGACATGGCATTGGCCACCGCGCCGCTGCCCCGGCCACCGCAGCCGATCAAAGCGAGGCGGATGGTGTTGTCCTCGGCGGCATGGACGTGGGGAATAGCCACGCCCGCCAACGCCGAAGCCGCGGCGAGCCGCCCGGTGGTTTTGATGAATTCGCGACGTGAGGGAAGTTGTTCCTGGCTAGTTTTCATATTCGGTAAGTTCTCAGACAGTCCCCACCATGGGGCCACGCTGACTGGGGGAAGAGTCTATTCCCTCCGCCACGAACGCGACAGAAAGAAATGAATCGCGCATTTGTTTCCGCCGGGAAAGGAGCCAAACGAATTGAGGTCAGCGCTTGCCTGCGGTCAGCGGATGCGTGCATTCGGCCAGCGGGAACGGCGTGCGTCGGTCGGTGAAAGCGGCGGGATAAACGGCCAGCACCATCTTGATGGTTTGGGTGGCGTTGCGGCCGCGACATTCCGGTTCACGTTTCCCCGCGATGGCCAGTAGTCAGTCGCCCACAACGATTTTGTTGGCGGCGACAAGAGTGAAGCCTCCGGTCGCGGCGGGTTCGGCCAGCCGATGACATTCCTCTGGGCGACCGTTCGGCGTCCAGCCTGGGCGTCACGCCGGGAATTCTTCCAGCACAGCGCTGCCCAGCGGGCCAAGCTCCGCCGGGCGCTGCCGTCCGCGGAAACTGACCGTGACGCGGCGGGGCTCCGGGAGCAAATTCCACAGGAGCACGCGCCGGACAGAAGGATACCAGGCGCAAACTATCGGGGTTTCTTCCTCGACCACCGGCACGTTCGCGAGCGCGGCGCGGATGCGGCGCTTGAAGGCGAACAAGGCGTCGAGGGTTTCGGGAACAACCTCCAGGCGCGGCCCTTCCTCGGCTGGCTGTTTGCGGACAACCAGTTGGCCGGAGAAGTGGGGTTTGGTTTGCGGCCATTCGCGGATGTCAAAGTCCGACAGAAAATTCCAGCCGTCGCGAGCCGGCTCGTCCACGACTTCAAACGGCACGCCTGCGGCCAGCCAGAGACTAAACGGCTGGTCATTGCCCACATAGCGTTGCGCCTCGCCCCAAACATGCTTGAACGGGCCGCGCGGACGCTGGCCGGCGACGAGTTCATGCCGCCGCGCTTGCTCGCGCATGGCCGGGCCGAGCGTGGTCCAGTGCGGGCGCGGGAACGGGGTGAGGCCGCTCATGAACATCGTGTGCCGCACGTCGGCGATAGTGGAAATGGTGAGCTTCGCGGCCATGTTCGCGGCGGAGAGTTTGTCCGCCGGATACGCCGTGGTTTCGCTGAAGGCGCGTTCGGGCGCAGCGAAGCGGCGATGGAACAGCACGCTGAAAAGCTCGTCGGTTTTGCCTTTCACGCGACTGAACGAAGCATCGTCGAACATCAACTCACCCACCCGCACGAGCGCACGACGATAATCCCGCAACCGGATGCCGGCCTTCTCCGCGCCGAGGTACATGATCATGTTGCCGAACTCGCCGCCGAAGGCGCGTTGCTGGGCGCGGAAGGACGCGGTGAGTTGATCGCAAGTCCAGTCCACCCACGCGCGTAGCAGCTTCGTGAGCCGGCGGCCGCGCACATCGTCGAGCAATTCGCTCCAGCGCGCGGCAACGAAGCCGTGCGTGCGGAGAAATCCCGCGCGATGTTCGGCACAAAAGCAGCCGCCAATTTCGCCCGGGCCGCGCGCGAGCCGGAAATCGTCGTCCACGAACGCCTGCCGGAAACCGAGGCGCCGGAGATCTCGCAAGGCGGCGGCGTTTTCCTCGGTGGCCGGCGCGTGCAACGAGGTGCCGGCGTAGCGTTTGCCATCGAACCGTTCGCCCAACCGCCAGCGCGGCGGCGGCGTGAGCGGGAATTCGCCGTCGCGCGAGCCGAGCGAATCGCCAGGATGCCCGAGCGGAATGGTGATCAACTCCGTGCGCAGTCCGGCGCTGGCGGCAAGGCGTTGGGCGCGGATGATTTGCTCGTTGGGATACGGCTTGAAGCCATAGAAGAAGCCCGCCAGCCAGACGGTTTCCACCCCGGCGGCGCGGACGATTTCCAGCAACTCCGGTTCGCGTTCGATGATTGGGGGCGCGAGGCAGACGTGGAAATCGCGGCGGTTGGAAGTTCGCGGTTTTGCGTAACCAACCAACGGAGCTGCCAACGTCGCGCTGGCAACGGCGGCGAGCCAGCGGCGGCGGGAGCAAAGGTTGAGTGAGGCGGGCGAAGTTATGGAGTTGGTTTCGATCATGGCCGGAAGCATTACCCGGCGGGGTTTCGTTGGACAAGATTTTCCCGTCCCTGACGCGCGTGGCCAGCCAATGAAGCCCCAGTTGATTCCGCGCCCACTCCCTCAATCCCGCGCTGCGACCGGGGACCGGTAGCGCACCGTTGCTCCCAAAGTTTGCTACTGCAAGTGAATCGGGTTCGTGTAAACCCACGGCACCCAATCGTCGCCCACTTTGAGTTCGGCTTCCACGCGGTATTTGCCTGATCGCGAAGGCACCCACTCTATCGCGCGGGCTTCCCATTGGTACACCACCCCGCCATCCTTGACGATGGTGAACCGGCAGGGCAGCGGCGAGCGCGCGTGCAAGCGGATCCCATTGGCGAATGGCAGCGCCTCGCCCATGACGGCGGCGGCGGCTGACTTGTCGCTGGCAAACCACTGGAAACTGGAGCTGTCCGCAATCATGTCAAAGCCGATAAACACCCGGCCCGCGCGCAGCGAATCCAAGATGGCCGGCTCGGTCAATTCGCGGGCGAGGACATGGGTATTCACAAACCGCGCCGAGCGTTCGTAAGGGTCCAGTTGCACGCCGAAAAGTTTTCGATCCGGTTCGAGCGGACCAAAGCAGAACTTCGCGATAGGCCGGGTGAACCAGTTCAGCTTGAATTCCTTCAGCGTCTTCGGGCTGGTGTCCTCGACGCGGATCGTGTCCGCCGCCGTGTAGATTCCGCGAAAGCCCACGTTCTGATGGCAGTCGTTGGCCGCGATGCCGGTGAGGTGGCGCGTCTGGTTCAAATTGTCCCAGC
>CAIKLQ010000531.1 GCA_903828255.1 uncultured Verrucomicrobiota bacterium
CCGAGTACTTCCAGGAAGATGTGCCGATGAAAATGTTCTGCGAGGCCAGGTGCGTGAGCCTGGTTTTCAGTCGGTCTCGGTCGAGGGCCATGACCGAAAGGCTAACCTACCCTCAAGCCTGCGCCAACACCTGGCGGACGGGGTCCACCATCGCAACGGCGTGAAAGGACTTTTTGACCACGGCAACGGCCAGCGATTCGGCGAAACCATTTTCAGCGGACGCATCGTCGGCCACGTGCCCCGTCTGGATCAATCCGTAGTTTAGCTCCGTTGCCATCGTCTGCCGGGTGTGGTATTCCACCCCCATGCTGCAACAGAAACTTGGCCGGCGGATCGCGGAACTGCGCCACGCCCGGCAATTGACGCAGGCCGGGCTGGCGAAATTGCTCGGCTGCTCGGTGGATTTCATCAGTCTGGTCGAGCGCGGCGTGAACGCGCCTTCGGTTGCGGGGTTGGAGCAGTTTGCTCGTGTGCTCCGGGTAAAGGTTGTGGATTTGTTCGCGTTTCCTCGAAAGAAAAGCTCTCGACCGGCCCGACCGCTAAAACACTCGTAATACTTTCATGGGACACGACCTTATTTATTACCAGTTCAGCCGCGCCAAAGTGGAGCAGTGCGACTTCAGCCATTTCCTGAGTCTATACGCACCCGACAAGCTGCCTGCCGGACGACGATTGCAGGAGTTGATGAACAAGATGATGTTCGCCATCGAAGGCTACGACGACGATCCGCGCGAAATTCACTCGATTCCTGAGATTCGCCGCTTCTACGCGGCCTTCCATGATGCCTGGCCATACTGGCATTATTTCTGCAATCTGGAGACCGAGGCGTTTCAGATGATGGTCATGTGCTGCCTGCCGTCGCTTGAAGTGCTCCAGGTGGATGGCAGCCGGAAAGTTGCCGTGACTTACGAGCCGTTGGATTTGATCCATTTCCTCGGCGACGACTTCGGCTCGATGAACCTGATGTGCGAGCGGGCCGAGATGTCCGAGCGTCAAATCTTCGACCGATCAAAAGCGGTGTTCGAGTGCTTCGGCCTGCCGTACGACACCACGCCGCCGCCGGCGTCCGACACTTACGCATACCCGGAGCGCTTACGGGGACAGTCCAAGATTGGCCGCAACGATCCGTGCCCCTGCGGTAGCGGGAAGAAATACAAAAAGTGCTGTGGCCAGGGTTAACGAATGGCGCGGGATAATCCCAGCCTTGTGATTGAAAGCGAAGCCGCGCGTGACAGCAAAACTGGGCTTCCGCTCAACGCGGGGCGTCGGCGTCGCGAGATCAGGCCCAAGCTAGGATGATCGCGCCGCCCACAATGAGCGTTCCGCCGAGGTAATGGTGCCAGTTCAGCTTTTCTCCCAGCACCACTGCCGCCAGCGCGATGGCAAACACCACGCTCAACTTGTCCACGGGTGCAACGCGGGATGCCGGACCCAGTTGGAGCGCACGAAAGTAGCAGAGCCAGGAGAGTCCCGTCGCCCCGCCGGAAAGCGCGAGAAAGACCAAAGTGCGGGGCGACAACTGCCGCACCGAAGCCACCGGGTTCGTCGCCAGCGCGATGCTCCAAGTGAACAGCAGCACGATGGTCGTACGCACCGCCGTCGCCACATTTGAATCCACCCCGCTCACCCCGATCTTGGCGAGGATGGCGGTGAGGCCGGCGAAAAAGGCAGAGAGCAAAGCCCAATGAATCCAATTCATGCGGCTCAGCCTGCCTGAAGCGAG
>CAIKLQ010000532.1 GCA_903828255.1 uncultured Verrucomicrobiota bacterium
GCCGCACACGACGCTGAACCGCGCCTCCGTGTTCGGCTCGGCCAGCAGCGACACCGGCTGCGTCACGATGGTCGGCGGCTCAATGATCGTCAGCCGCGCCTCGCGGCTGGTGCTGGTGCCCATGGAGTTTGATACCACCACATGCCAGGACAGGTTGGTGTGGGCGTAGGCCACGTTGAGCACCACGAGGTTCGTGTGAAACTCGTCCGGCATCACCCCGTTCGTTTGATACCAAAGATACGTCAGGGGCGGCTCGCCACCCGCCCGGACAAACAACTCGGCGTTGGTGCCGCGCGGCGAAGCCACGTCCGCCACATCCGTCAGCAAGTACGGCGGCGAGACGACGTGCAGGTTATAGAAGGTGCGGCTGATGGTGCCGACCGGGTTGGTGATTTTCACCGCATACTCCCCTTCGTCCTGCCAGGTGAGACTAGCCAGGACAAGCTGGTTCGAGTTCACCCCTTCGATGGGCTGGCCGTTATGGTACCATTGGTAATCAAAAAGGCCGCTGCCGGTGTTATCCACCGTGAGCGTGAGGGTCTGTCCCGCTGACAAGGTGCGGTTGGTGTAGCTCTCCGGCCAGGTCGGCGGGTCCAGCACATTGACCTGCGCGGCGTCGCTGGTGAGTGTTTCCCAGTCGTTGTTGACCACTACCGAGTAGCCGCCGCTGTCCGTCAACTCCGCCGTGGCGGCACGGTAAAACTCATTGGTCGCCCCGCCCAGCGGCGAACCGTCCTTGCGCCATTGGAAACGAATCGGCCCGGTCCCTTGCGCGCCAAGGCTCAGCACTACGGAGCCCGAGCGCAGGGTGTTGACGGATTGCGGCTGCACGGTGATTTGCAGCGGCTCGTAAAGGGTGTCCCGCTCCAGGCTCAGATTGCCGCTGGTGACCACCCCGGCCAGGTTGCTGACGGTGACCAGGTATGTCGCCCCGGCATAAGTCCCCAGGTGGGTGAGCGCCAACGTCGCATTGGTAGCGCCCGCCACCAAGGTGCCATCCTGGAACCACAGGTAGCGCAGCAGTAGACAACCGGCCGCTTTGGCTTCCAGCGTGACCGTCTGGCCCAGCGTGTAACCAATCCGGCTGGGGAGCGGCTCCAGGAAGCGCGGCGGGGCCGGCACCGCGGCCACGCCGAAATACTGGGCGGCCGCGAGGGCGGTGCCGTCCGTCACTTCCGCCGGCACCGTGCTCTGGGCATAATGCGGCCACTCGTCCATCTTGTTACTAACTCCCGCGCCCCAGGCCACCACAGTGCCATCGGCCAGTATCGCCTGCGAGTGATACCCACCCGCCGCCACCGCCACCGCGTGGCTGACCGCCGCGGGCACCGTGACTTGACCGTAAGTGTCGTCGCCCCACGCCAGCACCGCGCCGTCGGCCCGCAAAGCGACCATGTGCGCGCCCCCGGCCGCCACCGCCGTCAAGTTCGTCGCGCCGGCGGGAACCGTGTCCAGACCGTTCAAGTCACTCCCCCAGACCACCGCCTGGCCATCCCGCCGCAAGGCGACGGTGTATCTGGCCGCCGCCGCGATTGCGACGACGTTGGTGGCCGCCGTGGGAATCGTGCTGATGGCCGGCACGTCGCCGCCAAAGATCGTCACCGAACCACCGGCCACCAGCGCGACGCTGTGGGTGGCCCCGGCCGCCACCGCGACCACGTTTGACCAGCCGGCGGGCACATTGGTTTGCCCGGAGTCATTCGCCCCCCAGGCCACCACCGTGCCGTCTTCCCGGAGGGCGACACTGTGCGTGCCCCCGGCGGCGGCCGCCACCACGCGAGCCAGGCCCGTGGGAACCGTGGTTTGCCCGAAGTCATTCGCGCCAGTGGCCAGCACGGTGCCCTCGCCGCGCAACGCCAGCGTGTGGGCCGCCCCGCCACTGAGACTGACCAGGTTGGTCCAAGTCGCGTCGAAGAGCGTCTGCCCCACGGAACCATCGCCCCA
>CAIKLQ010000533.1 GCA_903828255.1 uncultured Verrucomicrobiota bacterium
CGGAGTTGGTCAACTGGAGGTGAAGTTTGGTTTTTCGCTTCGTGTAGAGCGGCATGCCGCTATCTCACCATGCTGGTGACTTTATGTCAACGACTTTTTCACCGTAAAATGCTTTTCCTCTCACTTGGCTAATGTTTTGGGACCAAAGCGAACACATTCAAATTTTAGCCCGGTGGAGCAAGCGCCGGGGGGGGCACATAGCCGTTTTAACGGCTTCGCCTCCCAAGCCGTTAAAGCGGCTAAAGATTGCTCGGCGCGGGGTTCACCGGGCTAAAGCCACGGGTTTAGTGAGATTGCCCAACCGCCAACGGGACTTTGAGATGCGTCGGCCTTGAATGCCCGCCAGCCACTTGCCGCAACCCGCAATCCGCCCACCGAAGCCGACGCAAGCCGGAGAGGGGTGTCCTCCCCGGCCTGACTGGTGCGCGGCTTCGCTCAGGAGCAGCCCAAACTCTCGCCGCAGTTGAGGCACTTGTGGCAAAAGCCATTGCGAACCGCGATGTGGCCGCAGGTGGGGCAGGTGGGTGCGTCTTGCTGAAAGTGCGCCACCGATTCGCTCAACGACTTCACCATGGGTACCGAGGTTGTCGGCGCGGATCCGTTCTGGATGGAGTCATGGCCGTTTTCGGCTTCCTCTTCCTCTTCCTCAAACAGGTCGGTGTCCGCCGTGAGTTGGAGTTCCGGCACCGGCCGGTTTATCTTTTTTTTTAGCTCCTCGGTGAGGCCGGGGATGGCGAGTTCCGGTTGGTCGCGCTTGGGGATGTTGGCTTCGCGATAACCAGGCACAAAGTGCATGGCCATCCAACGGAACACGTAGTCGGTAATGGACGAGGCGTTGCGGATGTCGGGGTTCTTGGTGTAGCCGCTGGGTTCAAATCGCTGGTGGGCGAACTTGCGCACCAGCGCGGGCAGTGGAACGCCGTATTGCAAGGCCATGCTGGTCAAGGTGCCGATGGCATCCATCAAACCGCCGATGGTCGAGCCTTCCTTCGCCATGGTGATGAACAACTCGCCTGGCTGGCCGTCCTGGAACAGGCCGACGGTGAGGTAGCCTTCGTGGCCCGCGATGTCGAACTTGTGCGTGACGGCGGTGCGCGTCTCAGGCAGTCGCCGGCGCAGCGGTTTGCCGGAGTCGTCCCGTAACTTCACGGCCTCGGTTTCCAATTCCTTGATGCGCGCTTCGAGCGAAGTCAGGTTGGCGCCCACCACAGGTTTGGCGCCACCTTCATTGGTCTTCTTGGTGTTTAGCGGCTGCGAACGCTTGGAGCCGTCGCGATAGATGGCGACGCACTTCAGTCCCATTTGCCAAGCTTGGACGTAAGTATGCCGAATTTCCTCCACGGTGCAGTTGGCCGGCATGTTGACGGTCTTGGAAATGGCCCCGCTGATGAAGGGCTGCGCGGCGGCCATCATCTTCAAGTGCGCCAGATAGTGGATGCTGCGCTGGCCGCGAAACGGTTTGAAGGCGCAATCGAACACGCCCAGATGCTCCGGCTTCACCCCGCCGCGAACCGTCTGGCCGTTGTCTTCGACGTCCTCAATCGTGTCGAACTTCTCAATATGGGAAATAATGCTCTCGATCTCGTCGGCGTCGTAACCCAGCCGATGCAGAGCCTCGGGCACGGTGCGGTTGACGATTTTCAACAAACCGCCGCCGGCCAGCAGTTTGTATTTCACGAGCGCGATGTCGGGTTCGACGCCCGTGGTGTCGCAGTCCATGAGGAACGCGATCGTGCCGGTGGGCGCGAGCACGGTGACCTGAGCGTTGCGGTAGCCGACTTGTTTGCCGCGCAGCAGCGCGCGATCCCAGCAACGGCGGGCCTCTTCCTTGAGATAACCGAATTCCGCACTCGGGTGAATGGCTTCGACCGCGTCACGGTGCAACTGGATCACCCCCAGCGTGGCGGCTATGTTGTTTTTCTCCAGCGGTTTGTTGACCCCGGAACACCGGGCGTCCGCGTAGCCCGGGAATGCGCCGGTAGCGGCCGCGATCTCGGCGCTTTGCTCGTAGGCGTGGCCGGTCATGATGGCCGTAAGCGCCCCGGCGAGCGCGCGACCTTCATCGCTGTCGTAGGACAAGCCGTAGCTCATGATAAGCGAGCCGAGGTTGGCGTAACCGAGTCCGAGCGTGCGGTAGATGTGCGAGTTCTCGGCAATGTCCTTGGTGGGATAACTCGCGTTGTCCACGAGGATTTCCTGGGCCGTGATATAAATCCGCACGGCGGCCTTGAACCGTTCGATGTCGAAGGTTTCGTCCTCGCGCTTGAACTTCATCAGGTTCAACGAGGCGAGATTGCAGGCAGTGTTATTGAGGAAAACGTATTCGCTGCACGGGTTGGTGGAGTGGATCGCCTCCGTACCTTTGCAGGTGTGCCATTTCTGAATGGCGTCGTCGTATTGCATGCCGGGGTCGCCGCAGGTCCAGGTGCCTTCGGCGATCTTCTGCAGGAGCTTGGCGGCGTCTTTCTTCTCCAACGGCTTGCCGCTGGTGGTGGCGCGAGTCCACCATTCCTTGCCCTCGACGGCGGCGGTCATGAACTCGTCGCTCGCGCGGACGGAAAGGTTTTCGTTCTGATACATGACGCTGCCGTAGGCCTCGCCGTTGTAAGAGCCGTCGTAGCCTTGCTCGATCAACGCCCAAGCTTTCCGTTCTTCCTTCTGCTTGGCGTCAATGAACTCCTCGATGTCGCCGTGCCAGTCACGCAAGGTGTTCATCTTCGCCGCGCGCCGGGTCTTGCCGCCGGACTTCACCACGTTGGCGACCTGGTCATAAACTTTCAGGAAGGACATCGGCCCGCTCGGTCGGCCGCCACCGCTGAGTTTTTCGCGCGCGGAACGAATCGGCGAAAGGTCCGTGCCCGTGCCGGAGCCGAATTTGAAAAGCATCGCCTCGGCGTGCGCCAGTTTCATGATGCTTTCCATGTTATCCTCGACAGACTGGATGAAGCAGGCGCTGGTCTGCGGGTATTCGTATTGGGTCGAGGCGCGCTCCGCCTGGCCGGACTTGCGATTGTAAATCCAGTTGCCCTTGTCGGAGTTCTTGCCAATGCCGTATTGCTGATACAGCCCGACGTTGAACCACACCGGCGAATTGAAAGCGCCGTATTGGTTCACACAGAGCCAGGTGAGTTCGTCGAAATACACTTCGCCGTCGGCCTTGCTGAAATACCCATCCTTCACGCCCCAATCCGTGATCGTGCGGCAGATGCGGTGAATGAGCTGGCGCACCGAGGTTTCGCGCTCGGAGGTGTTCTGCTCGCCGTAAAAGTATTTCGAGACGACCACTTTAGTCGCGAGCAAGGACCAGGACTTCGGCACTTCGACATTTTCCTGCTTGAAAATGACCTTTTTGGCGTCGTCAGTGATTTCCGCGGTGCGGCGTTCCCATTCGATCTGATCGAAGGGCTTGACGCGCGCATCGCTGAACGTGCGCTCGAAGGGCAGGGGTTTCTTACCGAATCCGAGGGCTTTGGTAGGACGGGTCGCGCTCACTTTCGCCGACCGACGGCGGGCCGGTTGTGAGGCCGGGGGCATTGTTTCTTCTTGAGTATCAATCATGGCGTTCTAAGTATGAAATTGTTAAAATGGTTAATCAATCCACCGACGGCTTTTCGCGGCATAGGCTCGTCGTAATAAAAACGACAGAAAGAGCTTAAAAACCTCGGAAAACTCAACCGGTGCGACCGGTAAATTCCCCCATTAGTGGGGACCGGGCCGTATCTTGATACCACGGATTGTGGCTGCCAAGAAAAATTTTCAAGAAAAGTTACTGGTAAGTTTTTCACCAATAAAGACGCAGGTTTTCGCGCGAAAATAGTTTTGGTTTCAGCGAGTTGTTCACCGCGGCAAATTTGCGCTCTGGGAACAACTCGAAGGTCCCAAACACCGGACCGCGTGTGAGTTCCGCGAAGGCAATGCGACTTGGCGCACGCCGGCTTGGGGCGCGATGGATTCGGCCGTCAATCAGGCCCGTTTTTGCGGGCAAAACCAGCCTTGCCGGGGCGACTGGAAGCGAACGCCTTCGATTTTGCCCGCCCGGACTCCTTCCCGCGTGAGTATTTGCCCCGCGTCCGTCCGGAATTCTTGTCGGGCTGCTTGCTGCCGAACTTGCGCAGCGGTTCGATGGTCTTCGGCCGGGCCTTCGGAACGAGCACCACAGGGCAGCCCTCGTACCCGAACGCCCGGCGCATTTCGCCGGCTAGATATTTTTTGTAGGGGTCGGAAAACATCTCGTCGCGGTTGACGAACATCAGAAACGTGGGCGGCGATTGGCGGACCTGCGTGGCGTAAAAGAACTTGAGCCGGTGTCCCAGGGCGCTGACGGGCTGGCGGCGTTCCACGGCGTCCTGCAAGGTGCGGTTCAAAATCGAAGTCGGAATTTTCTGCTGCAATTGCGCCGCCACGTAACGCACGGCTTCCAGCAGGCGCTCCAGTTGAAAACCCGACTTGGCCGAGGCGAAAATCACCGGCGCGTAGTCGAGGAAAAACAACTTCTCCTGCACCCACTGGCCAAAGTCCGAGAGCGTGGTCATGCGCTCGCGCTCCTCGTGCTTCGTTTTGCGATGGCGGCGGGCGATTTCCTCCTCGCGCGCTTTGCGCACGGATTCCTCGTAGAGATCCCATTTGTTGACCACGATGATGCAGGCTTTTTTGTTTTCCACGATGTGGTCGGCGACTTTCTTGTCCTGCTCCAAAATGCCGCTCTCGGCGTCCAGCACGAGCACCGCGATGTCGCAACGCACGATGGACTCCTCCGTGCGTTGAATGCTGTAAAACTCGACGGTGTCGTTCACCCGCCGCGTTTTCCTCATGCCGGCGGTATCAATCAAAACGTATTTCTGCCGCACCCCTTCGGTTTCGACCTCAAACGGCACGTCCACGGCGTCGCGCGTCGTGCCAGGAATCGGACTGACAATGACGCGGGAGGAATTCGTCAGCGCGTTGATGATCGAGGATTTGCCGACGTTCGGGCGGCCGACAATTGCCAGTTTCAAAGCGGAGTCCCGAGTCCCGAGTCCCGAGTCCACAGGCTCTTCGCCTTCCAGACTCTGGACTGTGGACTCCAAACTCTGGACTGGCAGCAGCGCGATCGCCGCTTCGACCAGCGCCTCGATGCCCTCGCCATGGATCGCGGTTACGGGAAAAATCTTCTCAAAACCCAGTGCGGAAAATTCCATCGCCTGCGGCTCCACGCGGCTGGTGTCCACCTTGTTGACCGCCACCAAGACCGGTTTGCCACAGAGGCGCAGGCGGGTGGCCACTTCGCGGTCCAACGGCACCACGCCCTCCTGCACGTTGACGACGAGGATGATGACCTGCGCCGCTTCGATGGCGAGGCCCACCTGCTCGACGGTGGCCTTGACGATGACGTCCGTGGATTTTTCCCGCCGCACCAAGCCGATGCCGCCGGTGTCCACGAGGGTGTAAGGTCGCCCGCGAAACTCCGCCTCGGCGCTGACGCGGTCGCGCGTGACGCCGGGCTCGTTGTGAACGATGGCGATGCGGCGGCCGACGATGCGATTGAACAGCGCGGATTTCCCGACGTTAGGCCGGCCAACGATGGCGATTAAGTCTGACATTGCGGCAGTATGGTGCATTTCGGCTGCCGGCAAAAGCTCAAAGCGGCGAGCGGCGCGAATTCGGGTGTGCTGAAAAGCGTGTGAGGCCTGGAGTGTGGCCGAGGCCGACCACGCTCCAGGCCTTACCCACTCTTAATCGCGCCCGACCACCGTTTTGCTCGGTTTTGCCCGTTGACACCCGCGCGGGCCAGAACGTAAGCTCCCGCCCTATTTGGGACCGGCTAGAGCAGCCACGCGTCCCGTCCGAGGAAGGAAGTGACTATAAATTGACCGAAATCAGACTAAAAAAAGGCGAGCCAGTGGAAAAAGCCCTGCGCCGCCTCAAGAAGAAGATTGATCGCGAAGGCACCTTGCGTGTCGTTCGCACCCATCGGCATTACGAGAAGCCCAGCGAAAAGCGCCGCCGCAAGCAAAAGGCCGCGCGGTTCTCCGCCATGTTGACCGCTCGTTATGCGGATCTTTAAGTTGTCACGACCGGGCCGCAGTCAGCCATTGCGGCCCGGTTTTTTGTCTCGGAACGCGGAGCGTTGAACCAGTTGGCGCTCCCCCGGAGCTTTCATAAAACGATTCAACGGCACCAACGATGTATTCTTTTTCGACCTGTTGGAATTCTCATCGCCATACCGACGGTCGCGCCATGTTGCGCGAAATCCGCGAGTTGGGCTTTGAGAAAGTCGAACTCAGTCACGGCACGCGCATCAGCCTGATGCCCGGCATTCTTGAGGCCGTGGACGCCGGCGAGATGAAGATTTCCAGCCTCCACAATTTTTGCCCGCTGCCGATGGGCGTGAACTACGCCGCGCCGAACCTCTACCAGTTCACCGCCGAGCGCGAACGGGAACGCGAACTTGCCTTGCGTTACACCCTCAAGACGCTGGAGTTCGCCTCGCGCGTCGCTGCCCCCCTCGTCGTGCTGCACCTGGGCAGCATCGAGATGAAAGACTACACCGGCAAGCTCAAGGAGATGCTGGAAAAAGGTCAAAAGGACTCGCCGAAATACGCCAAGCTTTGCGCCGAAGTGGCCGAGAAGCGGGAAGCGAAGAAGGTGAAATTCGTCGAACGGCTCTACGAAATGCTACACAAGATCGTGCCGGAGGCCGAATCCCGCGGTGTGCGGCTGGGTTGCGAGAACCGCGAGGCGTTGGAGGAAGTTCCCTTTGAGAGCGATTTCGCCTTCCTGTTCCGCGAGTTTCCCAGCCCGAACCTCACCTATTGGCACGACACCGGCCATGCGCAGATCAAGGAGAACCTGGGTTTCATCCAGCACGCGATGCACTTGGAGTCGCTCGCCGATCGGCTCAGCGGCTTCCACATTCACGACGTGCAACCGCCCGCCCGCGACCACTGCCCGCCCGGCACTGGCTCGGTGGACTTCGCCGGGCTGAACCACCTGGTGAAGCCAAAGCACATCAAAGTTTTTGAATTCAGCCCTTCGATGTCCGTCGAGGATGCCAAGCGGGGCGTCGCCCATGTGAAGCATCTCTGGGGCAAGTGAATTTACGATTTTTGAGAGGCTTTTGCAAAACTCCGTAGCCGCCGACGGGAGTTGGCGCAAGTCAAAGAAAAGTCAGCGCGGGCCCAAGTCTGCGGCTGCGGCCCGGCCCGAAACCCACAATTCGCGCTCGTGGCCAGAGTTGGCAAAACGGCTCGTAAATCGTAAAGCATAACGTAAATGACCACGCCCGCCAACCCATCCACCCGCGAACTCGCAACCAGCCTCGTGCGTCGCCTGCAGGAAGCGGGTTTCGCCGCCTTCTGGGTCGGCGGTTGCGTGCGGGATTTTCTCCTGAGCCGCGAACCGGGCGATTACGACCTCGCCACCAACGCGTCGCCTGAACAGATCGAAAAGATTTTCCCGCACACCATCGCTGTCGGGCGCAAGTTCGGCGTCATGGTGGTGGTCGAGGCGCAACAGCAATTCCAAGTGGCCACGTTCCGCGCCGAATCGGATTACCGCGATGGCCGCCGTCCGGAAACGGTTTCCTTTGGCGACGCGCAGGCCGACGCGCTGCGGCGCGACTTCACGATCAACGGCCTTTTCTTCGACCCGGTCGCGGGCCAATCCCACGACTGGGTTGACGGCGAGGCGGATTTGCGCGCGGGCATCATTCGCACCATCGGCGCGCCAGAAGAACGCTTTGGGGAGGATCATTTGCGAATGTTGCGCGCCATTCGCTTTGCCGCGCGGCTCGGTTTCGAGATTGAGGCGCAGACTTTTGCGGCGGTGCAAATGCACGCGTCGAAAATCCAACTCATCAGCGCCGAGCGGATTCGGGATGAACTCCTCAAGTTGTTTGCGCCTCCAAAAGTAGTGGAAGCCCGTCCCACTCCCGCCGCCCGCGGACTGGAATTGCTCCACGCCAGCGGCCTGCTCGAACACATTCTCCCGGAACTCGCCGCCACCGTGACGTGCGAACAATCGCCGGATTTTCACCCGGAAGGCACAGTCTTCGCGCACCTTTGCCTCATGCTGAAGCAACTGCCGCCTGACGCGTTTCCGCTGCTCCCGTGGGCCGTGCTCATGCACGACATCGCCAAGCCGCTCACCGCCTCGCGCGATCCGCAGACCGGCAGCATCCATTTTTACGAACACGAAAAGATCGGCGCGGAGATGACGGAGCGAATTCTGGAGCGCCTGCGCTTTCCGCGGAAGCAAATTGAAGAAGTCGTCGCCGCCGTCCGCCACCACATGCAGTTTAAGGACGCGCCGCAAATGCGCAAAGCCACGCTGCGGCGACTGCTCCTGCGCGCCACGTTCCCGCTCGAACTACAACTCCACCGGCTCGACTGCCTCGGCTCGCATGGCGCGCTCGACATTCACGATTTCCTCGTCGCGAAATCCGTTGAACTGGCGACGCAGCCGGAAATCCGCCCGCCGCTTTTGACGGGCGCAGATTTGATTGAGCTGGGCCTGAAACCCGGCCCCGCAATGGGCAAGCTGCTAGCGGAGTTGCGGGAGAAGCAATTGGCGGATGAGTTGAAAACCAAAGAGGCGGCGCAGGCGTGGGTGCTGACGAAACTGGCCGATTGCCGGTAGCTGCGGCCGGTCTGAGAGTTCCGACTCGTCAGGCGGTGGGCCGCTGGAGTAGTCTCCGCCTGCCATGAGTGCGCCCGAAAAGCTCAGCCCGTTCCTGCCGCATGGAGGCTATGCAAACGGCGCGGCTGCGCTCCCCGCAAGACCGCCAAAGCAGCCCGACTAGTCCGGCACACCTGACAACCGCATGGACAACACCCCACCCACCGCAGCCAGCGTCTTCGCCGAGGCCCTCGAACGGGCACCCGGGGACGCCCGCGCGCGACTGCTCGCCGAACGCTGTGGCCGCGATACTGCCTTGCACTGCGAAGTAGCCTCTCTCCTGCGCGCCCACGATGCCGCCGGTGAATTTCTGACGCCACCTCCCTCCAAACCGCCTCCGCCCCAAGCGCCCGCCACCACCGCCTCGTCACAGGGCACCGCAGTGCTGAACGCGGCTGTCCATGCGGACGTTTTCCTGCGTTGCTTCCACCAGCCGGACCCCGCGCAGATCGAGCATTTCATCACGCAAATGCCCGAAGCCCTGCGTCGCGAAGCCCGCGAACGCATCCAAGCGGGCCTGCGCGTGCGCCAGTTGCGCGGGCAGGAGCGGTATCCGCCGTCCGAATCGGAGGAGGAGTTGCCGCGGTTGCCGGGGTTCCGCATCGAACGCAAACTGGGGCAAGGCGGCCTGGGCGTGGTCTATACCGCGCATGACGAAAAACTCAACCGCCGCGTGGTCATCAAAGTCCTGCGCCGCCACGCCGATGAACAGGTGCGCCGCCGCGTCCTCGACGAAGCCCGCCACACCGCTGCGCTCAGTGATCCCGCAGTCGTCACCGTTTTCTCGGTGCTCGACGACACCGATCCGCCCGCGATCGTGATGGAATTCGTGGAAGGTTTTTCCCTCGACCGCTTTGCCGCACAACTCAACTTCGAGCAGAAAGCGCGGCTGCTGCGCGAAGTGGCGCGCGGACTTTCCGTGGCTCACGCGCGCGGACTCATTCATCGCGATCTCAAGCCGGAAAACGTCATCGTCGGCCCGGACATGCGCCCCCGGATTCTGGATTTCGGCCTCGCGCTTTCGCTGGAAGAAGCCAGTCGGCAGGGGCGCGGGTTCGAGGGCACGCCCCTTTACGCTTCCCCCGAGCAGGCAAAGGGAGATGCGTTAAGCCCGGCGTCGGACGTGTTTTCCTTTGGCAGCCTGATGTTCAAAGTGCTCACTGGCAAAGCGCCGTTCGCGGGCGACTCGATCAGCCAGGTGCTCGAAGCCATCGTGAGCACGGCCCCGCCGTTTCTGCGCGAAGTCGCCGTGGGCGTGCCGGAAGATCTGCAGGCCATCTGCCTCGCGTGCCTCGCGTGGAATCCGGCGGATCGCCCGAGCGCGGAGTTGGTCGCGCTGGAGTTGGGCCGCTTTCTCGCCGGTGAGCCGGTGCGGCTAAAACCCAAGCTCTACGACGATCTGCTGCGCCGCGCCATCAGCGAACAATCCAATCAAGCCGAAGCCTGGGAAAGCCAGAGCATCATCTCGCGCGAGGAACGCGACGCGCTGAAAATCATCCATCGCCGGCTGCTCGCCGACGAAGACCACTGGATCATTGACGCACGCCGCATCACGCCCTTGCAAGCCATCCTCTCGGCTTCAACCTGGCTGACTGTGGTGGCCACGGTGCTCACGGTTTGGATGCTGCGGGACGAATTGGAAGCGCCATGGCGCTGGTTGCTGCCGGCTTTTTTCACGACGGCGCTACTGCTGGCCGGCGACCTCGCGCGGCGCGGACGCGAAAATCTGGCGGCGGCCACGTTTCTCGCGGGCGCGGCGCTGACGATTGCGCCGGCCACGCTAGCGTTGCTGGCGGAGTTGCATTTGTTCGCCACCCCGCCCGAAGGCATCACGCAACTTTTCGCCGGCAAGTTCACCAATCAACAGGTGCTCGCCGCGTCGCTTACCGCGCTGGCCATTTCGGGGTTCGGTTTGCGGCGATTGAAAATGACCGGTTTTGCCTGGACCACCGCCACGCTGGCCACGACCACTTACATCAGCGGGTTACTGCTGGGCAACTGGCTGGAGCAGAAACCGGAGATTCAGGCGTTGTGGTGTTTACCGCTGGCGCTGATGGAAATCGTGGCGCTCGCGCTCGAACGCGCCGGGCGCGTGCGCTGGACCATGCCCTTTCATCTGGTCGCTGCGGGTGCGATCGTGATCGCGCTGGACGTAGTGGCGTTCCAAGGGCCGACGTTGAAAATGTTGGGAGTGACGCCCGGGCTGTGGAGCTATTTCGACGACGAACGGCTGGTGGCGTTTTCCGTGGTATTGAACGGGGTGCTTTATCTGACGCTCATGCTTTTGACCGAGCGCTCCGCCAGTCTCGATCTGCGCCGCGCCGGCAAGTGGCTGGAAGTGCTGGCCATCCTCCACACCATCAGCGCGCTCTTCGTCAACGCCATGCAGCATGAAGGGAAACCGTTGTTCGTGCGCGTTGACGTGTGGATTTATCTGGCCGCGGCCTTGTGCTTCACGGTGCTTGCGCCGTTCCGCTCGCGCTGGCGGATGCTCGTGGGTGGCCTGGCGGGCTGCGGTCTGGGCAGCTTCCTGCTGGTGCATCTGAACCTTGTCACGCGCAAACCGTTTATCATTGGCCTGGGCCTGCTGGGTTTGGCCGTGGCGCTGGGCGCGTTCATTTATGTGAATCGGGGAACGCGCGCGGGCCGGTGGTTGGGAAAAGAAAGCGGGCGAAGCAGCCGCCCCCAGCCGCCGGATTCGGCCTCGTCCTCCTCCTCATAATCGCAATCGGAACCCGGAGAATCGAGGACGCGGAGGAGGAAGATCAGGAATTCAATTCCCGAAACAACCACGCCCGCGCGTAGGCCCAGTCGCGTTTGACGGTGGGTTCCGAAACCTTGAGCGCGCGCGCCGCCTGCTCGTTCGTCAACCCGGCGAAGAAACGCAATTTCACCAACTCGGCTTTGCGCGCGTCGTGAGCAGCGAATTTTTCCAGCGCTTCGTTCAAGGCCAACAACTGCTCGTCGTCCATGTTGGCCGCCAGTTCGAGCGCGTCCAGATTCACGCGCTGAAGGTCGCCACCGTGGCGGCGGGTTTGCTTGCGCCGCGCGTTGTCAATCAGGATGCGCCGCATGGCCTCGGCGGCGGCGGCGAAAAAGTGTCCGCGATTATCCCACGCGGGCTGATCGTCCCCGCCCAGTCGCAGCCACGCCTCATGCACGAGCGCCGTGGCTTGCAACGTTTGGCCGGGCGATTCGTGCGCCATCTTCTGCGCGGCGAGCTTGCGCAACTCTTCGTAAACCAGCGGGAGCAGTTCGTTGGCAGCGTGCGGATCGCCCTGCTCCAGGCGGCGAAGGATGACGGTGAGTTCGGTCACGGCCCAACGGATAGTGGTTTCGCGGAACGAACAAAAGCCCGAAGATCAGGGCTGGCGCAACCAAGGCGTCATTAAAAGTGGTTGAGGCCCGGTGGGGGGCCGTTCTCGGCCACAGCAAGCTGGAGCGGAGGCAAACGGCTGCGCCCGAGGCCGGGCGCACTCTGACAATGTTGCAACGCTAACCGTGCCCTTCACCCGCTGCGAATCACACCCGCGCAACCAGAACGTGGTAGGGGCAGCACCCAGCGCTGCCCAGCGCCGCGTTCGCCAGCCATCGTCCCCGCGACCGTATCGGTTGCCGAAAGTCGCGCCACCCGCCACCAGCCGAGACGGTCGGTGGGACTTCCGTAGGCGGGACGCCCGCGCCACGCCGGGGGGGGGCAATGCCACGGCGCTCGGGCGGTGCGATGAACTTTCCCGCTTGGAAAACGAGGTCCGGCCAGCGAGGATAATTCCCGGCCCCGGCATATTCATGCGGTTGCGGAAGATCGCAGGCTTTGCCACTTCTGGCGCATGCTTTCGCCGGTGCTCAACGACATGCAGATCAAAGTCGCCATTGTGGACGATGACGAAGGCATCCGCTCCAGCCTCGCCATGTTGATCCGCCGCGCGCCCACGTTGCGCTTGGCGGGCGAATTCCCGGACGCGGAAACCGCGCTGAAGGAAATTCCCCGCCACCCGCCGAACGTCGTGCTCATGGACATCAACCTGCCCGGCCTGAATGGCGTGGAGTGTGTCCGGCAATTGAAAGCCGCCGTGCCCGCCGCGCAGTTCCTCATGCTGACGGTGTACGAAGACAGCGAATCGCTGTTCAATTCCTTCAAGGCTGGCGCCAGCGGCTACTTGCTTAAACGCACCGCCCCGGCACGGTTGCTGGAGGCGATCCGCGATGTCCATGCCGGCGGCTCGCCGATGACGCCGCAACTGGCGCGGCGCGTGGTGCAATTCTTCTCGCGGCCGGCGCCCGAGGGTTCGCCGATGGCAAAACTGACGCCGGGCGAACGGGAGTTTCTTGAGCAACTCGCGAAGGGTTACGCTTACAAGGAAATCGCCGACCGGATGAGCATCAGCATTGACACCGTGCGCAGCTACGTACGGACAGTTTATGAAAAGCTGCACGTCCACTCGCGGACCGAGGCGGTGGTGAAATACCTGCGGGGGTGAAGGCCTGATCGCCGCCTTCTTCCCAATCTTTTTTCTTAATCCGCAGCCGGCGCAGATCAAAATTAAGAAAAAGATAAGATTAAGACGCCCGTTGACCGCCACTTCCACCCCCGGCTCCGGGGGGCAGATTGGCGTCTTACCGCTCCCCCTTCTGGATGGGATCAGGCTAGGGTGAGAATTCTCCGAAAAGGAACTTCGCGCTTTGAACCCCATGAACCTGCGTGGCAAAACTGCCAGTGGTGCAAGCGCCGAGCCAATTTGCGGGACTCCATAATTGTGGGGCGCCGCCACGATTGCAAAATCGCGCATCGGAACCATGAACAAGTCGTAGCGCGGCCATTCCAGTCGGCGGGTTTGGCAACGTCGAGGAAGCGGACTTGAAGCTCATCCGCTACCTGCGGGAGGGGTTCAAGCAGCGGGATCTTTCCTGGGGTGGTTTGATCCCGCGTGATGATGGCAAATTCGGGCGCATCTGGGCGCATCCGAAGTCGGAGACATCCACCCCGCACTGAGCCGACGGAGGAAGCGGGCCGAAAGGGAGTCGAGGAAGTGCCGCGTTATTGCGGTGTAGTGGCGGGCCTCCCGGCCGGCCTGGAGGGCGCGCATCCTTGCCCCCGGAAAAAGCGCCCAGGATTTCTACCGTTGGCCGAATACCCACCGCCACCCGCTTGGCGTGCGTTGCCCTCCGCCGGGCCGGAAGCCCCGGCTCGACGTCAGCCAAGGATGGCTGACGCCACGAGCCAAGTCGGCCGACCCTCGCTCAAGACGCTGAACTTTCAGCGCGAGCAGGGCTTCAAATAACTCAACCGCGTCAACGGCGGCCTCAGCGCCTGATCAGACGAAATTGCTCACCACGGGCCCAAGTATTGAACGGGGTAGCCCTCGGCAGGAGCAATTGGTGGTCAGACTTTGGCAATCCCCGGCTTTCACCGGGCGGCGGGTTGGTGATATTTAAGATTCAGAAAGGCAAACTATGCTACTCGAAGACGCACTCGACAAATATCCAATGGAAATCAAACTCCGCGACGGCACGCCCGTCGTGGTCCGTCCGCTTCACCGCCAGGATGACGTGCGACTGCAAAAGTTTTTCCTCGCGGTACCGGAGGAGGAGCGCTTGTTTATTAAGCAACCCATCACGGACCGAACCCTGTTTCGCCAGTGGTGTCGCCAGCCGGATTTTGAGCGCAACCTGCCGTTGCTGATGTTGCATGGAAAGCGGGTCATCGCCGAAGCAACGTTGCATCAACGGGGCGGCGGTTGGAAACGCCATATCGGCCTGCTCACACTGCTCACGGATCCGGAGTATCGGGGGCGCGATGTGTCGAAGGTGTTGGTGACGGAATTGATCCACATCGCCAAGCATTGTGGGCTGCGCCGGTTGGAAGCCGAGGTGAACGGGGAACGCAAGATCGCGTTGCAGGTGCTGGCACAACTGGGTTTCAACGAATTGATGCGGCTCGACGACTACGTGCTCGACATGACGGCGGTGACGCACGATTACGTTTTGCTGGGCAAGAACTTGAAGGTGGAAGAGGAATATGCCGGGCTGGGTGGGTGAGGAATTTCGTCCTTGGGTCGTTCGCGGAACTGTGTGAATCAGCTTCGGCAACGACATGAAAACCAAGCCTGAAATCGTCGCCACCTGGCTGCCGCGATACCCCGGCACGCCGCTCAAGGAGTTCGGCAAGCACATCCTGCTGGTCAACTTCAACAACTTACGCCCGCATGTTCGCCCGGGGGCACAAAGTGCCCATCGGGATTGATTCGCTCAACAGTTGATCAATCGCGGGCTGACGGTGAAGCATCTGAGATTCTCAGCTCTATTCTTAATCTTAAGCTCTTGCTTAATCCTACTCTCCTGACCCCTCGGCCCAATGCGGATTAAAAGAAAGATTAAGCGAAAGGCCGAATGAAACGAATCGTTGAACCCGAACTCATGTCCGCCGAGGATCAGGCGCAAGCATACGCGGAGGCGGACTTCGAGGCGGCCCACAGTTCCTATCCCAAACTGTTCGCGGAAAAATTTCCAGGCCGGTCCGGGAAAGCGCTCGCGCTGGATCTCGGTTGCGGCCCATGCGACGTGACGATCCGCTTTGCCAAAGCGAATCCGGGTTATGTTTTCCACGCGGTGGACGGCTCGGCGGCGATGCTCAAGTTCGGTCGAGCAGCGGTGCGGCGGGCGAAACTCGCGCGCCGCGTCAAGTTGATCGAAGGCTTCATCCCCGGCGGGCCAATGCCGCGCGCGGCTTACGACGTGATTCTTGCCAGCAGCTTCCTGCATCACCTGCACGACCCGCAGGTGTTGTGGCGAACGGTGCGGCAATATGCGAAACGCGGGACGATTGTTTTCGTCCCGGATTTGCGGCGGCCGGCTTCCCGGAGTATGGCCCGCAGCATGGTCAAAACATATTCCGCCGCCGCGCCGCCAGTCTTGCGGCGCGATTTTCACAACTCCCTGCTTGCGGCATTCACGCCCACGGAAGTGCGCCAACAGTTGCGGCAGGCAGGATTGAGTGAGTTGTGCGTCGAAGCCGTGAGCGACCGGCATCTACTCGTGTTTGGAAAGGTGGAGTAGAACAAGCTGTTCCGTGCCCAGCCCGACGCGAGCTGCCAAACCTCGGAATCCCTTGCCCCGGCGCATTCCTGCGGGAATGATGCCCGCCTGTAACCGCCAGCGAGCGCCCGGCGTTTATAGGTTGTTGCAATGTCATCATCACCCATTTGCGCATGACGACCACCGACGGCGACCTGCTGCCGCAGGTGGAACGTGTGCGTCAGGGCGACCCCGAAGCCGCGCGGTCGCTGGTGGCGGCGCTCCAGCCGCAGGTGCTCCGCATTGTGCGCAGCCATCTCCCCGTCCGCGCGGCGGAGGAGGACTTGGTGCAGGATATCTTCGTCAAGCTTTTCACCCGGCTGGACCAATACCAAGCGCGCGGCGGCGTGCCGTTCGAGCACTGGGTGTCGCGCTTGGCCGTGCGCACCTGCTTGGACGCCTTGCGCGCCGAACGCCGCCGCCCGGAGTTGCGCTGGAGCGATTTGCCGGAGGAACAATCCGCGTGGCTGGACTTCATGCTCGTGGACCAAGCCGCGCCGCCCGATACCGCGCCAGCCTCCGCGCGCGAGTTGCTGGAAAAACTCCTGGCGCAACTCTCCCCCGACGACCGCTTGGTCATCAGCCTCCTAGACTTGGAGGAAAAATCCGTGAAGGAAATCGCCCAACTCACCGGCTGGAGTACTACGTTGGTCAAGGTGCGCGCCTTCCGGGCTCGGCGGAAACTGCGGAAACTGGCCGAAACCTTCAAAGCCAATAACCCCCATGAAAGACTTTGACACGAAATGGCAGGCATGCACGGCGCGGGCGCGGCAGGCCGCCCGCCGCGACGAAGAAGCTCCGTTCGGATTCGCCAACCGCGTGGTGGCCCGGGCATTTCCGCCCGGCCCGGCCCCGGTGGAATTCGCCGGGGAACGCTGGCTGGCACGGTGGCTGGCGGGCGCAGTGGCGGTGCTGGTGGTGTGCAGCGTGGTGGAATTGCCACATCTGCGGGAGGCGCAACCATTAGAGCCGGGGATCGAGAACGCGGTGGCGCAACTGGTCTGGTCGCTATGAACCCGCTACGCTCTTGGAAAACCGGCCTGTGCCTTTTCGGCATCGTCCTGGCGGCCACGCTCTCTGGCGCTCTGATCGGCCACGGTATCGCGCGCCGGCATTTCGACGCCCGCAATAATCCGGAGAACTGGAACAAACGTGTGTCGCGGGAGTTCGATCGTCTGGTCCAACCCACCCCCGAACAGGATGTCCGCATCCAAGCGCACTTGGACCGAGCGCTGCGGGAGCTTCAAAGCATCCGGCTCGACACCATCGCCCGCAGCACCAATGTGATCGGGCGGCTGATTGCGGAGGTGGAAAAGGAACTAACCCCCGGACAACGCCAGGCGTTTGAAGCCCTGAAGCCAAAGCCGGCGGATCTGACGCTCGACGTGCTCAATGTTGAATCCAAGCCGGGCCGTAAGCCGTGACGCAACAGCGCAGGCGCCGCGCGCCGGAGTGCGAGTGGACATGGCGCGAGCCTCTGGCTTGCGATTGTGTCGCCAACCTTTCAGGTTGGCGTTTCACCGCCCCGACCGTCGGGCAGCAGAAACCGGTTAGGACCACCAACCCAGAGGGTTGGCGAGACTGCCGCAAGCCGGAGGCTCGCGCCACTCACTGGCCGAAGCCTGGCCGCGTTCACGCGCCCGCCACTTCCTCGATCCGCGCGTTAACTTCCAGAAATTCCATGACCTTCTCGTGGGCGAGTTGGTCGTAGATCTGCACCAAGCCGTTGCGCTTATCGAGGTCCTTCAGAAATTTATCCGCCGGAATCTGATACATCGCCGCCATGGTTTGCACGCGCCGCAGAACTTCCTCTTGCCCGACCTTGATGTCCTCCTGCTCGGCGATGCGCCGCATGAGGAAGGCGTGTTTCACCCGGTCCTTTGCGTTGCTGGCAGCCGCGGAATAAATGGCCTCCTTCTCCTTCTCGATCACGTCGCGCGCGACGCCGCGTTTGGCGTTTTCCTGGACCAGATCATAAACCACGTTGCGCGTTTCCTGTGCGACGGCAGTTTCGGGCAGGTCAAAATTCACCCGGCCCATGAGTTCTTTGATGAGCTGGGCATCCGTGTCGCGGCGGAGCTTGGATTTTAATTCGTTCTCCAGATCGGTGCGGACGCCGGTGCGCAGATCTTCGACACTCTCCGCGCCGAGGGTTTTGGCGAACTCGGCGTCGAGCGCGGGCAAAATCTTCTCCTTCACCTCGACCACCTCGACTTCGTAGGCGGCCAGTCGTCCGGCCAAATCTTTGGGTGCAAAATCCGCCGGGAACGTCACGTTCACGGTGCGGTGGTCGCCCGCCTGGGCACCCTGCAACTGGTCCGCGAAGCCGGGAATGAAAGAATCGGATTTAATTTCGACCCAGAAATTCTTTTGCTCCGTCAGGCCGGTGGCGGTGGGGGCGATTTCCGTGAGCGCCTTGCCGTCGCACTTGCCGGCGTAATTGACGACCGCGATGTCGCCGGGGTTGGCAACGCGGGCGACGGTTTCAAACTTCACCTTCTGCTCGCGCAACATGGTGAGCGCGCGCTCGACGTCCTCGGCGGTGACGCTTTTCACGGCGCGTTTCACGGGCAACCCCTTGTATTCGGGCAGTTGGAAGTCGGGCGCGGTTTCGAGCGTGGCGGCAAACTGCAACGGCTGCCCGCGGCCGAACTGAATCTCCTCGATGTCCGGCGTGCCCACCACGTCCAGCTTCTGCTCCTCGATGGCCTTGTGGTAGGACTCGTTCAAGAGCTTGCGCTTCACATCGTCGGTGATGTCCTTGTCGTACTTGCGAACGACCAAGTGCGGCGGTGCCTTGCCGGGTCGGAAGCCGGGCAACACGGCCTGTTTCTGATACTGCTTAGTCGTGGTTGCAAACGCGGCGTCCACCGCGTCCACCGCCACTTCCACCCGCATCAATTTCTTACACGGGGCCAAAATTTCGACTGTTACGTTCACAAGGGGCCTTTCAATTCAGCGCTGAAAACAAGGAAAGCCCGTTGGAGGATTCCCATTCAGCGGGCGTCGAAGATTATTTCAGTCGCCCCGGCCCGTCAAGCCTCGGGAACTCCTCTCAGCGCTTTCGCAACCTATTTGGATTTGTGGGGCGTGCCGGCGGGCGCTTCTTTCGCCGGGCGACCGACCTACTGTGGTCCGTGAAGCGCCCCGCCGCCACGTCCCAAAGCTCCACTTGCCGTGCGGCGCGCTGCGACCTCGGCGGCGCTGCGTTTGATCCAAGTTTTCGAGCTTCAACTACAAGGATGAACTCCCGGAGCGAAAGCCTGGTGATAGAAAGGCACGCCCCCAGACGCTTCGGAACGGTGGACTCCAGACTTTTATCTGACCCGCGCCGTCAGCCACAGCCCGGCGCAACCAAAAATCAGATTCGGCAGCCAACCTGCCAGCCATGCCGGCAAATAGCCGCTCGCGCCCAGCGCCAGACTCACCCGCATCAATAGCAGGTACGCGAACGAGAGCCCAATGCTGCTGGCCACCCCGACAAAAACATTCCGGCGGCCCGAGGCCGCCCCGAACGGCAGCGCGATCAGCACCACCACCAGGCACATCCACGGCGCGGCCAGCCGACCATGCAATTTGGTGTAGAGCCACCACGCGTCGCTGCGTTTCGGATGCGGATGAAAGCGCAGGTAGTCGAGCAGGTCCGTCAGCGGCAGATCGGATTCCCGGCTGGCGCTCAACGCCAGGCGATTCGCGATCTTGATCTCGCTCCGGATTTGATCCGGCGTTTCCGTGAATTCCGGACACGCGAGCAAATTCGTTTGGAGCGTCGGCACGGGCGCGCTGTTCGCCGCCGGGTCGGTCCGATATTCGAGCACGTCGAAAAAGTTCCAGCAGGCATTCGTGTATTCGGCACGGGCCGCCTTTAACCACCGCTGCGAACTATCCGGCAAGGTGCAGATCACCTGCGGATTCACCATTTGCGCCGCCTCCACGTTGTAAACGCCGATCAACCACTCGCGCTGGTCCCGCGCATTGGTGAAGCCCAGATTCCGCACATGCCCGCGTTCCGTGCCGGAGTGTTTCCCGGACCCGTGGCGCTGCCGGACTTGCGCCGCCCGGTTGTCGCTGTCCGGCACGAAGAATTCGTTCAACACGAACACCGCCAGGCTCAACGCCAAACCCGTGCCGAAATACGGCAGGCTCAAGCGCCACAGACTCACCCCCGCCGCGCGGATCGCGGTGATTTCGTGATGTCGGGCGTGATTGGACAGCGTGAAAAGCAGCCCCAGCAGCAGCGCAATGGGCAGCACCAGCACGACTTGGCCCGGGGACTTGACCAAGTAGTATTCCGCGATTTCCAGAGGGCCGAGCTTGGCTTCCTGCAACGAACCCAATTCGTTAATGAGGTCAATCATCACCCAGAAAATGAAGAAACCCACCAGGCAATAAAGCAGGGGCACGAGCAACTCGCGCAAAAGGTATCGGTCCAGCAGACGCATTCTTGAACGCAGGCTAATCGGCGGGCACCCGTGACGGCAAGCTCCGCAAAACAAATCGGCCGGCGCAGGGTGGGATCAAGAGCCGTTGCGGCCGGGAGTGTGGCCGGCCTCGACCACAGCAGGGTGGAGCGTGCGAAACGCGCCTAAACCGGAATTCCGAAATAGGAATGGGAGCGCGCGCTGCGGGCGGGATCCCCGTTTCGGGCTGAATTTCCCAAACCGCCAAGGGTAGGTGGCTTGCTGCGCCCGAGGACGGGCGACTTCCGCCAGATTGGCACCACGCCGTCGCTTGCCTCCTCCGCGGTCAACCGGCGCACTTTTGCGGTTTCATCGAAGGATTGCGCGGGCTAACCACCGGCGCAGCCACCCGCTCGCGCGAGCTGTTTCGCAAGTCGCAGCGCCGCGATCATGCTCGACGGGTTGGCGCAGCCGCAGCCGGCGAGATCGTAGGCAGTGCCGTGGTCGGGCGAGGTGCGAATGAATGGCAGGCCGAGCGTCCAGTTCACGCCGGTTTCGAAGGCCACGGCTTTCAGCGGCGCCAGGCCCTGATCGTGATACATCGCGACGACGGCATCGTAATCCCCGCTCAACGCGTGATAAAAAACCGTGTCGCCACTGAGCGGGCCGACGACGTCCAGTCCCCGAGCTTGCGCCGCGCGCACCGCCGGACCGATGGTGGTTTGCTCTTCGTCTCCCATTTCGCCGCTCTCGCCCGCGTGCGGATTCAGCCCACACACGACGACCCGCGCGCGTGACAGGCCGAGGTCGCGACAGGATTGGGTGGCCAGTTCGATGGCCAATTCGATTTTCTCCCGCGTGATCTGTTGCGCGACGAGCTTGAGCGGAATGTGCGTGGTCACGAGGGCGACGCGCAACCAGCGGCCGTTCTGATCCTGACCGAGCAACATCATCGCGGTGCGCTTCGCTCCGGCAAGCCCCGAGAGGAATTCCGTCTGGCCGACGAACGCATGGCCGGCGCGTACGATGTTCGCCTTGTGAACGGGGGCGGTGACGAGGGCGTCCAGTTCCCGGCGGAGGCAACTTTGCCCGCCGGCGACCAACGACGCCACCGCAGCGTTGGCGGCAGCGGATGAACCAGCTTCCAACCCGGCGGCCAGCGGTTCGGCCTGCGGATTCAGCAAAAAGAAACGCCCGGGGGCATCCCAATTGGTGAAAAGCTGGAGCGGCAGGTCGAGGGCGAGTTGCTGATTGAGCCGCTGGGCGTAGCCCGGGTCGCCGATCAACAGGTAGCGGGTTTCATCCGCGCCCGCTGCGGCAGCGAGCGCCTTGAGCGTAACCTCCGGGCCGATGCCGGTGACATCGCCGAGCGTGATGCCGATTCTGTTGGTCATGGAAAAGTGCCAAGGGGTCGGGTGTCAGGTGCGAAGCGTCAGTTGCCCTGGTCGCGGCGGCGTTCGCGGTTTATGTCCCCGCGCATCTGACTCCGCCGCTCAGAAATAGCGGACAAAGGTTTTCTTCTTCAGCCGTTCGATCCAGAGTTTTTCCAGTCGGGCGCGTTCTTCCTGGAGCAAAGTTTCTTCCACGACGGTCCGCACCTCGCCCAGCGCTTTCGTGTGGGCGGGACGCTTGTCTTCGACCAGGACGAGGTAATACTTGTTCTCAATTTCCAGGATCTCACTCATTTCCCCCACTTTGAGGGTGAAGGAGGCGTCGGCCAGATCCTTGCGGAGCGCGGACCTTTCCATCCAACCGTAATCCCCGCCCTGGTCGCGTTGCCGGCCTTCGGAATTGAGGGTGGCCATTTCGGCGAACGCGGCCCCCGCTTTGATCTTGGCGCGGATTTCCGTGGCGCGCTGGCGCACGCGGGGGGCGTCGGCTTCGACCGGGACATTGAGCACGATGACGCGCAACTTGACCTCC
>CAIKLQ010000534.1 GCA_903828255.1 uncultured Verrucomicrobiota bacterium
GACGAAAGTTAGTAGCGCAGGTTTCCCAACCTGCTGTATCGCCGACTTCTCAGTCGGCAGAGCGTCCGCCATTCGTGGCGACTAAAAATGTTCCACCGGTCGCAGGTTTGGAAACCCGCGATACAGCAGGCTGGGAAGCCTGCGCTACCATCGCGCGGCCTGCCGCTCTCATCCCAGTTTCGGAATCCGGGATGAAAACGCCCATGCGCCGGCCCTCCGGCTCCGCCCCCACGCCGCCTTGCGCGCGGCTTGCTCGGCGCCTGGGAGCGCTTGGCCTATGAGTGGCCAGGCTCCCGCACACCCGCCGGCGCTCCCGCCCATCGGCGTGCTGATTGTGGAGGACCACCCCGCCACGCGCCAAGGGTTGCGCACCGCCATCGAGTGCCAACCTGACCTCTGCATGGCCGGCGAGGCGGACTCGTGGCCCGCAGCGCTGGCGTTGGTGCAGCAGTTGTCGCCGGACGTGGTGGTACTCGACCTGAATCTCTCCGGCGGCAACGGTTGGAGCTTGCTCGAACAGTGGCGCCGCCTGGCCATCCTGCCGCCCACGCTCGTGCTCTCGGTCTGCGATGAAGCGCTGTTCGCCCGGCGAATCCTGGAGGCCGGGGCGCGCGGTTACTTGCTGAAGGAGGAGCCGCTTAGCGCCGTGCTGGAGGCCATCCGGGAGATTCACGCCGGCCGCTTGGTCGCCAGCCCCACCCTCCGCAGCCAGTTGATGCAGGAAGCGTTGCACCCAGCGCCGCCGCCGGAAGCCCCCCGCGCTCCAGACGCCGCCGACCCGCTGAGCGACCGCGAGTTGCAGGTGTTCCCGCTGCTCGCCCGCAACCTGAGCAACCGGGAAATCGCCCTCCAACTCCGCGTGAGCGAGAAGAGCGTTCACACCTACAAAACCCGGCTCATGCAGAAGCTCCAAGTCCAGACCACCCCGGAGTTGGCCGCCCGTTTCGCCGCCTGCCAGGCGCCGGCCTGGGGCCGGACCCCGCCCGTCCCCCCACCGTCAACCCCGCCGCCGCCGGCGGATACCACCCCATCCACCTGAACCACCCGTTTCCTACAAAACCGTCACTTTGTAGGAAATTCCTACACGCAGAATCAGAAGTGAGACCATTGCGTAGCTCGCGACAAACCTGAGAAACTCATCCTGGCTTTCGGATATAAATTCAAAGAAAAACATGAAAACATCAGCCAATCAGCAGTTCGCCGGTCTTTATTCCGCCGTCGCACAGGTGTGCGCCGGGTTCGTCCGCCGCGCCGCCCGCAATCGCGGGGCCGGGCTGGCCTTGGCCGTCATGAACACCACGGCCAGCAGAAATAGATGCCTAAAACTCGGCCTCGGTCTGTTCCTGATGGGCGCGGCGGCCATAAATTTGCCGGCGGCGCAATATGACTTCACCACGCTAAAGAACCCTTTGGGGGTGGGGTATCAGGGCACGAGTGCCCTCGGCATCTCCGGCACTAATGTCGTGGGATGGTTTGATGATAGCACTAGGCACCGAAATGGCTTTCTCTATAACGGCAGCACTTACACCAC
>CAIKLQ010000535.1 GCA_903828255.1 uncultured Verrucomicrobiota bacterium
CGATTTCTCAGATAGACAGCAACCTTTCGATTGCCAACATGGGGTTCGAGGAGTTTGCGACGCTTGTTGATGATGGCGGCGTGTTTCGTGGGATTGAGGGGATGTGAGATGAGAGCAACGCGGTATAACAAAATCACTGCCGCGAACGTGGGCGGGGGAGCTCGCTGGCGAATGCGGGTATGGCCGGCTGCAAGACCGACGCCAGGGCCCGCCGTGCAATTGAATTTGAAGGTCGGGGACGACGCGGGGCGCTGAAACCCGATCTCTGATGTTCGAATTGCCGGTCAGTGGTATTCACGTTCACAAACCTCCGGTTTGAAGCACCCGCCCCATGCTGTTTGTTTCCAGATACCAATACGTGAACAGTTTCGACAACCAACTCGCCGCCTTTTCCTCAGCCAGCGGACGTTGCTGAGAGGCGTAGATGACCGGAATTCCGTAACGAGCCTCCAGTGCGTCCAGCGAACCTGAAACCGCGTTGGGGTGGGCCGCGGTGCAAAGGCTCTCATCGTAATAGGATTTCACGTCCTCGTAGGTGGCTTCCACCAGAATGGCGGCGTAGCGGAAGCGTGCCAGTCCCGCGCATGACTGGAAAAACCGTTCCCGGTTCTGCATCAGCGTGGAGATCAGGTCGGTCAGGCTCTTACGCTCCAAGCGGATTAGGCTTTCCATCCCCACCACGGAATAATCGCCAAAATCGAGCGCGCACCGGGTCGTGCCGCCAATCCAGTTCTTGAAACCGGTGAATTCGTAGGGCATCTGTTCCCGGGTATCCACGATGATGACGGGCTTGGGAATGACCTTGGTGATGCTGTGGCCGTCCCGCTTAACCAGGAGCCGACCGCTGGGTGGAGGGGCGAGGTTTTTCATGCAGGGTTTGTTGAAGAGTTACTTGGAGAGGCCGGGTTTCAGAAAAAGGGGTGACTGGGTAGTGCGGTTCGTTTTCATGGAAAAGCGATTCAGTTGAGGTCAATCCGCGGTTCCGCCGTGGGTTCGGTCCTTTCCTCCGGTGCTTGCAGGGCTTGGGCGGGGGTGGTGTCGGAATAGAGCACGGCCAGAACTGACTTGAGGCACTCGTCCACGGTGGCGAGATGGAACCCGACCAGATGCTCGACGATTCCGGAAGTGATGTCGGCACCGGGCAAGAGGACGCTGGTGCGAAAGCAGAGTTCCCCGGCGTCACAATTCATTGCAAAGCTGCCGAGGGTGAGCTCGAAATTGATACGCGTCAGCAATTCCGCGCAGGCGGCGCGACGTTCGGGCCGGACTTTGTTGGGAATGAAGGAGTTGACGCCCAACAAAAACAGCCCGGCGGATTTCTGGCGGGCGATCAGGTTGAAGTCCCAGAGCGCATCGGCGCCGTTGAAGCCGCTGAGGAGCGTCGAACTGTCGGCCAGGCGGTTGTAGGACCACTTCTGTTCGTCCAGGTATCGAGCGAAGAAAGCGAGCGCAGTTTCTTCCGTGAATTCGGAGGTTTCGGGCGTATTCTTTAGCTGTTTCATGGTGAAAACAGCCTAGCCGAATGGGTATGACAAATACGGTCATACCTCGAAAAAATAGCCAGATTCCCGGAATCGGGGCGGGCGCCTTTCAGCTCACGACTGGTATCGCAATTGGAGGGCTTTGGCGGTTTCGCAAAGCCGTTTGGCCAACGCCTCCGGGCGGATGACGGTGGCGTGCGTGCCCCAGCTCAAGATCCAGCGCTCGGCTTCGTAGATGCTGTTCAAGCGCAGGCGCAAGCGCAGTTGGCGTTTGGGCAGTTCGGTGATTTCCTGGCTGGCGTGCCATTTCCGCCCCCGAATCAGGTCCGCCGCCCAGGAATCAAACTCGACCACCACTTCGTAATCATCGTCGCCCTTGAACACGCTGAAACTGCCTTTCAGATATTCGTTGAGATTGAATTTCTTGGGAATGGTGAAGCGTTCAGTGGTTAGTTCCGGGGCTTTCAAGCGCGGCAAGGCAAAGGTGCGCATCGCCTGGCGTTTCACGTCGAAGGCAAACAGATACCAGTGGTTCTCGATGCAGGCGAGGTGATACGGATGCACCAGGCGGCCCTGCGCCTTTTCGGCGTCCAAGTTTCGATATTGGAACTTCAGCACCCGCTTCTGCTTCAAGGCTCGGGTCAGAACCTCAAAGGTTTCCAGATCGTTGTTCTCCGGCGCAAAGGGCCGGAACGAGAGCGCTTCGTCCAGATTCGTCAGCAGGTATTTGGCTGAGGAATCAAGCTGGCCGGTCAGCTTGCGGAAAGCCAACGTCAGCGGATGCTCGAACGGAGTGCCCCGGTATTGGGCCACGGCTTTGTGGGCCACCAGTAGGGCGAAAATCTCGGCTTCGGAGAAAGGCATCTGCGGGAATTGCTCCACTGGCTCGGTGTAATAATAACCGTTGCGTTGGCTGTCGAATTCGATCGGCAACCGGAGTCGGTCGCGCATGAAATCCACGTCGCGCATCATGGTGCGGATGGTCACTTCAAACTCCCGCGCCAGCCGGGTGCAATTGGGGAAGGCTTCGTCCTTGAGCAGATTGTGAAAGCGCATCATGCGCTCCCACGGCGGACGGCTGAACGTGTGCGGGTTGGTCTGGGCCATAAATTTACGCCAAAGAGCGGTCTTCTTGTGCCTCCTCCAAGGCGGGATGTCAATTTCTTCGTTGCGGGAAACTATTTTTACCCTCTGACCGTATTTGTCACACCTCGGGGTTTAGAGTGCCCGTATGAAGACTACATTTCTACTCGATTATCCAACGATTCTGGCGAATCAGGCCCGTCCGGTTCATTTTGCCATCCGGTTTGAGGCTGACCGGGTCGGCAAACCCCGCACCCAACCAACGGCGTTTTGCGTCGTGTTGGATCGGAGTGGCTCGATGGCCGGTCCACCGCTGAATCATGCCCGGGGGGCGGCTAAGGTTGCCGTGCGCAACCTCCGGCCGGGCGACTGGTTCAGCCTCGTGATCTTTGATGACTCGGCTCGAACCATCATCCCGTTGCAACTGGCCACGAACAAACAGTCGTTTTACGACCTCATCGACCAGATCACGGACGGTGGCAGCACCAATCTCACCGGCGGCTGGATGCTGGGGCGGGATGAACTGCGCAAGGCGGCGCCCGGCACCACGCGCCGGTTGCTGTTGTTGAGCGATGGCCAGCTTAATGCGGGCATCGTGGAACCGCCCGCCGTGCGCCAGGTGGTGGGAGCCGGCTTGGAACAGGATGCCGTGCGCACTTCGTGTCTCGGTTTTGGGGACAACTACAACGAAGACCTGCTGGCGGAACTGGCGCGGGCAACCAACGGCCAGTTTTACGACGCCGACTCCCCCGAATCGTTGCCCGCCATTTTCGCTTCCGAGTTGGAAGGTTTGCAAAAGCTGGCCATCCAGAACCTGCGAGTGCGTATTCAAGCGCTGGATTTTTGCGAGAAATACGCGTTGCTGGGTCAATACCCGGCATTGTCCCTGCCGGATGGCCGGATGGAATTCGCGCTGGGCGACCTGGTGAGCGAGGAAGAGCGGATCGTGTGTTTTGGCGTCCAAGCACTGGCCTTGCCGCGGATCAACGGCCAAGCGGTGTTTGACCTGAAGGGCGAACTTCTGTTGGGAGTTGAGGTGTTGTGGGATGAGATGTTGGAACAGAGCGTGGCCTCGCGGACCTTGACGCAGCAGGTGCGGATTCAGGCGACGCAGGACCCGGCGGCGGTGGTCGTCAACAGCGTGGTGGTGCCGTGGATCAGTTTGCAGAAGGCGGGGGCCGCGGCGGCGGAAGTGACCCAGAAGATGGATCAGGGACAAACGAACGAAGCCCTGGCCCTGCTGGACAAGACGATCCTGGAATTGGGCCAATACGGCGAATGCGGTGCCGAGGCGATCAAGGTTTTGCAGGAGATGAAGGACAAGATCGCCAATGAGGGCTGGACGCTCCGCGAACGAAAGTCGTCCCGCTATCGGAGTGCGAGCTACTTGCGGATGAGCTCGAAGGAAATGTGGTCGCACAAATCCGCCCCGCCGAGCTTCAAGCAGAAACCGGACGACTCCGGAAACAAACCCACGGCCCCATGAAAAAGGTTCCGTTCCCGGATGACGGGTGTAATTGCCGCGGAACTGAAACCGGTCTGCACGCGGCATTGGCCTCGCCTGAATCGTCTGATCCCCAGGGCAGTCTTCCACTGGAGCCCAGTGCAAAGGAAGCAGAGCGATTAGCGATGCAAACAGCCTTGGAGAACCGCAAAAAGACGGCGGCCGAAAAACCTGATTGCGCTCAGGCCTGGCATCAATACGGCGAGGCGCTGCTGTCGCTGAATCGGCCGGAGGAAGCGGTGCTGGCACTGCGCAAAGCGGTGGGTCTTTCCCCGGACACCCTGTTGTTTCATCACGATTTGGGCTTGGCGTTGGCTGATCTGAATCAAATCCAGGCCGCGAAAGCGGAGTTTGCGAGCATTGTGGCCACCGATCCGCAGTTAAAATGCGCCGGGTCGAGTCTCCTGCTGGCCGCCATCACCAACCTGGCACTCAGCCAGGAAAAGCTGGGCGAGCGCGACGAGGCCGTCGAGACCTTGCTGCCAGCCCTCGATACCGCCTTGGGCATTCTGTTCAACCTCGGGTTTCTGCATTTCCGGGCCAGGCGGTTTGATGCGGCTCTGCCGTATGCGCACGCGGCCTATGTTTTGAAACCCCACAATGAAGACGTCGTTCACCAATACGGGGCAATTTTGAGTGAACTGAAACGGTTCGTCTGGATGCGGAAGCCCTGCAAGACCTGGAAAAGTGTTTGGTTTCAAGATTTGAATGGGGTTTGGTCACAGACATTCAGCCCCCGGATGCCGAGACGAGGCTCGCGATTCTCCGGAGAAAGATCGGATTGCTGGGGATTCATGTGCCCGAAGAAATCGTCAAGTTCCTGGCCCGACGGATTCACACCAGCGTAAGGCAGCTCGAAGAGGCGCTGACCCGGATTGCGACCTACACCGGAAAATTAACCACGGAAGTCGTAAAAAGCCTGTTGCGAGACATTTTGAAGCAGGAGCGCCGGCGGAGCTTGAGCATTGCGGGCGTTCAATACCTGGTGGCGAAGCGTTTCGACATTCCGGTAGCGGACCTGACGAGGAAACGCCGGTCTGGAAGCAGCGCATTTCCAAGTGAACATAATCTTTATCCTTTCGATTGAATGTGGCTTTGGGCGCGTTTGGCCCGTGGCGCGGTCCATTTGACAGCGGCGCGGACGTGTGGTCGTTCGATGGTGATTTCAGCCAGGACGCAGGCGCTGAGTTTGAAGCCTTCACGCAAAACGCGCAAAGCGTCTTCGCCCATTTCCTGGCCGGCGAACAGTTCGGGGAGCGAATCGGCGAAGTTCAGACGGGTTTGAACTTCACTGCCGGTGTCCTCGTCCACGTTTTTCATTCCCAATCGGCGTTCTTGAAGCCGAGGGTTTTGGCATTTTCGGAAACGGCGCGCTTGGTTTGGTCTTTAGCGCCGCCCGGAAAATTGGCATGAATCTCGACGCTGACGGTTACTTCCGCGTTGGGATCGGCCGCAAGGCTGGCGATGACCTCCTCGGCGATTTGCACGAGGCGCATTTTAGCGGCCGAGGGGTTGACCGAGACGTTGCCGTGGAATGAGCGGGACTTGGGCGCGCTGCCAGGCGCTCCCAAACCAGGGAGGTGGCCGAGGGGCGTGGTTCCGGGGCCGGGGGGTGGGGCTATCGGAGCGTCGGTGAGTGGTTTGGCCGTGAAGCCGGGCAGCAAGGACGGCGGGGTAATGCTGAGGGCATAGGCGGCGGCAGCCCCCGGTTCTATCAGCAGGAGCGTGGAGTCGAACTGGATGTTTGCGTCACCGAGCTTGAAGCCTTCAAACTTTGCGTCGTGTTCCCCGTAGGCGGTGCCGAAGAAGTCGCGGGTGCCGGTGCCTTTGACGATGGCCTGGGCCAGCACGTCGCGGTTTTTCAAGCGCGGCAGGTAAAGGTAGCGTAGTGTGTCCTCCCAGAAATCAGCGGCTTTCACGGCGGATTTGTCGGCTTTCCAATAAAGCTCTTGCAACTTCGTGCGCAGATGAATCGGCGACCAGGCGCTGATAACCCATTCGTTATCGAGGCAGACGCGCTCAATTTCAGGCCCCAAGGCTGCCCCGCCGGTGTTGATCGGGAAACACTCCACGCTGGGTTTGCCGGTGGGGTTTTCCTGTGCCGGACAGAGCAGCCATTTGAAACATTCACGAACGACACGCGGCAGCACGTCCTCCGCTCCTTTGAGTTCCTTCTTGGCTTGCTCGGCCTGGAGGTTGTCCAAGACCAGCCGCATGGCGGCGACATCCTCAACAATCGAATGCCACGCCAAGGCCACGCGGATGCAGTCCCGCAGTCGGGTCAGCGCTCCGTGGTCGGGGGCGAGGAAGAGGAGTCGGTTGCCGCGGTACCGCGGCTTCGAGCCGTTGTTGCGCACATAGTCGAGCACGCCGTCAGTAGCGGGGCGGGGCTCTTCGCGGGAATAGAACTGTTCGGGCGGTAGCACGACCAAGCGCAGTCCGCCATCATCAGGCACATCGCTGTGCGGAGTGAAGATATGCGTGCCATCGAAGAACGCCGCGCCAGCGGCGAGCTTCGTGACGACCTCCGCCATCCGCTCGCGCACTTCATTCTTATCCTTGAAGCGTATCTTCCGTCCCTCCATTTCGCGGCGCAGGTTGGCGCGGGTGTCGAACCAATAGCGGGTTGCGTCGTGTGACTTGTCACCGGAGGAACTCATGTAGTGCAGTTGGTCTGTCAGCCGGTTCAGTGCATCGGAGTAGAGCGATGCCGTTTGGCCGGGTTGGAGACATCCAAGCAGCACTCGCGCACGGTCGATGCCGCGGGTGCCGGGTTTCGTGTTCACCGAAGACGGGGCGCTGCTGAGGAAAACCGTCCGCGCCACGCGCCGGGCGGCCTGCACAGAGCCGAATCGGGTCTCCTTGATTTCCAGCAGCGTGGTTTCGGCACCCTCGCCGTCAACGTCGCGGTCCATCACGGCATCCCAGCCGGGGCCGAGATAGTAAATCAACTCGTTGCGCGCACTGCCGTCGTAAAGCGGCAGGCTGCCGGGGAGGATCATCAGGTCCTTGTTGTCATCCTGCCACAGGCGGAAGATCACTTTGGCCATGAGCTTTAGCACACCGCGGGTGCGTTGGAAGCCGTCTATCGTCGTCCACTCTTCATAGAGTTGGGCGAAGACTTCCGGGTGGATCGGATAACTCTGCATCATCCGGTCGAAGTATCGGGACTCCTGGGTTTCTTGTGGCACTTTCGAGCCCTCGGCCACGTAGGCGTCGGCAAAAGCGCGGCAGACTTGGTCGCGGGCCTTGGGGTCCCGGATTCTTTCAAACAGGCGACGCCTCACAATCTCGAATGCTTCCTCAGGGGCCACGGTTTTCCACAGAGCCTGCACTCGGTTGAAAACCGCTTCGAGTGCCTTCAAGGCCGCGACGCCGCGGGGGCCGCCGGCCTGACTGTCGGATTCTGGCAGCGAAGCCAGCACCACGGCGTTCGGCACGAGCTTGGCCGCCTCGGTGAGCGATTGGATGAAGCTCAGGTTGCTGTCGTAGGTGCCACCGCTCAAGGGCTGGCTCTCCACAAATTGGCGGATGTAAACGACCAACTCGTCGAGCAGCACCACACACGGCGCATAGCGAGCCAGCAGCGCGCAGAGCACGTCCTTGCCGGGTGACGTTCCGTTCGCATCGGACTCCTGCACGAGCGCAAATCCCTCCGCTTGGCCAAGCTGCCAGGCCAGCTCACCCCAGAGCGTGCGAATCGTTTGCTTGCCATGCTTCCACGGCTGGCCGGGGGCGTGGGCCGTGCCATCCAGAACGGCGATCTGCGCCTGTGGCACGTCCAATAGTTTTGCCTGATCAAGCAGTGCCGGGATGCCAGCGAGATCCCCCAACGAGCCCTTGCGCGAGGCGAGATGGTACACCGCGAGCAAGGTGTGCGTCTTGCCACCGCCGAACGCGGTTTGGAGCTGGATGACCGGCTCGCCGCCTTTGCCATTGAGCCGTTGCGACACCTGTATCAGCAGACGCCCCATGCCCTCGGTGATGAAGGTGCGCTCGTAGAAGGCTTTTGCATCGCCGTATTCAGGCGTTGCCTTGCCGGAGCGCACGGCCGTGAGGTCGGCGGCGAACTCGGATTGTTGGAACGTGCCGTTCAGCACGTCCGGGTGAGGGACGATGATTTCTCTCCAAGGTTTCAGGCTCATAAATGCGATTGTTTAGCTGACGGTCCATGGAACCCCAGATGCGGGCGTGTTGGCGATATTCAGAACAAGTGGGTTGGCATCGATTGCTTTCACCAACCGGCGTAATTGTTGAAGCACGCTGGCGGCGAATCCGGTCGGGAATAGCGCTGTATGCGGCCCTGTGTGCGGCTCCAAATGCAGCACTATCCGTTTCGCTCCCGCAGACATTGCTTTCGCGGCAAGACTCTTTTCCGAGGGAACGGTTGCGTTGGCGGCCGCGTTAACCAACCCTGCGAGTGTATGCGTTGCCTTGGTTGCCATCGTTTGCGGAAGCCCTGAAACATTTGAAGGTTTTGGAGGCAATGCAGGATTCACGATCCGAAAGTCCTTCGCTTCGATCATCCATGCGACCGCCGGAGCGGCTGAAGTTTGAACAGCGAGCACATCAACCGCTTTTTGGCTGGCAGGGTGCTTATTCCAGACCTGGGAATAATGCGTCCAGTCGTCATACTTCTGAGCATCTATCTCAGCTCCAAAAGCGAAAGTCAGGTTTTCAACGGGAAGGTTAGCCATTGCGCGCCTATTTCTGTTCGGGGTTGGATGTCTGGTTTGTGTTAGGCGCAGGCGGCAGCCCCATTTCGGTGTCAATATACCGTTCGGATTGCTGTAAATCCTCGTCCAACGCGGTGATGCTGCCGACATCGTCCATCGTCTTTCCCTGCTCCACGCTAACCCCACCGTCTGAGGCAATATGCAAGCCAAAGCACCGCGTATCCAACTTCTTAAATTCACGCTTCTGGAGAATGTGCAACTCGCGCAGAAGAAACAGGCTGTGGGTCGCGATGAAAACCTGAATGCCACTATTGGCGATTTGCAGGATCGTTTTGGCGACCGTCTTGATGATCTTGGGATTGAGATTCGACTCGGGCTCATCCCAGAAGAGGTAGCCCTTGTCGAGCAGCGAGCCCGTTGCGATGAGCCGCGCCACCGTGGCGAGTTTGCGCAGACCTTCAGCAACGAGATACATCTCCATGCTACCGGATGCCAGGTTGAGGTAAAAGCGCCCGCCTTTCGTCAGTTCCACCTTGCCTCCCATTGCATCCTCCAGCGGGACTAGTAGCTCCTTGATTCTTTTCTCCCGAGGACCGCTCGCGAGAAATTTACCAAGCAGAATACAGGTGTCGCGCCATGTTTCTTCAAACTCTGTGTGGCTCGTCTCATAGAAAGAGACAAAGCCCGGATAGATGCTCAAAAGCTCTCGGGTGGGAAGGAACACCGGCGACTTATCAGCCCATTCCAAAGGCGCTTTCGTGATTTTCAAGTTGGTGGTCGCAACCGTCGAAAATTGCAACGACAGGTCGAGCCGCTCGTCTCCAAAGTCGAAATTGAGTTTGCACGTGTTGTGTCCCCCTCCGAGCCTTCTTCTCGCGAGGCGCCCGATGCCATCCGGACGAAACACGTTCCGCATCTTGGCTGCTAGGGTCGTTTCCAGATAACCTTTGGTGGGCGCATCCGTAGTTGCCGCCCCTGCGCGCTTACCATTGGCGGCAATGGCGCAGTAAGCCGCCTTTAGGATGTGAGACTTCCCCGAGCCATTCTCGCCGATGATGATGTTCAGGTTCTTGCCGAACTTGCAATTGGCCTTGGGGAAGACCGTGAGGTTTTCGATGTTGAGTGATTTAAGCATGACGTAGGTTCCTTAGGTTTCAAATCCCGGCAGTTGCCCGTCGGTCGGTTTGGGTGCAGCGGAGGCCGCGCTCTCGATGCCCGTCCAACTGGTGATAAGTTCGTTGTAGGCGCGGGCGTCTTCGGCTTGGCCGAGGCGTTCGCAGAGGGTGTAGAGACGGTAGGCGAGCTGGCGCACGGCTTCGGCTTTGCCACCGAGGGCGGCGAGGAGCGCGCCGGATGCCGATTCGCCGCCTTGTTTCAGGGCGCGGATGAGCTGGTGCAGGGCTTCCCAGACGGGCGTGCGGGTGTCGGTGCGCGGGTCCCAATCCGTAAGATACTCGGCCCACTTGAGCAGGCGCACTTTGCCGCTGCCGCTTTGCAGCACCCCGGCTTCCTTCAAGCACGACGGGCGTGCCGTTAGTGACGTGGCGCATGGATTGCAGTTCCTTCTTCCGGTTCTCCAAGCGGCCTTCGAGGTCATTGATGGTGCGCTGGATGTTGTCGAGATTCAGGCGCACGTCTTTCCCGGCTTCCTGATCGTCCTTGAGCCGCATCCAGCGGTCGGACCAGAAGGCGATTTCCTTGGTCAGCCGTTCGTGGACGGCGGCGAGGGTCTTGTCCACATGGGCGATGCGGCGGGTGGCGACTTCGCCGTAATGCTCGGGGACGAGCGTGGTGGCCGCGAGGGCGAGGGCGCGTTGCTCCTGGTCGGCGCGAATCCAGTCGGACGCGAGCAGGTGGGCGAGCAAGGAGCGGTCGGCGGCGGCCAGCGGCTCGTAGTCGAGGTGCGGTGCCCAACCGGCAAAACTGGCTTTCCCGTCGGGCGTGACGTGGACGAACTGGAGCCGCTTCGAGAGGACGGAGCTATCGCCGGACTTAATCTCGTGGGTGATGAGGAAGAGGAGCGAGGCCTCGGTGGCATCGTCGGCGGGGTCCACGAGGATCGCGCCTTGGCGCATGAGATTGCTGTGCTGCTCCAGCACGAGGTCGCTGACGGCGAGCATGAGCGGATGACCGGGGTGGATCATCTGGGCGAAGGGAGTATTGGGCCGGTCGAGTGGGCGGACGGCTTCCTTGGTGAAGCAGACGCGCTCGTAGCGTTTCAGCACGGGGGCGAGTTCGCGGCGGTTGCGCCCGGTGATCTGGCGGTCGCGCTCGCGGATGAGGGCGGGGACGTGGGTGATCTCGAAGCGGCCTGCCTCGCGGGGATACATGGCTCCGCCCACTCCCTCGAAGGCTTTGGCGAAGAAGGAGCGGACGAAATAGGGCTGCAAGCGGCGGGCCTCGGCGATTTCCATTTGCTCCTTCACCTTGAAGAGGCGCTCGGCGCTCATGGTTTCCTGCGCGAGGGCGTTGCGTTCGAGGAGGTCTTTTATGTGGGTGACGTCGAGGGCGTTGTCGATCGTCCTGAGGCGTTCGGCATTGCGCTCGGGATGGTCGTTGTAGCGGATGGCGTCTAGGAGGAGATCCTTGAGGCTGCGTTCCTCGAAGACTTCGCCAAGGATGTCGAAGACGCGACCGTTGAAAGCTTCGTTGATGGTTTCCAGCTTGGTGAGCAGGCGGTGATAGACCTCGCCTTCGCGGGTTTCCTTGGCGACGAGATTCCACAGGTGACAGACCTGGTCCTGGCCGATGCGATGGATGCGGCCGAAGCGTTGTTCGAGACGGTTCGGATTCCACGGCAGGTCGTAATTGACCATGAGATTGGCGTTCTGGAGGTTCACGCCTTCGCCGGCAGCATCGGTGGCGAGAAGGATGCGGACTTCGGGATCGGAGCGGAACAGCGCCTGACGCTTGCGGCGTTCGTCGCGATGCACGCTGCCGTGGATGGTGGTGATGGCGTCGGGCGTGCCGAGGACACCGCCGATTCGGCGCTCCAGATAGTTCAGGGTGTCCTTGTGCTCGGTGAAAAGGATCATCTTGCGCTGGCGGCCATCGGCATCGCGCATGTGAGGGTCGTTCTGGAGGATTTTCGAGAGTTCATCCCACTTACGGTCCAGCCCTGAATCCACCACGCCACGGGCCTGCACGACGAGATCGGCGAGGATGAGGATCTCAGCTTCGAGTTCGGCGATGGTCTCGGCAGCGGTGGCGGTATCGACGAGCTTTTCCTCCAGATCTTCCTGCTCCTCGGCGCTGAGGTCGTCGTCGTCTTCCGGCGGGGCTTCGAGATTCTGGGCGGTGAACTGCTGGCCACGGGAGAGGAGGCGTTCCTCGCGGAGGCGGTTTTCGAGGCGTTGCTTCCGGCGCTGGAGGGATTGGAAGATGGCCTCGGGACTGGAGGCGAGGCGGCGTTGGAGGGCGGTGAGCGCGAAGCCGACGGAGCCCTTGCGCGGACCCTTGAGCGCATCGGCCTTGCCCATCTCGGTCTTCACGTAGGAGGTGACGGCTTCGTAGAGGGCGGACTCGATGTCGGAGAGTTTGTAGTTTGCCGTGTAGGCTTTGCGCTCAGGGAACAGGTGGGTTCCGTCGAAGCGGAGCATTTCCTCCTTCACCATGCGGCGCATGAGGTCGCTCGCGTCCACCTTGTGAGCGCCATCGGCGCCGCCGCGAAACTGGCCGTAGAAGCGATCGGACTCGAGCAGCGAAAGGAAAAGCTGGAAGTCCTCGTCCTTGCCATTGTGTGGCGTGGCGGTGAGCAGCAGGA
>CAIKLQ010000536.1 GCA_903828255.1 uncultured Verrucomicrobiota bacterium
CAGGGCGCAAGCCTCCAATTCCAGGCGCATCTGCCCGGCCTCGATCTTGGAGAAATCGAGGCGGTCATTGATGATTTCCAAGAGGGCCGCGCTGCTCTGGCCGATGGTGCTGGCAAACTCCCGCTGCCGCTCGTCCAGCGGAGTGTCGAGTAGGAGGTTGGTCATGCCGATGATGGCGCTCATCGGGGTGCGGATTTCGTGGCTCATCATGGCCAGGAATTCGCTTTTGGCGGCGTTGGCCTGCTCGGCCCGGAGCGTCATCGCCGTGACGGCGGCGGTGGCGGTGGTGAGTTCGCCGTTTTTCGCGAGAAGTTGTGCCTCCACCTCATATCGGGCGGTGACGTCCACATGGGAAACCACCACCCCTCCGACACGCGCGCGACCTGTCCCCTGGCGCAGCGGGGTGACAACCATGCTGAACCAGCGCTGTTGGGTCGGGGAATGACAGGGGTATTCCGAGCTGAACCCGGGTAACTTGCCGTCCATTACGGCCTGGATGCCGACGCCGAAACTCGATACCTGCCGATCACCGCTACCAGTCCGGCAGACGTCCAGATAACTGTCGCCGACGCCGCTACGAGGGATTGGCTGGCCCGCTTCCGGGCCGTTTTCCAAAGCAAACCGCTGCCAGGGTTCATTCGTCGCGAGGATGACCCCGTGAGGGTCCACCACGGCAATTGTGGCGCTTACCGAGTTCAAGATCGCAAGGGTGAATGCCTCGCTGGCCTGCAAGGCCGCTTCCGCCTGCTTGCGCGCGGTGATGTCTTCTTTGACGCCCAGAAAATGGGTGACGCGCCCGGCGGAATCCTGGATCGGAGAAATGAAGACCGCTTCCCAATAACACTCGCCGTTCTTTCTTTGGTTTTTTAATTCGCCGCGCCAAATCTGCCCGGCGGTGATGGTGGCCCAGAGCCCCCGATAAATTTCCTCTGCGCTATCCTTGCTTTTCCAAATCCGCGGATTCTGCCCCCGCAGTTCGGCCAGGGTATAGCCGGTGGTCGCGAGGCCTTTGGGATTGACGTATTCAATGGCCCCGGTCCGGTCGGTAATCACGATGGTGACGGGGCTCTGTTCCACCGCTTGGGATAACTGGCAGAGTTTTGCCTCCGTCAATTTGCGCTCGGTAATATCCCGGTCCGAGCCATGATAGCCCACGAGGTGGCCCGCCAGGTCGCAGAGCGGAACGCCATTGGTGGATACCCATACCTCCTGCCCGGTCTTGGAGTGCCGGAGGTTCTCCAAATCACGGAACGGCGCTTGCCGCGCAAAGGCCGCGCTCACCGCCGCCGCGAACGCCGCCCGGCCCGGCGCGGCGGGAAGCTCGGCGAGATATTTCTGGCCGACCATCTCCGCCGGCGCATAGCCCAAGAGCGTTTCATAAAGCGGGCTGACATGGCGGAACAACCCGGCGGCATTGACTTCCCAGAAAGCCGTGCGGCTTTGCTCGGCCAATTGCTGGAGCCGTTCCTCGCTCGCGCGCAACGCCACCTCGCTCCGATGCCTGGAGAGGGCCATTTCGATGGTCGCGCGGAGGGCGCGGCTCTCGAAGGGTTTGAGGAGGTAGCCAAAGGGCTCGGCCTGCTTGGCCCGTTCGAGCGTGGGCCACTCGGAACTGGCGGTAACAAAAACGGTGGGAATGTGGCCCCGCGCGCGGATTTCCTGCGCGGCGGTAATGCCGTCCATGGGGCCATCGAGCAGGATGTCCATCAACACCAAGTCGGGCCGCAGTTCTTCGGCCAAGGCGATGGCTTGCGCCCCGCTGGTCGCCGGGCCCAGGGGTTGGTAGTTCAGTCGTTGGAGTTGGCTGCGCAGGTCGGCGGCGACGATGGCCTCGTCTTCGACAATCAGGATGCGGGGTTGGGGGAGTTCATTCATTACGACGTTCGGTTTTCGCCGGAATGGGGAAAAGGATTTGGACGGTGGTGCCAA
>CAIKLQ010000537.1 GCA_903828255.1 uncultured Verrucomicrobiota bacterium
CAAACACCACGCCGCCTACGTCACGAATCTAAACAAGGCTATCGGCGAGGCCCCCGAACTGGGCGGTAAATCCATCGAGGACTTGCTGAAGAATTTGAGCTCCGCGCCTGAAAAAGTTCGGACTGCCGTCCGCAACCACGGCGGGGGCCATTACAACCATTCGCTCTTCTGGCAGTTGATGAAGAAGAACGGTGGCGGCGAGCCAAAAGCGGAACTGGCGAAAGCAATCGAGACGAACTTCGGTAGTTTCGCGGACTTCAAAGCCAAGTTTACGGAAGCCGGGACGAAAGTCTTCGGCAGCGGCTGGGCGTGGCTAGCGCTTGGGCCGGACAAAAAGTTATACATCGAATCCACACCAAATCAGGACTCGCCCATCCTAAACTCGGTCGCCACCGGAGCAGCCGCGGCGGACGAGCTAGCGAAGCGTTATGGTCTGAATGCGCAACAAGTTTCGAAAGCTACGGACTCCAAGAAAGTTCCCTTGCTTGGCCTGGACGTTTGGGAACACGCTTACTATCTCAAATACCAGAACAAGCGCACCGACTACATCGCCGCGTGGTGGAACGTGGTGAACTGGGATTTCGTAGCCGAGCGTTACGCGAAGGTGAAGGGCTAAATCCTTCGCCACATTCCATTCCGTAACGCGGCCCAGCCCGAACTGCGATTGTTCGTTCAGCGTCACTCGGCACACTTGGCAAAGAGTGCCGAAACCAACGTCGAAATGGAGGAACTTTGTGGTTCGTGCAACGACCGCCGTTCGACTGCGATTAGCGATTTGGCTGGAAGGACCCAGTTGCGGAGCGGCCTGGGCGCGGCGTGAACGACGCGCCCCGAACCACCAGCTCCAGTTGCCTTTGCCGGGTCGGCCCAGCGGATGCGACTCTCCTTCCCACCCACCGAAACGCCGCAAAGATTTTCCGTGAACTGGCCCGGCGTTTCGGCAAGATGTCGCCATGAGAAAGAACATTTCCCGTCGTTCGGCGCTTCGCAAAATCGCCAGCGGGGCAGCCGCCGTGGCCGTCGCTGGCAACCTCTCGCGGCGGCTCAACGCAGCAGAGGAGGCTGCGCCAAGGCTCAAGGGCCGCATCAACCACTCCGTTTGTAAATGGTGCTACGACAAAATCCCGCTCGAAGAATTCTGCGCCGCCGCCAAGCAGATCGGGCTGCAATCCGTCGAATTGCTCAACGTAGGGGATTTCCCGACGCTGAAGAAATACGGCCTCACTTGCGCCGTGGTCAGCGGCGTGCCCGGCGGCATCAACAGCGGACTCAACCGCCTGGAAAACCATGACAAGATTGTCGAGTTCATGGAGCGTACGCTGCCTGCCGTCGCCGAGTTCGGCGCCCCGAACGTGATCTGCTTTTCTGGAAATCGCAAAGGGCTGGACGATGAAAAAGGTCTGGAGAATTGCGCCGTGGGGTTGAAGCGGATCGCCCCGCTCGCCGAGAGACACAAGGTCACCGTCATCATGGAGTTGTTGAACAGCAAACGCTCCCACAAGGATTACCAATGCGATCTGAGCAAGTGGGGCGTGGAGTTGGTGCGGCGGGTCGGTTCGGAGCGATTCAAATTGCTCTACGACATTTTCCACATGCAGATCATGGAGGGCGACGTGTGCGACACGATCAAGGAGAACTACCAGTGCTTCGGACATTATCATACCGGCGGCGTGCCCGGCCGGGGTGAAATTGATGACACGCAGGAGTTGAACTACCCGCGGATCATGCGAACGATTGTGGAGACGGGCTTCAAGGGTTTCGTCGCGCAAGAATTCGTGCCGAAGCGACCGGACGCCCTCGCGTCGTTGCGACAGAGTGTTCAGATTTGCGACGTGTAAGCCACCTTTAACCATTCTCGAACCCATGAAAAATTCCCATGCCCCGCTGGACCTGAAAAAAATCAAGGTGCTGCCCCTTGCCCAACGCAAGAGTCTCACCACCATCCAGGAAATCCTCGTTGATCCCGACCAACCGACGCCGCCCTGTCCGGCCGAAATGCTGGCCCGCATCCGCGATTGCGCCGCGCGGATCCGGGCGGCGAGAGCGCGCGATGCCAGCGTGATCCTGATGTTCGGCGCACATCTGGTGAAGAACGGCCTGCACGCCGTTGTGAACCGGCTCGTGGAGCAAGGCTTCATCACGCACCTAGCCACCAACGGCGCGGGCATCATCCATGACTGGGAGCTTTCCTTCCTGGGCAAAACCGCCGAGAGCGTGCGGGACAACGTGGCCACCGGCACGTTCGGCACCTGGGACGAAACCGGACGCAACATCCATCTCGCCTTGATGTCCGGCGCGCTGCATGGCCAGGGATTCGGACAAAGCCTCGGGCGATTCATTGAAGAGGGCGGCACGACCTTGCCGCTGGCGGCCAACCTCGAAAAAGATCTCTGCGCGGCGCCGACCCACGCGCTGGCACCCGCTCGCGCGGAACTGTTGCGGGCCATGGTCGCTCACAAACTGCCGGAGGGAAGAATTGCCGTGGAGCACCTCCACAAGGCGACGTCGTTGTTGGCCACGGCCTTTCGCCATAACGTGCCCTTCACGGTTCACCCGGGCATTGGCTACGACATCTTCACCAATCATCCGATGTTTCGCGGCGCGGTGATTGGGCGGGCGGCGGACACGGATTTCCGGGTGCTCGGCGGCTCGATCGAGCGGCTGGAGGGTGGCGTGGTTATGTCCGTCGGCTCGGCCATCATGGCGCCGCAGGTTTTCGAGAAGAGCCTGAGTTGCGTCAACAACCTGCGCCTGCAAGCGGGGAGGCCGATTCTCCAAGGCCATACGATTTACGTGGTGGACCTCCAGGACGGCGGCAACTGGGATTGGACGAAGGGCGAACCGCCGAAAGACAACGCCGCTTACTACCTCCGCTTCTGCAAAAGTTTCTCCCGCATGGGTGGCACGATGCAGTACGCGCAGTGCGACAACGGCGTGTTCTTGCAGAACTTGCTTCAGCATTTGCAACCAACGGCTAGAACCAGCTAAAAACATCATAAAAAGCCTGTAACCACAGGCGCAAACGCTTGTTCGCCGGTCATCTTAGTGAGGTGTGTGACCCCTGAGTAACCCGGTTCGGAAAAGCCCACTGGACAACCGTTGTGGCGGCGCATAATGTATCGATACAGATACAACATGCCTGACACCATGAATTCAAACCTCGACGCCCTCCGCCTCAAACAACCCGCCCTCCTCCAACAAATGCAAGCCCTCGCCCGCCTCCGCCGCGGGTCTTTGAGCCAACAGTTTTTCCAATCCCCCGGCCGCCCCGCCACCCGCCCTGGCCCCTACTATGTCCTCCAAGGTTTTTTCCGCGGCCAGAAGTTTTCCGAGCGCGTCCCCGCGGCGCAGGCCGCCCAAGTCCAGCAGGACGTCGACAATTACCGGCGCTTCCAAGCCTTGGCCGTCCAGCGAAAACACCGTCCGCCGCCATTCTTCCCGCTGCAAGAGAAACGGTGCAATGGCATCCCGGGTCAGCGCCCCCACCGCCAACGCCTTTTCCACCGCGCCGCGTAAATCCGCCAGCGAGTGTTTCTCCAACAAGCGCAGCACCCGAATGTATTCCCGGGTGACTTCCCCCCTCCCACTGCGCTTCCAAGCGCCGGCGTAACAACCCGAAGCTCTCCGGCAACGTCCAGCCCGCCAGCGGCCGCGCATGATCCAGCGCCCCCGGTTTACGTTCCAGCAGCGCCAGATAATGCACC
>CAIKLQ010000538.1 GCA_903828255.1 uncultured Verrucomicrobiota bacterium
CGCTCTCCCAGCCCGTGCCCTGTCGGCCCCGAGTACATCCGGCTTCATTCCCCATCGAACTTTCCGGGAAGCCACTGTCTCGCCCGCCCTTTGCACAGCGCATCTTCAAAAACATTGGTAATGATAATAGGGCCAACTTCCTGATTCGTCAATGGTAAGCCAACGAGGCGGGAGGTAAAAACGCCCCCGGCTGAAGGAGAATTCGCGGCCACTTCCGCGTTCGGATTTGGCCCGGATTCTGAAGCGGGCGACCGCGGGCGTCCGGTTGCCCGGGGCGCGCAGGCGGCGGCGAAAACCGCAAGGCGGGGTTGCCCGGTCGCCCCTCGCCCTTTGCTCTGCTTCGGCGCGACAGTCGCCCCCAGTCCAAGACCTTGCGGCCGTCGTAAGCTCCGGCGGCCGCGCGGACTCAGTCGCCTCCGGGCAATTGGCCGGGGCGAAGTTTCGTGGCGGCCGTGCCCGTGGCCAGGCCGCCGCGCAACCATTCCGGCGGGGGCGTGCCGCGCTGGATTTGCTGTGCCACGGCAGCAAGCATGGCGTCGCCGGCCCCGACAGTGTTGCGCGGTTTCGCGCGCGGCGGTGGGGCGAAGCTTTGGAAGTTTTCCGCAGGGTTGAGGAGCAGGCTGCGCTTTGCGCCCCGGGAAACCATTACCCAGCCACCGGTTTGCTCCGCCAACGCCCGGGCGGCGCGGACCAGTTCTGCTTCCGAGCGCAGCGGCTGGCGCCACCACTGGGCGAGTTCGTGCTCGTTGGGTTTGACGAGAAAGGGCCGCGCCGGGACCGCAGCGGCAAAGGCCGGGCCGTCGCAGTCGAGCACGGTCCGCACGCCGTAGCGGTGCGCCACGCGGATGAGGCGGGCGTAGGCGGTGAGCGGCACGCCACGCGGGAGGCTGCCGGAGAGGACTAAAAGGACGGATGGTACCGCGGGGGCCGCGGCGGGGGAGCCCAAACCAGTTTTTTGCGCGGGCCGGGCCAAGGCGCGGAGGTGGGGTTCGACGGTGGCAAACAGTTTGGCCAGCTCCGCCCGAGAAAGCTTCGGGCCGGGCGCGTTGAAGCGCATCTGGCGTCCGGCGTTGGTGGTAACGATGACGTTGACGCGAGTGGCTTCGCGGAGGCGGAGGATGCGGGCGGGGATTTTTTCGCCCCGCAGATAACTGGCGAGTTCGCCGCCGGTCCGGCCGCCGAGCGGGAGGAGCAGTTGCGCCGGCGCGCCGAGATACTTCAGCCAGCGGGCGACATTGATGCCCTTGCCGCCGGCCCAGCGGCGTTCGGAGTGGACGTCGTTCTTCTCCTCCCACAGCACGTCGTCCACACGCCACTCGGCGTCAATGGAAGGATTCAGCGCGAGGACGAGAATGGACATCTCGGCAATGGGACGGTGGTTGGCGCTATTGGATGAGCCGGTAGAACAGCGGCCCCGCCCCGCGCGGGTCATAGACGACGTATTCGACGTCCTCAATGGTCACCGGCAGGAGCACGGGATTCCACGGTCCGAGCACGCCTGTTGCGGATTGCAGCGTGTAGCCCGGATAGGCCAACGGCCAGGAAATCCGGACCAAGCCGCCGGGCACCATCTGGATGTGCAGCAGCAGCGGCGGCTTGAGTAGGGTGACGACCTGCCGGATGCGATAGAAACCAAGGCCGCTACTCGGGATCGGGGCCAAGAACGTGGCACAGGGCGTGGTGGCCTGAACCCGGCCGATGACGGTCCACGTCGCCGGGAAGATGACGGGGGTGAATTCGATCTCGTAGCTTTCGCCTTCGACCGCGTTCCACTGGAGCAGGACGCCACGGGGATTCGGTCCGATCACGGAGTTGGTCACCACGATCGGCTGGGCGCTGACCAGCAGGTCGTTGGTGGGGGACACCGCGCGAATCGTGTAAGTCAGGTTGGTGCTCTCGTTGTTGAAAATGCCGAGATACCATCGGCCCCGCAGGTCAGGCAGCTCGAAGCTGCGCCGCACCACGATCTGTTCGGGCGTAGTGCCCAGCCGGAAACTGCCGTCGAAGTAGGGCGACTGACCGGGCGGCACGTCGCGTTGCAGGACGAGATCGGCGGCACCGATCAGGTTGTAAAGCTCGAAGAGCAGCGCGTCCACGGCGTTCGTCACCTCGAACTGGAAGAAGAAGAATCGGGGCGGGCCGGGCGGCGCCACGAATTGGTTTGTGGCCTCGGCCACCACGTACGGCACGCCGTTGGTGAGCGGGATCAAGACCGGATAATTGGTCGTGTAGCAAGCCTCGACGGTGAACGCAACATTCGTGGCGGTGGAATTGAACACGCCGACATACCAGCGGTTGGTCTGGATGGGGAACGGCGTGGAGTTGGTCACCACCATGAAGAATTCATCGTTCGTGCAAGGGTGCTGGCTGAGATAATCGTAGTGCGTCAGATCGGGCAACGGCAAGTGCTCGCTCAGAACGACGGTCAGATTGCTCTGCGCCCCGGTCAGGCGGAAGGTGACACTCAGCGGCATCTCGGGCGGCACCGCATTGGTCGGAATGTCGAACTGGAAGTAGCGCGGGATGCCGCCGGGGCCGACCAGATTCGTCACCGCCTGGCAAGTTGGCAGGGTGGTGATGTCAAACCAAACCCCGAAGGAGAACGTGACCGCGAGGGGCGAAGGATTGGTGATCGCCAGGTAGTAAGTCTGGCCGCTCACCAACGGCGGCGTGCCATTGGTCGTCAAAGTGTTCGTGCCGAAGGAAGCCGGCGCAAACAGCGCGTTCGTCATTGTCGGAGGATAGTTGGAGGAACTGAATAAAACGCCGACGACCTGGGGCGCGCCGGCGATATAACTCCGGGCGTATTCCAGGACATTGGTGGCCAGCAACGCCCACAGGGGCACCGGCACGGTGAAGTATTGCACCCCGTGACCCAGCAGCGTGGTCGCGTAGGGAATGCCGTGGGTCAAGGTAATCACCGGCGGCGGGTTGGCCGGCGGGAGTTGGAAGGTCAACAGCCACTCGACTAATTCCGTATTGTTGCTGATCGCGCCGGTGCGCGTGTCCCACATTTCCAGCGTCCAAGTGCCGTAGGCGTCTTCGCCGGTCAAGCCCGCGAGACTTTCTTCTGGAAGATAGTTCAATTCCGCCCCCACTTCGGTGAGCGTCACCTCGTCCACCAAGGTGCCGGGCAGGAGGCTGTCGAGTCCCAAGAGGGTGTTGTTCTGGCGCGCCGTGAAGGCAACGATGTGCGGGGTCCAACTGCCATTGTGGCCGTGGCCGACTTCCATTTCCGCGCCGTCGAGCAACACGCGGACCTTGGCCAGACTCTGCAACGGCGGGGCGGCGGGATCGGACTTGCCCGCCCGATCGGCGGCATGGATGGCGACGATCTCTGGCCCGGTCAGGGCGCGCTCATAGATGGTCAATTCATCAATGGACCCGCGAAACGGCTGGGAGCCATCGCCGCGACTGCGGCTGCCAATGGACACGCCGGGGCTGAAGGAAGGCTCCAGGTCCGCAAACGGGCTTTCCGCCGTGAAGCCGCTGAACGAATTCGATTCGCGCGGTTCGAGCATCAGATTGGTATCGAGTTGGCCGTCCACGTAAACCCGGATTTGGTTGGTGGGCCAAGGGGCGTTGTTGGTCCAAGCCACGTTGCCCTCGAACACCGCCGCCACATGGTGCCAGGAATCATCCAGGGTAAAGGCCGCGCTTTCGACGGTTATCCCGCAGGTCGGACTATTCGGCCCTTCGATGTGGAAGAGCAAGTGCCATTGATTGGGGCCGGTTTGCTCCACCGCTAGCCAGTAAGGATCGCGACAGTTGCGGGAGTCACCGCGGAAAAGAATTTGCTCGATGACCAATTCGTCGGAGCCGGCGAGGAGCGCCAGAATGTTGGTGTCGGTTTGCGGCTGCGGTTTGATCCAGCCCTCGATGGACAGCGCGTTCGTCATCCGCAGTTGCGGGGGATCGCCCAGCTCAATCCCGCTGGCGAGCCGATTGGTGAAATCAATCATGCCGCCCAGATACAGCGCGTCCGGATCGCCGCGCCGGGAGACATAGCCGCCGGGCAAATTGGTCGCGCCATTGATGAACGCGCCGTGATTGCCGCTGATCAAATCCCGCGCGCGTCCGCTCAACGGTTCCACGGCGCCATTCCACCAACCGACGGCGTCGGGGCCGCCGACGGTGTAGCGGAGTTCGTAGCGATGGCCCGGTTGGGTGGGCAACCGGGTTTCGATGGCCCCGCCTGCCAGCGCCATACAGTTAGTCTGGGCCGCGCCGGCAAAGGTGCTGCGGGTAACGGTGACCGGCCCGCGCGTGACCGTCCAATCCCGCCGCCCGATGGCGGGGCTGTTGCTGCTGCCAGTGATGACCTCGCCCACCGCATAGACGTTCTGCGTCGCGACCTCGAAATCATTCGAGAACACCAGGACCGGCGGGAAGTTTGAAACCAAGAACGGTGCGGGGGCGAACTTGACCGGCGTGACGGCCAGATTGGTGTTCTCGGTGAAGTGCATCATCCCATCAATGGAATTGGTGAGCATCGCTGCCAGGACGAATTCATCCACGGCGGCGTTGGGATCCAGCGCGCGCAGGATGATGGCGGTGAAATTGGTGGGCAGGCCGTTCGTCAGCACTTCCGGCGCGATGTCGGCGAAGTTGGTCGCGTTGAGCTCCCACCGCGGCCCGGTGTTGACCCAATTCAACCCATTGGTGAAGACCGCGGTAAAGCCAGTGATCGAATTGGTGAGCGTGAGTTCCACAGCGACGGGGCAGGTCAAGGCGTTGGTCCCGTATTTGCCCCGGTTGCCGGCGTGGAAGATGGCCGCCACTTCGCAATCCGTCAGCGCCCGCTCATACAGTCCGAACTCATCCAACCCACCGTGGAAACACCGGCCGGCCACCGGTCCGGCGGGATGATATCCGAAATACAAATCGCCAAACGTGCGCGGCACAAAGCTGCCGAGGTTGGTGCTGACCGCGGGTTGGCCGTTAGTGTAAAGCACCGCCACGCCCGTGTTCGTGTCGTAGGTCAGCGCGACATGCTGCCAGACCCCGTAGGCGAGCGCATTGGTCCCCGTATTGAACAGGTGCGGTTGCGAATTGGTGTCCCAGATATTGGCGAATAAAACGCCCGGCGCGTTCGTGCTGGGCAGGCTCGGGAGGCCGGCGAGCCAGAGTTGAACGCCTTGAATGCGGCCGTTCGTGCTGCCCGGATCGTTCCACTCGACGAGCGGAGCAGGCGGATCAATCCGCCGGGTTGGCTCAACCAAGACGGTGTCGAGGTACATGCCGGCGCTTCCGGGGTTAAGGCTGGTGAACTGGATCGTCGTGACCAGACTGCTGGCAGTGAACACGATGGAAGTGTGGGCCCAATTCAGATTGGTGTCTGCATTGTCCAGACCGTAAGTAATCGGGATCGTCGGCTGACCGGTCAGATCAAGGTTGGCCCGGGCGACAAAGCCGGGGTTCGGTGGCACATAGGGATTTTTCGAGTAGGCAAAACTCAACACGTAGTCGGCCCCAACCGTGGTGTTGAAATTGGTGGAAATCGAGCCCGCATCAAGCCCGTTCAACTCCAGGCAACGCAGGCCGGAATCCGGCGATCCAACAAAGCCAAACCCGTCGAAAAGAGCCTCCACGCTTCCAGTTTCCACCAGCCAGCCGGAAACGTAGCCGCCCGCATCAAAGGCAGGAAAAACGAACGGGGCATTTTCAAAGCCATCGCTCATGCCGGTGCCCGTTTCCGCCGCCGGGGGATTAACCCAGCCTTCGATACTAAAGCCGCGCTTCGTGCCGACATCCAGAGCTTCGCAACGCGGCACCTCCAAGCGCGTCGCCACGCCGTCGCCAAACAACGCCGCCCCGACCTCGCCGGGAGCAAACTGGACGTTGCAGCACAGGAGTCCGTCGTGACCGCCGAAGCTATCCGCCGCGTCGCCGTCGAACGGCCACCAAGCCACCGTCCCGACCAGATACGGAGCGTGACTTACCGAGAAACTCAACTGGTAAGACATCGAGTTGGTCGTCGGGAGCGTGTTGGATACCACGCCCTCGCCGAGCACGAGGAGATTGTTCGGGAGCGAAAAGTCGCTTCCATCCCGCACCACCGCCACGGAATTACTGAGCACGTTCCAGCCGTCGAAAATCGCGCCCGGGAAATACGGGCCGGTCGGGACCCCTTCAAAGTTGTTCGTGTAAAAGGGCGTCATGCTGGTGGTCTGGAGGCCGAAGGAGCCGATGCCCATTCCATCCGGCGTAGTCATACCGCGATCCTCGAACAGGAGAATGCGCGTGCCATTGGGGCTGATCAGCGTCAGCGCCAAATCCGAAATGCGCGGATGCCGGATGAGCAGACCCACGTCCATGGCAGTGATCGCCAGATGATTGGTGATGATGAACGTCGCGTAGCTCACAGCGTCGTCCCGAATCAGCACGTTCGTGACGGAACCCGAAATCGAGGACAACACGCTCGCCGGATTACGATCAATTCGCGCGACGAGACGAATGTTCTGGGCCACCGCATTGGGGTTGTACACCCCGATATAGTAGCGACCGGGAGTCGCCAACGGTGGCACGTCGAACGGCGTGAGCGAGAGACATCCGCCCGGGGGATTGACCGGCGAGAACTTGTCGTATTCCGTCTGGGTTGGGAAGAGGTCCTTGCGCAGATACAGTTCCATTGGCGCAGTGTTGCCCGCGACGCAGACCGTCAGATTGGTGGCGTCGAACGGCACGCTGATCACGTCATAAGTCCACGAAAACGGCGGAACCAGGCGCAAGGGCGCATTTTCGCCCAGGTCGGAGAGTTCCACCACCAACCCGATTGACTCCACCCGCCCGGTCTGGGTCAGCGCATCGTCCACGAAGGTGAAAAACCAAGGTCCGATTCTTGGCTCCCCCACGAAACTGCGCAATGACTCCGGTCCGCTCGAAGGCAACAACTCATAGCCCACGGGCACGATGACGTTGTTTTCGCCGTTGTCCTCGTAAATAAACCCATACGGGCCAGGCGGCACCGGCGTCAGCGGCGGATCGCGGTGGTTGTTCAGAACCGCGAACTTGTCAGAACCGAACGCCCCCTCGTGATTCAAAACACCGAGCACGTCCTGAAAATGCTCGTGGGTGAAGACGTTCGTGACCACGACCCGGCGGACGTTGCCATCCATCATACAAGGGCAGACCACGCGCGCGGCATTTTTCGCGCCGACCACGTTGTCCGGCGTGCGGTCGGGAATGGTCTGCGGCAAGCCAAAACAATTGACGACGCCGTCCGAGTTGTCGAAGCCGGTGAGACTGAACACCCCGAAGAGCGAGAACTCGGCCGCCATCTGGTCTTCGCTCTTGACGCCGAGGTAATAGATCTGGCCCGGCACTGCATTGGTCAACACCACCTGTTCCGTGCCGCCCCGACCCCGCGAACTATACGCCGCCGCAACCACGCCCGGCGCCAAATCCAGCAGGCCGGGATCGGCCGACACATAGAGATCAATATCCGCCGACTGGCGCGTGGCATTGGTGAGCGAGTTCTCCTCCACCCCCATGCGCGGCAGGGCGAGGTCCGTGGGCAGGAAGGTGATAAACGCCGCGTTGGTGAACGAAGTAGTGTTAGTCACCGCATAGAAATGCCACTGATTCGTCATGCCATTGGTGGTGCCCAACAGCGGGGTGTTGGCACCCACCCGCTGGCCATCCAGCAGGAAACCAGAGGCATCGGCCTGATTGAACGAGTTCGACACGTACGTCAGCCGCCACGTCGGCGGCGCGATCATCGCCTGCGGGCTGACGTTCAGCGCACTCACGACCTGACCGTCGCCGCTCGAAATCACCAGGGCGTAATCCTGCACCGTGTCGTTCGGATGCGCCGTGACGGCGTTGACGTTGATCGCCCGCGCGCGGACCGTGATGGTGTAATTCGTGTCGAGCGTCGGCGGCAGGTAGATGTTCTCGACGTTGTTCACGGAATCAATGTTCGGCTCCACCGCCGGGTCCCAAGGATCGTTGTAAGTGCTGCCGCCCGGGATGTCGTTGCCGAAATAAACGTCGCCGGTATTGAGGTTGGTGACGATGAGGTCCAGGTCGTTGACCAGCTTGATGCTGGCGGCGGGGTTGCCGGGCGGGTCGGTCCAGACGAGCGTCACGCGCAAGGGCTGGTTGCGCGCGCCACCGAGCGGGAGACTCAAGTTCACCGTCTGGCTCGCGCCGGTGGGCAACGCGCTCTCCGGGCTTTGATCCGAAAACCACATCGAAGCCGGCTGACCGGCGACAAAATTGGTCAGGCTGCCGGGGATCGAGTTCTGCATGCGCAAGAGACCCCAGCCTTGAAAATTGCGCACGCTCTGCACCTGAAAGTCGTAGGCGACGCCGCCGACCGAGCGCGCGCCGTTGATCAGGAGCGCCTTCAGCAGCGCCGGGCTGGCGCTGCGCTTGAGGCTCGTGGTGAAGAACTCCTGCATCAACGCCAGCGTGCCCGAAGCGTCCGCCGCGGACATGCTGGTGCCCGACTCGAAGCGGTAATCCGGCCCCAGCGTGTTGTTCAAATTGCTGAGCACCTCGAAATAATTTCCGTTGTCGTTCGTGGTGATCAGGTCACTGATCATCGTGTAGGAATTGGTCTGATTCGGCCCCGGATTCCCGATGGCCCAAGTCCACCCGGCGTCCACGGGACTCAAGGCGGCATCCCCCGGGAACGACACCTGGTTCGTCCCGGTGAAATCCGGCGGCGTATTGGTGTTATTGTAATCCGTCCCGCGCCAAACGTAGATGGGCAGATCCGCGCTGCGGTCCACGAGCGCAATCGTCAGGGCCACGGCGTTGGCCGGAATGAGCGCGCTGTAGGAATGAAGGTTCGTGCCCTCGACGGTCTGGCCGATGCGGGTAAGGATATGGTGATTACTCGGACTGTAGTATTCGTTTTCATCCCATTTACTGGAGCGCGTCGAAACGACAAACGTGCCCGGAGCCACCAAGTCGGGCTTGAACCGTCCGAAATCGCCTTCGATCCCAATGCCCACGTTGCCGCGGCTCGAGAAAGCTGCCACCTCGGTATCCGAATCGGTCATCCCCAGCCACGGATAGTTCGTCGGGCACACCGTCTCAGTGGTCACGTTGGTGATGTCATTGGCGATGTTGGTGACGAGCACGTCGGCACAACCCGCATAAAGCACCGTCGCGTTGGTAATGTTGCGCAGTTGTTCGATGGCCCCAACCGTGAGCACGTTTTTCGCCGTGGCGGGCGAATTGATCGTGTCCGAAACGCCCCCCTGACCATTCTCGCCGCCGCCGCCCTCGTTGCCGGCGGCGAACACAAACAAGACTGGCTGGGAACCCGTGACCGTAGGCAACGCATCCCGCACCGCCGCGTCGTAGCTCGCCGCACTGATGCTGTAGCCACTCTCATTCGCGTAGTGCCAACTGTTGTTCGAGATCAAGGCGTTGGTTTGGGCGGCGCGTTCCTGCAAGTAGCCGTCCGATACTTGAAACGGCAGGGAAAACAATTTCGCCAGCGGGGCCTTGCCGCGAAAATCCGCGCCCGTCAACGAACCAAAATCATTGCTCTCCAATACCCCGCCGACGTTCACGGGATTGGTGCTCATCACGCCGCTGCCGGCGATGATTCCCGCGACGTGCGTGCCATGTCCGACCGTGTCAGTCAGCCCCGCCGCCCGGTCGGCGGAGACGCGGTCCCTAAGATCACCATGCGCCGCGTCCACCCCCGAATCCACCAGCGCCACCATCACATTCGTGCCGGTGAGATTGAGATAATTGGTCTTCACCAGCGTATCCGTCGAAACCCCGATGCGGACCCGGCTGTTGTCGTTGGCCAAAACACGCGGCCGCCAAGACTCAACCGTCTGCACGCCAGGCAGGACCGCCACGGCAAACCAGTTGGCCGCCGCCGGCCGCACGCGCACCAGCGGACCAAACGGCGTGCGCTCCTCGGAAACAATCTCCACGCCAAGCTGTTTCAACTCCGCCTTCGTCGCCTCAGCCGCGTCGGCGAACAACACGAGGTTCAAGCCGAGTCCGACCGGCATCGGGTCCTGCTTCAGGGCCGCGGGAAGCAACTCCCCCTTGAGCTTGTAGTAAGGCTCGAACGGCAGCACCGCCTGCGTGCCGGCATCCCCCGCCAGTTGTTGCGCCGCGCCCGCCGAAGCGCGAACCAGAAAGGCGTTGTTCGGAATGTAAGCCACAATCTCCGCACCCGCCGCGCGCAACCGGGCGCGGAATTTGTCATCCACCGGCTGGCGGGATTGCACGACGTAACTTCCGGGATCACCCGCGGCCCGCAGGTGCGCCGGAATCGCCAGCGCGATGGGCCGGGCCGTGTCGAGCAGCGCGTTTTCGAGCAGCACGGCGTGAGGATTGCGCAGAAGCTGACCGGCGGTTTTCGGCGTGTTGCTCAGCCGATACGCCAGTTTGTTTTCCTTCGGCGCGACCGTTCTTGCCTGCGGTTGGGTGAGCAAAACCAGCGGCGCAGTGGATACGGGAATCACCACCTCGCGAGCGGAGGCGGAAGGTTTTGGTTTGGGAGGCGATTGGGCGTCGCGCGCAGACTGCTTGTCGGCGGTCCAGCGATCACCGAGTTTCCATAAATAACGCGCCCCGCCGAGGCACAACAGGCATATTACGAACCAAGTCAACGGTCGCTTAAACATATAAATTTTGTGCTACCCCAATTCCCACCCCCCCGCCCCCGCACCGCGCCGCCACCTGCTGTCGCGCAGTCTCTCTAACCTGTGACCCACCCTGCACCTCACCTCTTCGGAGGCGGAGAGATTCTAGGGCCCGAGTATAACCGCGATCTGTGCCCCGAAACCGCAGCAAACCAACCTGCCTCGCGGCAGCGTCTTGGAGTGCGCCAGCCCTCGGGCGCTTTGGAAATCGTGGGTGATCCGGCGCTTCCGTAGTGGCACAGGCGTCTCGCCGGTGCGAGCCGAAACACACAGGCGAGACGCCCGTGCCACTACCCGGTTCAGGGAGCGGGAAACGCAACGCGCCGAAAATGACTCTCGCCACGCGTTGGAACTTCAACGGACGGCAAGGCAACAAGCTGGCTGGGGATTTCATCTCGACACCAACAATAAGACCTCAATCCGGCGGCAGGACATTAAAGTTCTCCACCACAACCCGCGGCGGATAAAAACCCCCGCGCGGGTCAAGCCGCCAATTCCCTCTCGAATCGGGATAGGGATACTTAACGTCGTTGGTAAATTGCGGATCCAGCGAACCCTCCACCCGCACGACGGCGCGCGTTGCCACTTCCGCCGTGATCTGGTAATTCGTGATCATGCCCTGATAGTTCCCAGAAACCAGCACCCCGCGTGGTGCCGGCTTCAATGTCTGGCCGAAGGAATAAACCACAAACCGCGGCTCGCCCAAGCGCACCAGCGACAACATCTGCTGCGGCAGCCATTCATAGACCGCGTCGCTCAAACCTTTTTGCTTCTGCGCAGCGCTGCTCAAGTTTAGGAACGGGGATGCCTCGCTCAATTCCGGCGTTTCCAGCAGATCACCAAGATGCCGGAAGGTGTGGTCCGAGAAGCGGTTAGTCCGCGTGCGGTTGATGCCCGAGACGATTTTTGCGACCGCACTCCAGGTTTTCACATCCGCCGGATCATACACGCCGGCTGGGTCAATGATTGGAGCGCCAAAAACAGCCGGGGCAGCGTTGTTAATCAACTCGGCATCGGGAGTCGCGTTGGTCAGCGCCACGACGCCACCGAAAACCGCCGACCAGGCAGCAAGCCCGGACTGATTGATCGGTAGTTGCCCACGCGTGGCATTTTCATTGAGCGCCGTGGTGAACACATCCAAGCAGAGCCGGTCCATTTCAGGCTGCGTGAACAATGAATCGAGCATCCGATTTCGTCCGTTGCTATCGGTCCAGACGTTCCGATTGCCCGTCCAGTTCTTCCAATCGTTAGTGGTCACTCGGTAGGTATTCGCCGGACTGGTTCGGGCATCCGCCACCTGGGACGATTTGAGATAAACGGTTTGCCACGGCGTGCCGCGATGCACGCGACCGATCCAGCCCAACGTCGGCAATTTGTTCGTCGGGAACTGCCAGTCGCCGGAGCGGGTCACGCCTGGGTCTTTTACCACCGTATGGTAGGCTAGCTTGTCGTCCTCCGAACTGTTGGGGTAATTGCCCCAAGGGCGGTAACGTTCGTTGAGCTTGCCCAGATTGCTCAGGGTTGCGTTGTTGGAATTCGGCGGCGTCCACCGGTTGGTCACTCCGGTTTTTTCCAAATACTCCAGGTCGCCGGTGGTGTAATGCACCAGCGGATCGTTCGCCTGGTAGATGTTCGGAATGGAGTATTTGTAAGTCGGCGAGAACGGAGCAGTGGCCACCAATCCGTCCCCGGTGTTGGTGCCCCGGTACGTCCTCCCATCATCCGCCTGGTAAAACGGCTCTTTCTTCATGAAATACAGAAAGTTCGCGATGGCTTGATACTTGGTCGCTCCGGATTGCTGGTTAGCCGTGTTGTTTCCCCAGTCCTTATCCGTCAAAGCCACATCCCCCATCGAGATCAAGACTTGCCGGGCCACGCCAGGCCGATCGCTCAAATAGTTGCCCCCCGCCGAATTCGTCGCCCAGAGGCCATATACAAAAGTGGGTTTGGGGTCATTATAGCGCGAATCCAGCGGACTCTCCGCAAGGTCCAGAGTAATACTGCGGTGGCTGATCATGCTGTTCAACTGCACGTAATCAATGATCCGTCCCTTGACCCCCGGCTCCTTGATGATCGCCACCACGCGGTTGGTAATCGTGAGCCCCCAGCGCGGGAACCACATTTGGGGCGGCTGCGGGTTTTCAAAGGTCGTCGTAATCGGCACAAAAGTCGCGGTCGAGTGCTTATAGGTGGAATCGGGAACGATGATGAGATTCGTCCGCAACGGCACGATGAAGGACCACGGGCCTTGCGGTCTTGAGACGTTCGGCTTCCAGGCGGGCCAGGCAATCACGTTCGTCGCGCCCCCGGCAATCAGGAACGCGCTCCGGGTGTAGGCGAAATCGTTCGTCAACGCCAGCGAGCACGAGTTCGTGACCAGCACCTCCACGGGTCGTCCGTATTGCGCCGTGTAGGAATTCCAGAACTCCGCGCCGAACACATTCGAGATGCCGATGACAAACATCTGGTTGGTCTGGTTCACCGCAGTGTTGAGCGCCGGCCGGCGCAACTCCACCTTGCGCGTGATCGAAATCACGGCTTCTGACGAAAACTCGTTGAAGTTCGGCAGGTCCTTGCGCGCCCCGATGACCAACGGCACGCCGAAAAGGAGATCATTCGGCTGGACGCTCGCGACCACATTCGTATCGCTCAGGTCCCGCATCTTCAGGCCCTGAATCTCGCTGTACCGCGTGACTTCTTGGAAATCGGTGATGTAGATATCAAGATTGGTCCGGGTGAAGACCGGGCGGAACACGGTCGGGACCGCATTGGTAGTCCCGGGAACATAGGCGGGGTTGACGGCGTCCCACAGGTTCGCCGCGAGCTGCAACTGCCGGTGCAAACTCGGCGAATAGACGAACCGCCCGTTGACGAACACCGGGATGCGCGCCGCGCCGAAAGTTTGATCCGTGCCAAAGGTGTTGGTGTAGGTGGAAAGGTTGGTATAGGAGAGGTAATTGAGGTTGCGCCATTCCTCCGAGTAACTGCGCAGCAGCCGGTCGGCGGCGTTGATGAAAAACACTTCCGAACCGGGCCGACCCAGCGCGGTAGCGACGCGATTCGAGTTCCAGGCAACAAAGTTCGTGGCCTTGAAGCCGCCAACATTGATGTAGTTCAGATTGAGCTTAGTGTCGGGATCCGCCGCCGAGTCCGTGCCGAGCTGGGAGAGCATCCGGTAATAAGTGTAGCGGTCGTAGGAGGAGAGTGAATTCGTGGCCACCCTGGACAATCTGTCCGTGAAGCCCAACACGCCGTTCGGGAGGCCAATCTGCGTCTTGTTCCGGTCAAAGAAATCCTGGCTGGTAAAGTAGTGACTCGGATTGGCGCTGCCGTGCCAATAGGGGGTTGAGCCGTTGACGATGACATCGCGGTCCAGAGTCAACCCGGAGACATTCGACATGAGCGGACTCCGGGCGTAGGCATCAATCCCGTCGCGGTCGGAGCCAGCCCCTCCCGCCGCCTGTAAAAACTTGTAATTGGTGGCGTAGCGGTACCGCAGGAAGGAGAGGGCGTCATCGAACGCGGCACCTGTGTTGCCGGCCCCGTCCGGAAGGTATTGGTAGAGCGAGCCGAGAGGCGTGGCGTTCTGATTCGGCCCCGGCCAGGCGTTGGTGTTCAAATCCACCAGAAACGAGGCCAGATTGATTTCCGCAGAACTCACGCCTTGGTTGCGGCGGAAACCATCCCCAACGTCCGCCACCAGCCCGGGGTTCATCAGCCGGGCATAGTTGTGAATGTAATTCAGGTCGAGCGTCTTGCCCGCGGGCAGGACGATAAAGGCGTAGCGCGAGAGAAACTCGTTGTCTGCGGAATGAGTCTGCTCCGCCCGGCGGAGGATGCCGATATACTCCGGATCGCCAACGAAGTCATTGCTCAAAGTGTTGCGAGACGGGGCGCTGGAGGCGGGAATCGGGGTGCCATTGGTATCATAAAAGCCGCCCGCGGCATTGGTGACAATTAGCCGACCGTTCGGGGTGTAAACCTGGTCGCGGTTCAGATCTAGATAAAAGCGAAATTCGTTGCTGCCGAAAAACTTATTGGTGATAAAAACCGGCGGCCGGGGGGCGTAAAACAGGTTGTTGAGGTTTCGCAGCGCCTGGGCAGGGCTGAGAGGCCGACCGCTAAGGACATGGTCGTAATTGACGTTGGTGCGCCCATCCACGGCCACGAGATCAAAGCCGTGCGGGTTAATGAAATTCGTTGAGACCAGCAGGCCGAAGTCGGAGGTGTTAGTGGTGGCGGAAATGGCGGCCAAGAGCTGGGCAACCGCACGCTCCTGGGCGGCGTCCGCAGCCAGGCGGGCGGTGAGTTGTTCGGTGGTGGTGGCGACCTGCCCCTTTTCACGCCGGCTCAGGGCCAGAAAGGTGATCGCCATGAAGGTGATCACCGAGATCATGATCAGCGTGATGATGAGGGCGACGCCGGCAGCGGCGCGTGAGGGGCACCGCGCGGCGGCATCCGGGGCGGGGCCAGAATTCTGGGGGCGGAGTTTCATGGGTAAGCAGAAGTGTCAAGGTTGCGCACGGCCACGCGCTGGCGGAACAGATGGACGCGCCCGACCTGATTGGTGAGGTATTTCTCCTGCGCCGTCGGTCGCCCCCCAAAGGATGGCATCGCCTTGAAGCGTTGCCACGGCTTATCCTCCAGGATGCCCAATTCCAGTTCCACCGCGCCCGGCACGGCATTGCTCTGGAAGGCGTACAGTTCGATCTCTCCCCCAAGCAGATTAGTCTTGTTGGCGTAGTTGACGAATCCCGCGCTGATGTTCATGGAGTTCTGATTGGAGATCCCCATCCCGCTCGGATCGAAGGGATGCACTTTGAAACTGACCACGCCCTCGGCGAGTTTGGTTGCCCGGTTGACGATTTTCCCGTTAATCACCAAGTTCTCATTAGTGCGTGCCCGCTTGAATTCGTCGAACAGGTTGAACAAAGTCCGCCGCGACAGCACGGTCGCGTTGGTCTCAAACCGATACAGGTTTCCTACCCCAAACGGCGACAGGCTCAGGGTGCCGTTCACCGGATTGTTGGCCCGCACAAAATAACCAATGCCCACCCAGTCCTGATTCAGCTTCGAGACGAAGAAGAGGTCGTGAATCAGGTTTGTGCGCTGCGTGAGGTTGCCCGGCAGGGGTTGCGAAAACGGCGTGTTGTAGGTAGCGGCGTCATACGGGATCTGGGCGTAGAAGTTCGGGGAGTCAAAGTTCGTTCCAAACTGATAGGCCGGAGTGATCTGTTCGAGTTCGCGGCCCAACATGTCAGTGGCCAGCCGGCCGGACGCCAGCACATCCGTCTGCGAGAGGCCGGCGCGAAAAGCCTTCTGCGTCTGGGAAAACATCGCCATCAAGCCCAGCACGATGATCGAGAGCAACGCGATCACGACGAGAATCTCGATGAGGGAGAACGCGGCGGTGCGCAAGCCGAAATCCGGAACCACTTCCCGCCCCGGCGGTAGCGGCAGAACTCCGGCTGGGGATTTCCTTCGGTCCCCGGATTGCGGTTGGCGGTTTTTCATGGCAGCGGTTGAACGAAGATTTGGGGTTCAAAGAAGTACAGCGGCTCGGTGGCGACGTAGGTGTCGTTGGTCTTCAACAGCCGCCCTCCGATCTGCGTGCGGAAGGTCTGGCGGCCGCCCGCGTTCGCACTGGCGGACACCGGCCAACGAAAAGACAGCCGCAGTTCGTGCAAATTATTCGTCATCCGACGGCCATAAGGGGTGGCACTCTCATAGGTGGGAGCTGGCAGGCTCTCACAAGCCATCCGGTACGCAAACGCATCCAAGCGCACTTCGGCGTTGGTCTGCGGCGGTTTTTCCACCGCCGGCCCGCTCAGGGAGCGAACGTAGGCGACAGTGTAATTGCTGAGAAAGTGCTCGTTGGGGCCGGGGGCGTATTTCGGCCAACTGAGCAATCCGATGATGCGCTCGCCACTCGTCAACGGGAAGGTGATGGGCGTGGTGAGGTTGTAGATATTGGTCACGGTCGGGCCAACCGGGATGGGATCGCCGGTGTATTCCTGGGTGTAGCGCCGGATCTCGTACACATAGTTCGTGAGGTCATCCAGGCCACGGGCCCCGTTCCGGATGGCACTGAGGAAGACGGCGGCGTCTTGGTTGATGATGGTTTCCTCGCGATTCTCGCGCTGCACCCGCAGGCCCCGGGGCAACACGCCGATGATGGCCACGAGCGCGAAGCCAATGATCGCGAGGCTGATCGCGATCTCAACCATCGTGAAAGCAGCGGGCGGCTGGGTTCGGGGGATTTTCATTTAGAGTCCGGAGATTTCCTGCTGCACCAGCCGCGCCTTGCCGGTCAGCCGGTCAATGTGAATGAGACTAAAGGCGTTGGTGCTGTTGCCGGGCGGTTTTTCGGCCAGTTCGGGCAGGGCTTGACGATAGATCCGCGTCTGGGGATCGCGGCTGTGGGCCGCGGTGCCGCGAGCCAGGGGAATGTATTCGTCGCGCCCTGGTTGTCCGGACACCAGTTGGCCCAGGTAGTTGAAAGCAATATACTTCAAACTCACGTAAGTTCGTCCAGGCGAGTACGCGTCCTCGGAGGGAAAAGGGATGCCGTTGGTGACACTAAAGCCGAAGACAATGTTGGAGCGGCTCGTCGCTGGATCCGTGATTACGATGGACTGGTTGGGTAACAGATCCAGCTTGTTCGTGGTAGCGATGAACGTGCCTTCGGGCAAAGTGTGCCAGGGACCGATATACTCGGGGGCGGCGGAACCCGGCTGAGTGCCAACGCTGCGCAACGTAACGAAGGTGTAACCGGTAAGTTGCTTGTCGAACAAATTCGTGCCTTTGGTGCGCTCCTGCTCCTGTTGCTGAATCGTTGGCAGAGCTTTGATGGCCTTTTCGTAGGCGGGATCATTCCAAAAGCCGCCCGGGCAAAAGATCATGTAAACGGTGGTGTGCCGGCTAATAGCGAGCTGCCGGGCGCGGCCCGCGTCATCTAGCAACTGGCGGACGGCCCCCACGGTCGCATCGGACTTCCGCATGTTGTTGAGCGCCGGCACGGCGACCGCCGCCAGCAGTCCGATGATGGCGATAACGACGAGCAGTTCGAGGAGGGTGAACCCTTGTTGGCGGGTGGGCGTTTTCACAATCAAGGTTTCCAACTGAGGATGTTGTCTTTGTTGTCGCCCTGGTTGGCGCCGACGTTGGCATCAACTTTTTTGTCCGGACCGGCGGACCAGACCATGACCGACCCGTTGAACTCGTAGTAATTGATCCCCCCAACCGTCGTCTTGATCAGGCCATTATAACCGCTGCCAGTATTGTCCGGGTCCGAAACTGCCTGCGTACCGTAAAACGCATCCCGAGTTTTCTCGTCGCCGTTGGCGTCCAGCGAGATGAAGTAGGGACTGCCCCATGGATCGCGGAATACGCCATCCTTGCCGACGCCGGGTGAGGTCGTGTCGTTGAGAATTTCGGTCGTCAGGTATTTGTGCTTGTGCGTGTTCTTGATGTGGCCCTGGTTGACCGTGGGCGTGCCGTTGCCAAAGGTTTCCAAGTCCATGATGATGGCCATGACATCGGAATTGGGCCAGACATTGGCCGGGATGGGGGGTAGGAGGTTCGGAGGCGCATACGCAATGGACATCCCATTGCTGGTGCTGCCGAAAGTAAAATCGCTCGCCCAAGCGGAAACCTTCTGCGTATTTGTGGAAGTAATCGGCGGACGGCTGTAGTTAGCTTCGTAGCCAGAGATGGCTTGGACGATCTTACTTATCTCCAGCTTGGCCTTCGTGACCTTGGCCTTCTCTTTCATCTTGATCACGGCCGGGACCAGCATGGCGGCCAGAATGGCGATAATGCCCATGACAACGAGAAGCTCCACCAGCGTGAAGGCGGAGCGTGGGTTCTGAATTCGGGCAGAGCGGTGCTGGCTGGTCTGGCCATTCGCGATCCTTGCGATCCGCGGGCGGTTCCTCAGCGGCGAAAGCAGCGCGACCGCTTCGTGAACCCCGAGGGCGGTCCGCTGGAGGGGCCGCACGATGACCTCGGGACGCCAAGCCCAGTCGCACCACGTCACCCGCAACGAGCGGCGTTTTTGGAGAAGATTCGTGGCCATGGCAGTTACAGGTTAAAGGGTCAGTGAACGACTTCGTAAGCCTTGTTCCAATTGCTGATGCGGTTGGTCTTCCCGCCGACCAAGATATCCACCCAGAGGTCGAAGGACTTGGGATTATGGGTCGGGGTAGAAGAGTTGTAACGCCACGGATTCACTTCGGGCACGCCCGGAATGACCGGCGGCAAATTGGCGGGCCACGTCACCGGACAGACCAGCACTCCGTAACGCACGGTGGTGGTGGTGAGGATGCTGTATTGATCAGTCCGCAAGCCGTTCAGGAATTTTTCCGCCGCCTTTGAATCGTCCCCGCCGCCCGCTTTGGTGCAGTTGACAAACCCCGCTACGGCCGCGCCGAAGACGGCAGGGATAGAGGCCGCGAGAATCCGTTCCTGCCCGTCGAGGGTCTCAAACTCCGCGCCTTTCTGGGCCGTGCCCTGAAGTTCGTAAAACAGCTGGTTAAGCTGCGGTTGGCCGGGATTATCAGGAGGGTAGAACCCGTATTTGGCCTTGTAGGATTCAATCGCCATTTCGATGGGCCGCAATTCCGCCTGCACTTTACCGCGCATGGCGGAAATTTTGGCCGCCCGCAACGCGGGAAAAACCAGCGCCGCCAAGACCCCAATGATGGCAATGACCACCAACAGTTCGATCAGCGTGAAGGCGGGCCGGCGAGGCACTCGCGTCGGGTTCAAAGTTTTCATTCGGTCAATTTTTCATCGTTCGCGGATTTCTTGTTCCATCCGTTCGCTCATCCATTGCTTGATCATGCTCTGGTAATTCAAGTAGCGGGAACGCGCGAGCCGCTTGATCCGGGCCAGCATCCGCGGGTCCATCCGTAACGTGATCGTGGTGGACTCGGAGGCTTCCGTGCCGCCCACCACCGCCGATTCCATCAAGCGCAGATCCGGTCGGTTCTCCGCCCAGAAATCCGCCTCGGCCTCTTCGCTGTCGAAGATCGGCACTTCTTCCCAGTTGGCAATCGAGCGCATGTTCTGACTTTCCGTTCGCCTACGTCTGACTCCGGCGCGACCGGCCGGTTGGGCGGGACTGGCCACGCCCTTAAAATTCAAGTTCCGCGAGTCAACGTCTGATCCGCTTTGCGCTGGTAGAAGAACCGCTCTTCCGGCTCAAAGGGTCGAGCGTGGATGATCCGAATCTGTTTGCCGTTGGTCCGGTAAACACTGAAGACCCCGACGCTTCCGGCGGACATCCCGAGATTGAAGAACCGGGCTTGCACCGCGAACCGCCGGGAATCCGGCAGGAGCTTCACCGCAAACGGATCTTCAAAGGACTCTTCTATTTCCTGTTGACTCAAAGAACGATCCAACTCGTAGGGCGGATTGCTCCAATCGAACTCCATAGCGAACTAATTGCAACCAACCTGCCCATACAATGTATTTACGATGTATTTACACATGAGTGCAGGAGCTGTCAACAATTTTTTTGTTAAAATGGCAAAAGATCTCGCCACCCAAGCGAAAAACGGAGGAAAGAGCCTGAGCCTATTCCTTCTCACCGCTGCCGCCCTCACCGCTCATGTTGTTCATCATGGCAATCAGCGGCATGAACATCGCAATGACGATGCTGCCCACGACCACGGCCAGAAACACGATCATGATCGGTTCCAGCAAAGAAGTCATCGAAGCGACGGCATTATCCACTTCATCATCGTAGTTGTCGGCAATCTTCAGGAGCATTTCCGGCAAGGCGCCGGTTTGCTCGCCGACGTCCACCATGCTGATAACCATTGGCGGAAACACTCCGGAAGCTTCCAGCGGTGCGGTGATGGTTTCGCCTTCCTTCACACTCTCATGCACCAGCCCGACGGCGTTGCTGATAATGACGTTGCCCGCGGTTTCCTTGACGATGGTAAGCGCCTGCAAGATGGGCACGCCGCTGCTGACGAGCGTGCCGAGCGTGCGCGTGAAGCGGGCGATGGACACTTTGCTGACGACGGGACCGACGACGGGCATCTTGAGCTTGAATTTGTCCCAAGCATGGCGGCCGACTTTCGTGCGAATGATCAGCATGAAAATCACGACGAAGATGATCACCCCAATCGTAGTCGTCAAAATGTGATCCTTGACGGCTTCGCTGATGCCCAGAACCAGCCGGGTAAAGCCGGGAAGCTGCATGGCTTGGCCTTCGAAAACCTGGCGAAACGCGGGCACGACCTTGATCATCAAAATAATCATGATGGCTGTGGCGACGACCAGCACCGCCACCGGATAAAACATCGCCGCCACCACTTTACCTTTGATTTTCTGGGCTTTCTCCATGAACTCAGACAAACGCTGGAGCACGACTTCCAACACGCCGCCGAGTTCGCCGGCTTTGACCATGTTCACAAACAGCCGGTTGAAAACTTTGGGATGCTGCGCCAAGGCTTCGGAAAAAGTGCTGCCGCCCTCGATGGACAGCGCCAGTTCCGCGATGATGGATTTCAAGGTGGGGTGTCTTTCCTGCTTCTCCAGCACCCGCAAGCCGCGCAACAACGGCAGGCCAGCATCCACCAGCGTGGCCAACTGCCGGGTAAAGGTCGTCAAAACCTTGGACTTCACCCGCCCGCCCAACCCGGGAATGCTGATGTTGATACTGCCCCGCTTGCCCTTTTTTCGAGCCGGCTTCGCGGCGGTCTTGCTTTGCTTGTCGGGCTTCTCTTTGGCCTTGTCCACCTCGACGATCTTGGTCGGGTACAGCCCCATTTCTTTGACTCGGCCGATGGCTTCGTTTTGGCTGGCGACTTCGAGGGTGCCTTTCGATTCCTTCCCCTTCGGGTCCATGGCCACGTAAGTATATTTTGGCATAACGAGTTCCTCTGTTCAGGTGTATTTGACGACTTCTTCGATGGTGGTATCGCCCTCAAAGATGCTTCGCAAGCCGTCCTCGCGCAGCGTCACCATTCCCAATTCAACCGCCTTTTGGCGGACCACCACCGTCGGCGCGCGTTCGTTGATCAGGGCCCGAATGGCGTCGTTGACGATCAGCAATTCAAAAATTCCTTTGCGCCCCCGGTAGCCGGTGTCATTGCAAGCCGAACAACCGCGGCCGTAGTAAAACACCTTGTCGCCCAGATCGTGCGGGGAGAGATTCAGTAGCGCCAGTTGGCTTTCCGTCGGCTCGAACGGCGTGCGGCAGTTCTTGCAGATCGAGCGGACCAAGCGCTGGCCCAACACGCCCATCAGCGTCGAGGAAATCAGAAATGGCTCCGTGCCCATGTCCACCAACCGCGTCACGGCACCCGGCGCGTCGTTCGTGTGCAACGTGCTCAAGACCAAGTGACCGGTGAGCGACGCCTGAATCGCGATCTGCGCCGTTTCCAGATCGCGAATTTCGCCGATCATGATCACGTCTGGGTCCTGCCGCAAAAACGAACGCAGCGCCCGACTGAAGGTCAACCCCACGCTTTCGTTGATCGCGACCTGCATGATTCCCTCAATGTCAAATTCCACGGGGTCCTCCGCGGTGAGCAGTTTGGAATCAATGGTGTTCACCCGGCGGATGGCGGAATAAAGCGTCGTGGTCTTGCCGCAACCGGTCGGCCCGGTTACAACCAGAATTCCGTTCGGGACCTGGATCGCCTCGGTCACGAATTCATAGACGTATTTCGGAAAACCAAGCGACTCCAATTCCAAGTTCACGGACGAACGATCCAGCACACGCAACACCACCGATTCGCCAAACTGCGTCGGCAGCGTCGAGACGCGCAGGTCAATCATCTTGTTGCCCAGATTAAAACTCACGCGCCCGTCCTGCGGCAGCCGGCGTTCGGAGATGTTCAGGTTCGCCATCACCTTGATGCGCGAAATCACCGGCAACGCCAAGTGCTTCGGCGGCGGGGCCATTTCATAAAGCGCCCCGTCCACGCGATAGCGAATGCGAAACTCGGTTTCAAACGGCTCGAAGTGGATGTCGCTGGCGCGGTCCTGCACGGCCTGGAACAAAACCAGGTTCACAAACTTCACGATCGGAGCTTCGTTCGCCAGCCCGACCACCAAGGCCGCATCGTCACCATCGCCAGCGGCGGAAACCTCCCTGGCAATGGACTCATCCGCCCCCAGTTGCGCAAGCAAATCGGAAACATCCGTGCCCTCCTCGCCATAATACTTGTCAATCGCGTCCCGGATTTCCGCCGGATTGGCGACCACGGGACGCACCTCTTTCTTGACGACAAAAGTCAGTTCATCGGCCCGGCCGGGGTCGAGCGGTTCGGCAAAAGCCACGAGCAGGGTGCTGTCGGAACTCTCAATCGGCAGACATTGGTAGAGCTTCGCAGTCTTCGCTGGAATGGTGCTCAACAGTTCCGGAGGAAAACTCCGGCCTTTGAGGGAAATCACTTCTGTGCCCAGTTGATTCGCCATCACCTGCAGGATCGCGTCCAGATCCATGATGCCGAAGTCCTGCAAAACCTGGATGATGGGCGTGCCCGTGCGTTTGAATTCCCCCGCCACCTCCTCGTATTGGAGATCGTCAATCAGCCCCTGTCCTCTGACCAACGACAACAACGGATTTGAGATTTCTTCGGACATAATGCGTTGGCCTAAGCTTTGGACCGGTCGTTTTCAGCGCCGACGGCGGCGGCGAGTTCCAGCTCTTGCAGCTTCTGCTGGATGGTCACCGGGTCCTGCGACTTGGTGATGACTTCTTCGCGCGCGATCATGCCGGCCATGTATTTCTCGAGGAGAAAACCGTCGAGCGTAACCATGCCCCACTTGGCGCCAGTTTGAATGTCCGAGTTAATCCGGAAGGTTTTGTTGTCGCGAATCAGCGCCGCGATGGACGGCGTGTTCATCATGATCTCGAACACCGCAACGCGCCCCGGCTTGTCTATCCGCGGAATGAGCAACTGCGAAATGACGCACTGCAAGACCGTCGAAAGCTGAATGCGGATTTGCTCCTGCTGGTTGGTGGGAAACGCGTTCACGATCCGGTCAATCGTCTTGGCCGCGCCCGTCGTATGCAGCGTGCCGAACACCAAATGCCCCGTCTCCGCCGCCGTGATCGCCGCGTCCATCGTTTCCAAGTCGCGCATTTCCCCCACCATGACCACGTCCGGGTCCTGGCGCAAAGCCCGGCGCAGCGCCTCGGCAAAGTTGGGCACGTCCACCCCGATTTCGCGCTGCGTGACGAGCGCCTTCTTGTGCCGGTGGTAATACTCGATCGGGTCCTCGATCGTGATGATGTGCGCCTCGTCGCGTTCCTCATTGATGATGTTAATCATCGAGGCAAGCGTCGTCGTCTTGCCGGAGCCGGTCGGCCCGGTAACCAGCACCAAACCGCGCGGTTTGTAGAGCAGTTCCTTCGCCGCCGGCGGCAATCCAATCTGCTCAAAGGTCAGCATCTTGTTGGGAATCTGGCGCAGCACGATGCCAAAATCGCCCTTCGATTTGAACACGCTCACCCGGAAGCGCGCCATGTCGCCGAACGCAAAGCCGAAGTCCGCCCCGCCGCGTTCCCGGACGTGCTGGATATGATCCTCGGACGTGATGCTGCGCATCAACTCTTCGGTATCCACCGCTTCGAGTGGCGGGCCTTCCACGCGGTGCAAAATGCCATGCACGCGGATCGTGGGCGGAGTGCCCACACGAATGTGGAGGTCCGAGCCGTTTTCCGAAACGACCATCTGCAATAAATCCGACATCGAATATGACATGCTTTATCTCCGTAACAGCTTAAACCATCAACTCATCGACCAGACTGGGGGCTTCAAGTTTCGTCTCCGACCGTGGCGCGGATGACTTCGTCCGGCGTGGTGATGCCAGCGAGCACCTTGCGCACGCCGTCTTCCCGCAAAGTCCGCATGCCCATTTCCCGCGCCCGCGCCCGCAGCACCGACGACGGCACTTTCTCGTAAATCAGCTTCCGCGCCTCGTCATCAATCGTAAAAATCTCGAAAATTCCCATTCGGCCGCGGCAACCCGTGTTGTTGCAATCGGGACATCCCCTGCCCTTCCGCGGCGTGGCCTTCTCCAGCATCTCGGGCGTCATCTTCAGTTGCCGCATCTCAACCTCGGTGGGCACATAAGGCTCGCCACACTTCTTACAAATTTTCCGCACCAAGCGTTGCGCCATGAGACAGCGCGTGGAAGAGGCTACCAAGAACGGCTTCACCCCGATGTCAATCAAGCGCGTCACGGCGCTCGGCGCGTCGTTCGTGTGGAGCGTGGAGAAAACCAAGTGACCGGTAAGCGAAGCATTGATGGCAATGGACGCCGTCTCCATGTCGCGGATTTCTCCGATCATGATCACGTTCGGCGCTTGACGCAGAATCGAACGCAACGCCGCCGAGAACGTCAACCCTACCACGTCGGCCACCTGGACTTGGTTGATGCCGCTCAGAATATATTCCACCGGGTCTTCCACCGTGATGATCTTGCGATCCGGCCGGTTGATGAAATGCAAACAGGAATACAGCGTCGTCGTCTTGCCCGATCCGGTCGGTCCCGTCACCAGCAGAATCCCGTCAGGCAAACCGATCAACCGCTCGAACGTCTGTTGATCGTCGGTGAAAAATCCCAATTCCGGCAAACCCAGGCGCAGCCCTTCCTTGTCCAAAATACGCATCACGATGCTCTCGCCGTGATTCGTGGGCAGGCAGGACACGCGCAAATCAATCGTCTTGCCGCCGACGTTCGTCTGGATGCGCCCGTCCTGCGGAATCCGGTGCTCCGAGATGGACATGTTCGACTGAATCTTGAGCCGGCTGATGATCGCCGCCTGCAACCGCTTCGGCGGCGACTTCATTTCGTGCAACATGCCATCAATGCGATACCGCAGTCGGAACCGCTTGGCCAGTGGTTCAAGATGAATATCCGAGGCCCGCATCTTAAACGCGTCCACGATCATTTGATTGACCAACTTGATGAGCGGGGCGTCCGCCGCCACCGTGCCGCCGTCGGTCGCCGCCCCCTCCTCCACCGCGACGTGCTCCTCGGTCAACTGCTGGATCACCTGCTTGAACCGCTCATCGTCCGCTGCGGATTTTCCCCCACCGTAGTATTTGCTCAGCGCCGCCTCGATGTCCGACTCGGACGCGACCTGCAAAGAAATTTCCGCATTCAGCAGATGCCCCAGCGAATCCACCGTCGCCAGATCCGACGGATCGGCGATGGCAATGGTGATGGTGTTGTCGTGCTTGAAAACGGGAATGACGCGATACTTGCGAGCGATGTCGCGGCGGACCGTGGCGATGACCTCGTCATCAATCTTGATCCCGCTTAGGTTCACGACCTCCGCGCCAAATTGCGCCGCCTTGGCCTGCGTGACATCCGCTGGACGGATGATTTTGTTGGCGAGCATCAAGTCCACCACGCCCACACCAGAAGCGCTCGCCTCCGTTCGAGTGGCGGCAACTTGATCGGCGTTCACGAAGCCGAGGTCCACCAGGAGGTCAATCAGATAATCGTCTTTTTCAGCCACAAAAAAAATTTCCGTCAAGTTTCACATCGCGAAGACTTGAGCAGCGTAACGACGCTGCGCCCGTCTTGTCAATGCGCAGACTAGAATCACCGCACGATTCAATCCAGAATTGTTTTTGAGGCCGCAGCCAACCGCAGAGCGTTGCCGCCAAAACGTTCGGCGAGCCGATCCTGTCCCTCCGAAAGAATTCTTTGGGCCAAGGC
>CAIKLQ010000539.1 GCA_903828255.1 uncultured Verrucomicrobiota bacterium
ACCTCTATTAAGGATATTACCAGCCTCGTCCGCGCAAGTAAAGTAGGCCCTCCGCTGCGCAAAGAAACAAATCAACCTCCTTGCAACCAATCCGTCACTACACATAAACCTTAGCTACACATAACACAATCATCCCAGCGGCGACGCGTCGCCGTCTGAGGCGGACATCAAAGTGACCCGCGATTTGATTCGTGCGGGTCAGGTGCTCAAGATCGAAGTCCTCGATCATGTCATCATCGGGGCGGGCAGTCCCGACCATGTTTCTCTGCGTTCACTTGGGTATTTTGCCCCATTCTGATTCCCCACCCCCGACCAGTTTCTGGCGGGGTTTTATTTCTCCCACGACATGTTAAAATGAAAACAACTTTTCCCCCATGCTCTGCGCCATAAGACAATCCGACGGTCAACTGGTCTCCGCCGACTTGGTGTCGAAAGCCCAAGCCCCGTTTCTCTGTCCTGAATGTGGCGGCGCGGTCCTGCTCAAAACCGGCCGGGCCAAGGATGATCATTTCGCCCACGTGAATCCGCTCGTGTGTCGTTACGACGCCAATGAAAGCGCTGCCCATCGGCAGTGCAAAATGGAAATTTTCGAAGCGCTGCGTTGTCAGCCCAACGTCGAAAAAGCGGCAATGGAACGCCCGCTCGGAACGAACCGTCCCGACGTGAGTGCCTACATCAATCGCGTCCCGGTCGCGATCGAAATTCAAATCAGCTTTCTTTCGCAGGCCACCATCATGCGCCGCACGATTGAGTATGCGCGCAAAGGCATTTATGTGCTCTGGCTTTTGCTCTGGACACCGGACCTCGACCGTCCCGGCTACCGCCCGGCGATTTGGGAAAAATGGATTCATGCCGCGTATTTTGGGCGGGTGTATTATTGGCACGGCGGCCTATCCATCATTCCCTACACTTTCGAGCCGACGTTAAAATCCGTCCCCAAGACGACGTGGTATTCCGCCCGTGGCCGAATGATGACCGCTGGCGGCTATACCCGCAGACTGAAACGCCAGCGCACCGCTGTTCGCGGTGAGCCGCTCAACTTGGCAACCGATTTCGGCCCGCAACAACGGTATTGGTGGGAAGCCAATGGCATCAAAGTTCCCGATGCCAAATTGTTCATGCACCGGTTGCGGAATGGATCGAATCGTGACGGTCTCTAGCGCCGAGAGCGAATCGCCTCCATCGCCGCCGGAATTCATGGACAGCCCAAACTTTCCCATTAAAATCGCCCCGCTATGCGTCGCCATCCTGGAAACTCACTGAAGCTTGGAAAGGTGGACGGTATGATCGCCCCTCTGGAAATGACTCCCGAGCAGCGATCCACCCATTTATACATCTGCGGCTCGACGGGCACGGGCAAGTCCAAGATGCTCGAATCCCTCGTTCGCCAGGACATCAAGCAGTGGCACGAGAGCAAATGCGGCGCACTCATCATTGATCCGCACGGTTCGTTGTATAACAGCCTCATCAATTGGGTCGCTTGGAATGCGCCCTATTTGAAGGACGTGCCCATCGTGCCGATTGATTTGCGGCAGAGCGAGTGGACGATTGGCTACAACCTCATGCGTCCGCGTCTGGTCGCTGATCCCTCTGTAGTCATCAGCAATTTTGTGCAGGCCATGGCGTATGTCTGGGGTGCGGACGGCACGCAGAGCACCCCGTTGTTTGCGCGGTTGGCCAAAGAGGTTCTGTGGCCGATTTATGAAAAGCGGCTGTCCCTCACCGAAGTGAAATACCTCATTGACCGCACCAACCGCCGCGTCCGCACTGAATTGACCGCTGGGTTGAGCAAAGAATCCGCCACCCAAGGTTGGGAATTTTTCAACGAGCTTTCGCCGAAGGATTTCAACACGCAATTTTCCAGCACCGTCAATCGTTTCTACAATTTTCTCGACACGGAAAAACTCCGGCTCATGTTCGGACAGAATGGCGCTTCGCTGGACTTGGGCGCGGCACTGGCCGACGGGCAAATCATCATCGCCAATCTTTCCACCGAGAGCGCCCGCGTTTCAGAAGAGGACGCATCGTTGTTTGCGACGCTCCTGTTAAGTGATCTTTGGACGGCAGCCAAGGAGCGCGGCAAAGGCACGGAAGGACGGGATGTTAAACCGTTCTACGTTTACATTGATGAATTTCAGAATTTCGTCACGCCGACGATTGCCAAGAACCTCGATCAAGCGCGGGGTTTTGGTTTGCACCTGACGCTTGCCAATCAATTCCCCCGCCAGATTCTTCACGCCGGCGCAAATGGGGCGCAGGTGTATGATTCGGTCATGGCCAACGCCCGCAGCAAGATCGTGTTCAGTCTTGAAGGGGAGGAGAATTTGAAGCCGCTCGCCCAGTCACTGTTTATGGGGGTGCTCAATCCCGACGAAATCAAGTTGCAATTGTATTCCACGAAGGTCATGGACCTGGTCGAAGAAACCCGCACGGTCCGGAGCAGGAGCGAGAGTTGGAGCGATGGGGTTGGCGAGTTTACCGGCGCGACCAACACCGAGAGTTCGGGTGGAGTAATTCAGGACGCGGCAGCCCAGGATGCCGGGCGCTGGAATCAGGCAGCCGCCAGTTCCCAAGGCACGTCGAGGACCAGCATGGAAGGCGGCGGCACTTCGGAATCCACCGTTCCGTTTGTGCGTCAAGTCATGGGCCAGGAACTTTCCAGCGTTCAGTTCCGACCGCTGGAGGAGCAGTTGTATCGGGCGATGGCAAGCTTGTTTGACCAGAAGCAGCGACATGGTGTTGCCCGACTGGTCGGAGAACGTGCGCCCGTGAAAATCGTTACGCCGATGGTTGAGCAACCGCCTACGCCTCCAAGCATGTCCGCAGACTTTTTGACGCGACTGTATGGAAAGCTGCCCTTCGCGCTGCCCAGTGCCGCGGCTCGCCAGCAAATTGCTGACCGCCACCAGAAAATCGCCGGCGGGCAGGGCCGACCGGATACTGAACCGGTGGCCACCAAACGCAAAATTGCCTGAGGCTTGCCCGATCATCCCAGTTAATGGTATAATCCAAAGATATGGCCAAGGGATCAAACGAAGCATTCTCGCGGGTTCTGATTGATAAGGCGCTGGAGGAAAGCGGTTGGGATTTGCTCGACCCACAGCAAATCTGTTTTGAATTAAACAGCGAAACCGGACGTGCGGACTATCTGATGCGCGGCTTGCGCGGCCCATTGTGTGTTTTGGAAGCCAAGCGCGAGGACGTTGACCCCTACGACGCGAAAGAACAGGGGCACGGCTACGCCACCAATCTCAAAGCGCCGTTCGTCATTCTCTCGAATGGCCGCGAGCATTGGTTCTGGAATTACACCCGCAAAGACCAGGATGCCTATCGCATCGAGCGCCTCCCGTCGCGTGAAGACTTGGAGCGGTTGCGTCTCAAAAATCTCCAGCCGCCGCGACCGTTGATGAGTGAGATCATCACGCCGGCCTACCTGAAAAAGTTCATCCCGGATTTCATCGTCCGCCGTTATCAAATCGCGGCGATGGATATTATCGCGCGCTTGTTCGACGAAAAACACCTCCGCAAGTTCCTGCTCGAAATGGCCACCGGCACGGGCAAGACCCTGTTATGTGCCGCGCTCATCCGTCGCTTTTTGGCCACGCGCAACGCCGAGCGCGTCCTGTTCATCGTGGATCGCATCGAACTCGCGAAGCAGACATTGGAAGATTTCGCCGTCGTCTTGGCGGAATACAAACCCGTGCTCTACAAAACCGCCCGCCGCCGGCCCGGTGAATTGCTCGGTTCATCCGTCGTCGTGGCGACCTTGCAATCCCTCATGGTGGATCGCCGTTACCGCGAAGAATTCACCCCTTTCCATTTTGATTTGGTGATCAACGACGAGGCTCACCGTTCGATTTACGGCGACGCTCGCGAAGTCGTTCAGTTCTTTCAAGCGACGCGCATCGGTCTGACCGCCACGCCCCGCGCATATCTGAAAAACGTCAACGTCGAGCAGCTTCAGCGTGACAACCCGAAGGCGCTCGAACTCCGCTTGCTCCGCGACACCTATAATTACTTCGGCTGCCGACCGGGCTTCCCCACCTACCGCTACGACATAATTGATGCGGTGAAAGACCCGGAAGGCCCGTTCCTCTGCCTGCCGAAGATCATTGATTTGCGTTCCGACATCACCACGCGCGCCCTGGATGAATCCGGTTGGGCCGTGGTCGTGAATGAGCAGGAGGAAAATTTCAAAATCAAAGACCTGGAAAAGAAAATCTTCACCCCCGCGCGCAACCGTGTCATGTGCGAAGCGTTCTTGAAAGAAGCGCAGCCCGACCCAACTGGCAAGATTGGCAAGTCCATCGTGTTCGCCGTTAATCAGCAGCACGCCACGGAACTCACGAAAATTTTTAACGCGCTCCAGCCCGGCATCGCCGTCACCATCACAAGTCGCATTGATGACGCCTCCTCCATCGCCAAGGAATTTCGCGATGGCAAGCGCTCGGAACGCATCGCCGTTTCCGTGGACATGCTTTCCACCGGTTACAATTGCAAGGACCTCCTGAACATCGGTTTGATGCGTCCCATCTTTTCGCCCACCGAATACATCCAGATCAAGGGCCGTGGCACGCGCTTGTTCACGTTCAAAATTGGTAACACCGAATACAAGAAGCAGAATTTCTTCATGCTCGATTTCTGCGCGGTCGCCGAATACTTCGAGGAGGAATACGATTATACGATCCCGCTCAAAGTCCCCCGCCCAAAGGCCGAGAAAAATCCGCCAGTTTATCCACCACACACCAGCCAGGGCGAGTCCGTGCATGAGCCGGACAGCACCACGCCTCCACAACCCGCACCGCAACCGCCGCGCGTCATTCCCACATGGGAAGGGGTGGACACGCTGGTCAGTCGGGAAATTACCATCGTCGGGCCGGACGGCCAACGCGTGGACGTGATGACGTTTCGCGGTGGTTACGAGCGCGACATTCGGGAATTCGTGGCGAACACGCCGGACCTCCAGGCCGCCGTGGAAGCTGAGGACGACGACGCGGTCGAAACCATCGTCAACGAACAGTTTTATCACCGTCCGACCATGTATTACTCGCCGGACAAGCTCATCCTGTCCTACGGCGTGCCGGCCAGCACCCCGGCTTTTGTCTATAACGCAGTCGGGCAAAAGGCATTGCCAACTCGCGACGCCATTGTTTCCGATGCGGTGGATTCCATCGCCGCGCGGTTCAATCTCCGATACGCCGAACAGAAATGGCTCGACGCCACCGCGCAATTGATCGCCGAGGACTCGACTTCCCTGCACAAGTTCATGGAGGGCGACATGACGCTTTTCAATGCCGGCCAGTTCACCCGGCTCGGCGGCATCCCCGCGCTGTCGCGGTTCGAGTCGCGCGACACCGTCTTTGAGGCGTTGCGCCAGTCGAGTTTGGTGCGCCAGTCCTTGCTTGCGACCACGCTGGCGGTGTAGAATACAAATCAATGGCTTCCGATACCCAACCCACAACCAACGGTTCAAATTTCTTCTCGTCGGGCTTGCGTCAAAAAGTTGACCAGCTCATGAATATCCTCTGGGCGGGCGGGGTGAACAACCCGATGGATTCCATCGAGCAATGTTCCTACCTGCTGTTTCTCCGCTTGCTCACCGAAAAGGACGAGGCGCTGGCCGCGCTCGATAAAAAATACAAACGCATTTTCTCCGGCCAATGGTCGCGCTACGCGTGGGGCAATTTCGTCACGCTTGCCGGTGACGAGCTTTTTGATGCTGTCCGCAGGGCTATCGAGAGCTTGCACGAACTGCCCGGCTTGACCGACACCGGCAAACTTCTTTTCAGTCGCGCCACGCTCAAAATTTACGACCGTCCGACGCTCCGCGCCGTGGTGCAAGGCATTCAGGAATTGGACCTCGCCGCCAACGATGGTCAGGATTTCAAGGGCGACATGTATGAATATCTCCTGTCGAAGTTGTCCGCCTCCGGAACGAACGGGCAGTTTCGCAGTCCCCGCCACATCATCGCCATGATCGTGGCCCTGGTGAATCCGCAGCCCGGCCAGCGGATTTGCGACCCCGCGTGTGGCACAGCCGGATTTCTCATCGCCGCGTTTGTTCACATCCTGATGCAACACACCAAACCGGCCGATCAGCGCCGGGGTAACATTGACGGTTCATTGCTCAAGCCGGCGCAGTGGAAATTCCTGGAGGAACAGGCATTCACCGGTTTCGACAACGACGCCAACATGGTGAAAATCGCCATCCTGAACCTTTACTTGCACCAGTTGGAACGCGCGAAGATCGAGCATTTTAATACCCTCACAACCGGCTTTGGCGGCGGTTATCCGGGCCAGCGGTTTGATGTCATCCTCGCCAACCCGCCCTTTGCCGGAAAAGTGCAGGACGAAAGCATCCTCGCCGACCTCAATTACAAGCTGGACACTCGCGCCACCGAACTGCTGTTTCTGAAATGGATCATTGACCACCTCACACCAGGCGGACGCGCCGGCGTCATCGTGCCCAACGGCGTGTTGTTCGGCTCGAACAAGGCTGCGACCAAATTGCGCGAAATGCTTTTGACCGAATGCGACTTGCAAGCCGTCATCAGTCTGCCGAGTGGTGTTTTTAGACCTTACGCCGGAGTCTCCACCGCCGCGCTCATCTTTGAAAAATCCGCCCGCCCCGTCGGTCGTGGAGAGGGGGTCGCTACTAATTCCGTCTGGTTCTACGATCTAACCGCCGATGGCTTCAGCCTCGACGACAAGCGCACTCCAATCGAGGCAAACGACATCCCCGATGTTTTGAGCAAATGGCCGGGCCGAGTGGAAGGCCCGAACAGTTATCGCGTGCCGATTGAGAAAATCAAAGCGAATGATTGGAGTCTTGCAGCCGGACGCTACAAAGCCGTTATCACCGAAGCAGCCAACCACGATGCGCCCGCTGATATCTTACGCGATGTTTTGGAGGTCGAAACCGAAATCGTCCGGCGCAGTAATGCATTACTTGCTAAAATTAACAGTAAGAAATGAAACACTGGCCCATAAAACCGCTAGTAGAACTTTGCGATGTAGAAGGCGGGAATGCTGCGCCGCAGGGCGACGAACATTTTCAAGACGGCACGATTCCATTTGTTCGGATGAAAGACTTAGGCCGTCCTCATTTCAGCAACAATCTTACGGAGACGGACGACAAGCTAACCATCGCAAGCGCAACAGCGAACCGAATGAAATTTTTCGAGCCGGGTTGCATCCTGTTTCCGCGCAGTGGGTCAGTTGCGCTCAATCACCGTGCAATTCTTGGCGTTCGTGCGTGTATTGTCAGTCATATTGGCGTATTGCATAACCTGCGGCCAGAAATCACCCCTGGATTCCTATATCTTTACCTCACGACCTTTGACATGACCGGATTGTCAAAAAAGGATATCCGGGGAATTTCATTGCTAGGTTGAGGTAGAAGAGGGGAAAGCTTCGAGAGTGAAGGTTGTTGGATGGGCCGGCTGTCATGCTGGGGCGTTGAGGTCGGAACTCAGGTCGAATCGCTTCGCGCCGGCCTGCGCT
>CAIKLQ010000540.1 GCA_903828255.1 uncultured Verrucomicrobiota bacterium
ACGAGAATGATTGGGAAGCCTTTTGCCGCACGCTCAAGTTTCCACTCTCGCCCCAGCGCGCGAAAGGTTTCTCGCTGAACGTCGAAGGCCGTCGCGCCGCCGGACTCGACGCGCAGTTCATCGCCGAGCTGAATGTGTATTCGCAGTCGAAAGGCCGCACCCCGAATGTGTTTGTTTTCAATCCATTCGCCGAGGGCCGGATTGCGGAAGGGAAAGCTTTCAATCCGACCAAGCATCAGGCGGCCCTGGCCCGCGATCTCGAAAACCTGCCGCAATACCTCTGCCGGCAAGACGACATCGTCTTGGTCGAGCGGCGGCCAACGGTGGAATTCCTGAGCAGTATCAAGCAGGCGGGGTTTGCGCTGCCAGAGTTTGTGGCGTTCGATCGGAGCGTCGGTCTTCGGCACGGCGGGTTTCAGGACGGGGATTCGCAACGCGCCGCGCCGGAGGTCGGGGCTCCGACCGGATTCGTGGAACTTCACCGAAAAACGCCGAATCGGAGTTCGGCGCTCCAACGCAAACTTGGCCGCCTGCGTCCGTGGGCGTGGGCGCCGGACAGCGTGGAACTGCTCGCGCCGCTCTTTGCCAATGTCACCGCCGAGCAACGAACGGGTGAGCAACGCTTCAATGCGAGCCTCGCGCAACTTTACTCAAAGTCGTGGAGCGCGGAGTTCCTGCGAAAATTTCTCACTCGTAGCAGCCGAGGTAACGAGGCGTTAACTTCAACCACGCATTACGTATCACGTATCACGCCGCCACAAAGGCAGAGCCGCCCGACGTCGGCTGCTGCCGAGAATTGGCTTTGCACCGAAGCCGAAGTTGGCGTGACGGTGAACTCCTTCGACGCTGCACTGGCGGCCATCGCTACAATCCGCACCTGTGGCCATCACAAAATCGTGGTGAAGGAAGCCGTCGGGTTGGCAGGGAGCAACGCCATGCGGCTGTTCGAGCCGGAGCTTTTGGAAAACCAGCGGCGTTGGCTGGCGAACGCGTTGCGCAACGGATGCCAGTTGGTCGTCGAGCCGTGGCTGGAACGGCTCGCGGATTTCTCAGCGCAACTGGAAATGTCGCCCGAGGGCCTGAAGCTCTGCGGCTACACGGTTTTGCTCAACGACGCCAAGGGCCAGTATCAAGGCAACCTGGCCGAATCGCATCATCACACGCGCATTCCGTCGCGGATTGTCTCGCTGGTTCGCGACCCGCCGGACATCTCGCGCCGATTGCTGGCGCTTTACGCCGAGATTTTTGCGCTGCTGGAAGCGGAATTGCGCGCGGTGGATTTCCTTGGACCGCTGGGCATTGACGCTTTCGTCTATCGCGATGCGACGGGCGCGCCGCGCGTAAAGCCCATCGTCGAAATTAACCCGCGTTACACGATGGGCCGCGTGGCGGTAGAGTTGATGCGGCAGGTTTGGCAGGGCAGCGAAGGAGAATTCCGCTTGGTGAATCATGCCGCGCTTCGGGTGGCGGGAGGCGAAGGTTTCATGGGCTATGCGAAAGGCCTGGAAGCGCAATTCCCGATTCAACTCCACGGCGAACCCGTGTCACGCATCCGGGAAGGGGCGCTCTGCCTGAACGATCCGGCGCAAGCGCAGGTTTGTCTGGCAGTGTTTCAAGTGCGGCGGCCCTGATCCTTTATCGCCCTCCAAAAGCGCCAGAGCGCTGGCGCCCTCCGCCGCTTTCTTTGGTGGCGGCGCTTTTGTAGCGTCAGGCATCCTCGCCGCCCGGGAAAAAACGCCCAGCTTGGCTGGAACTCGCGGAAATTTTAAGCCGCTCGGGAGTGCGTGAGGTTCTTTCCGCCCGGCGGGGAAGCCTTGCTTTACGGCAGGCCGGGAAGCCTGTCGCTTCCGCGCCGCGCCAGCGGCCAAAGATTTCTCTCTCGTTACTCCTTCAATTGCGATAAGCTAGCGATGTTATATGACGCCCAAACTTTTTTCCGAACTCGGCCTGTCCGCCGAAGTGCTCAAAGCCATCGAGAAACTCGGCTTCGAGAAAGCCGCCCCGATCCAGGCCGCCGCCATCCCCGTGCTGCTGGCCGGCAAGGACGTGGTCGGCCAGTCGCAGACCGGCTCGGGCAAGACTGCCGCGTTCGGCATTCCCGCTATCGAGAAGACCGACCCTCACCTCCGCGCCGTTCAGGTGCTCATTCTCTGCCCCACGCGCGAACTCGCCGTGCAGGTTTCCGAGGAAATCCACAAGCTCGCGATGTTCAAGCGCGGCATCAACGCGCTGCCGATTTACGGCGGGCAATCTTACGAGCGCCAGTTTTACGGCCTCAAGCAGGGCGCGCAAATCGTCATCGGCACGCCGGGCCGCATCATGGACCACATGCGGCGCGGCACGCTCCGGCTCGAAACCGTGAAGATGGTGATCCTCGACGAAGTGGACGTGATGCTCAACATGGGTTTCCGCGACGACATCGAACTGATTCTCCAGGCCACGCCCAAGGAACGGCAGACGGTTTTCTTCTCCGCCACGATTCCGCGCCCGATCCAAAATTTGATCGAAAAATACGCGCGCGATCCGCAACAGGTGCGCATCGAGCAGAAGGCGATGACCGTGCCGACGGTGGAGCAGGTCTATTACGAAGTGGACCGGCGCTACAAAATCGAATTGCTCACGCGGCTCATTGACATTCACGACCTCAAGTTGGGAATCATTTTCTGCAACACCAAACGCATGGTGGATGATCTCGTGGATCATCTCGAAGCGCAGGGCTACATGGCGGACCGGTTGCACGGCGACATGACGCAAGCGCAGCGCGATCGCGTGATGAGCAAGTTCCGCAAGTCCGGTCTCGAATTTCTCGTCGCCACCGACATCGCGGCGCGGGGCATTGACGTGGACGACATCGAGGTGGTTTTCAACTACGACCTGCCGTACGACGGCGAGGATTACGTTCACCGCATCGGCCGCACGGGCCGCGTGGGCCGCAAAGGGCGCGCGATTTCGTTCGCCTCCGGCCGCGAGCTTTTTCAAATCCGGAACATCGAGCGCTACACGAACGTGCGGATCCAGCGCGCGCGCATCCCAACCGAAGCGGAAGTCGGCGAAGCCAAGGAGAACGTGTTTCTCGGCAAGCTGCGGGCGACGTTGCAAAGCGGCGAATATCCGAAGCAGGATCATCTCATCGGGCGGTTGCTGGAGGAAGGCTTCAGTTCGACGGACCTCGCGTCCGCGCTGATTCACCTGTTGAAGGGCGGCGAAGAAACTCCCGCGCGCCCGCCGCGCACCGAGGAGTATGAGCGCCCCGATCGGATTGACCGCCCCCCGGAACGCGGACGTTTCAACGACGGCCCGCGTGAGCGTTACGACGACCGCCGTGCCCCGCGCTACGAAAGTCGTGAACGCCCCGAACGTCCCCCGCGCTTCGACCGCCGCGATGACCGCCCGGTGCGTACCCCAGCCCCAATCTCCAGACCCGTGCGTCCCGTCAGAAGCGAAGCCGCCCCCGCGACGCCAGCCGCCGTTCCGGCGCGACCCAAACCGGTCGTCACCCCCCGTGCCGAGCCGGTGCTCGGCGCTCCCGCTGCACCGCCGCAAGACACGCCTCCAGCAGCGGTGAAGGCAGAGAAGACCTCGCCCATCGTCGCCGACCAGCCCGAAGTTACCAAGACCTACTCGGACAAGGAGATTCTGGCGTCCGTGCCGGCTGAATCGCGCAAGCCGCTTGAGCCGAGAGCCGCAGGCAAATCCAATCGGCCGTGGGAACGCCACGAGCGCGTGGAGGAAAAGCCCGCGTTCATTCGCCCGCCGAAGAAGAGTCGCGCGCCCGGCGTCGAATTCACCCGGCTGCATCTCAACCTCGGCGAAGAAATGGGCGTCGCTCCGATTGACATCGTGAACAGCATTGCGGGAGAAACCGGGCTGCCCGGAAAAGTCGTAGGCAAAGTGGACGTTCGCGAACGGCATTTGTTCGTGGATGTTGCCGCCGAGCACGCCAACGCCATTCTCGCCAAGCTGAACCGCTCCAGCATCAAAGGGCACAAGGTGAAGGTCAAAGCGGCGTGAAAGTAGCCGCGAACGTTAGTCCGCGCTAACGCAACAACCGCAACCCGAAACAAGATGCGCCGCCTCACGGCGGCGGCGACAGCGACAAAATGGACACCCCAGGAAAATCAGTCGAGCGCCTATTCCCGTTCGTCCTGCGTGCGGGCATCCTGATCATTGGCCGCGACACCATCGGGCGCAACAAGGGCAAGCTGCACTTCGTGCTGATCACCGAAGACATCTCAGAAACGGTCCGCGCGGAAATCCTCGCGGACTTCAAGCATTACCCGGTGGTGCAACATTACGGCCCGGCGGACCTGGAAAAGTTTTTCGGCGTCAGGGGCGCGAAGACGCTCGGATTCAAGAAATCGGGCCTCGCGCAATCCATTTACGCTGAGTTGAAGGAGCACCGCATCAATCAGCCCGTAACTCCAACGAAGCCACCTGAAGCGCCGCCAACTCCGCCGAGCAAGCGCAACGCCGGTTGATTCGATGCTCCGCCGCGGGCCGGCTCTGGCCCGATAACGCGGCCCGCATCTCTGTCGGTGTAGTGGGGCAGTCCGTCTCGGCTACCAGAAAAGCGAATTTCAAGTCGGCCCGCCACAAGTCACCGAACTCCTGGGTGCCGTGAACGTGCAATTCGCGCACGACATTGAATCCATTCTTCAAAAAGACAGCCTCGATTTGACCGACCCGGATCGGACGCTCATTCGCGGGCGGGTGGCGGCGGATGCCAGCGAGCGCGTGGTCATCACCCACGGCACGGATACGATGGTGCAGACACCATCTGTCCAAAGACCTGTTCTCGGTCATAGGGCTTCCGGTCCTGTGCTCAATCCAAAGACTTATTGCGATTCCGCGTATTGGATGCAACAGCACCTTGGCCTTTCCAAAGCTTGGCAAGCTGACCTGCTCCAGATCAACGGCATGGAACTGCTCGGGGGCAGTCTGGCCGCCGGGACCGAGGCCCGCTGGCGGAAATTGCGGGTAGCTCAGGCTTGGTCGGGGTGCTGGCCGCAAATCCGATTGCGATTATTGCGGCCGCCGTCGCTTTGTGCTTGGCCTGGCGCGGTTGCTCCGGGGAAGCAACAATGCCATTGCGGCATTGGGACCGGTTGGGCATCGGGGTTGCCGGGGCGGGCACGACGCTGGTCGTGGGCCGCAAGCGCGCATCTGGCGACGCCGCTTCGATGCGAGGTCCGGGCCTCCGGACTCCGGATAGAGGTTATCTACCTCGCGAGCTATTTCCGCGTCGGTGGCGGGTATTCGCGCAACCTGGCGGAGATGCTTGGCGACTGTCTGGTTAACCTGCCGGGGCATCCAACTCGGTATGTTTAATGCGAGGATGGCGGCGGGAATGTTGCTCGGTTGGTGGTTGGTGTTTTGAATGGTGTGGCCGTTGACACCCCGGCTTGTCATTCGCTTTGGGTGGCGTATGCTCGGTCGCGTGAAAGAGAAGTGGAAAAAACTTCTGCCGGTGGCCTTCATGCTCCTGTTCGCGCTCTCGCGGATTCCGGGTGTGCTGCCGCTGAATTTCAGCGCCGCCTACGCGATTGCGTTCTGCGGCGGCGTGTATTTTTCCGGCGCCATGTCGTGGTGGCTGCCGCTCGGCACGCTCGCCGCGACCGATCTGCTCCTGAATGTTTTTTATTATAACCAGCCGGTTTTCAGTTGGTATATGCTCGTCAAGACGCTGGGATTTGTCGGCATTGTCGCTTTGGGCCGGCTCTTCTCGCCACGCACCAACTTTCTGAAACTCCTCGGCGGCGGCCTGCTCGGCGCGATGCTTTTCTACCTGATCACCAACACCGCATCCTGGCTGTACGACCCGGGCTACGCCAAGACCCTCGCTGCCTGGTTTCAAGCCCTGACCACCGGCCTGCCCGGCCTGCCGCCAACGTGGGAATTTTTCCGCAATACGCTCCTCAGCGGCGGCCTGTTCACGGCACTGTTCGTCGCCGCAGTAAAAGCCACAACCGCCGAATCGCCGGTGGAAAAGGAAGCGGGCAAACGCGAAGGAGCGCCGGAAAAGGAACCCGAACCGGAAGAGGCGAAGGCGTGAACATATTGCGGATCGCGGCAAGGAGCGGACGGGCGTCGGCACCTGCTTGACGCCACACGCAACCCATGAAACTCGGGATCATATCCGACACCCACGGCTTTCTCGATCCGCGCGTGGAGAAAATGTTCGCGGGCGTGGATCACATCCTGCACGCAGGCGACATCGGGCCGGACCTCCTCATCGCTCAACTCGGCGCCATCGCGCCCGTGACTGCCGTGCTCGGCAACAACGATTCTTCGCCCTGCCTCCGGCTCACGGAAACCGTCGCGCTCGGCGAACGGAAATTTCTGGTGCACCACATCGTGACGCCGGGCGAGCTCCGCGACGAACTTCAAACCCGCATCGCTCGCGAACGGCCCGACGCCGTGATCTTCGGCCACTCACACAAACAATTCGCGCAGTCCCTCAACGGCGTTTTGTTTTTGAACCCGGGTTATGCCGGGAGTTCCCGATTCGGGCAGCTGCGCAGCGTGGCTTTGTTGCATTGCGACGCGAAGGAAATGCGCGTGGAATTTATCGCGCTGTAGGCCCAACGTTCCCGTCCACCGGACGAGCGCGATACTCAGCGCGCAACTGTTCAAGCTGGCGGCGGAGATTCACCTGGCCCACCCGCAGTTGCCGCAGTTGCGCCGGACGCAGCACCATCTTCAACTCCTGCCACCACGCCCGGCCCGCGTGCCGCAGTCGCCACACGTAATGCAAGGCCGCCACCCCCGCCAGCGGCATTAGCGCCGTCCACAACCAGGCGATCCACTCGTGCGTTCGTGTGGCGATCAGCCACCACACGAAGGCATACCAGAGCGCGTACAGCGGAAGTCCGATCGCGAAGCGGCTCAAAGCCAGCGTCGCGCGGCCCGGATTCTTGACGAGTTGCACCAGACCGCGCGTGATCGCGAACGGCACGAAATGATGAATCGTTCCGGCCAACGCCGGCCCGAGGCCGATCAACAACCGCAATGTATCCGCCAGCAGCCGCCCTGTGAGCCGCGCTACACCGAGTCGCAACACCGGCGATGCCACCGTCAGGCCCGCCGCCACCACCTTCGCGCGATGTTGCTCCATCACCGCACCCACGGCATCGGCCCGTGCGCGGTCGGTCCGGAAGAAATAGTTGATGGCGTCCGCGAGCA
>CAIKLQ010000541.1 GCA_903828255.1 uncultured Verrucomicrobiota bacterium
CGGAGACAGGCCGTGACACTACCGTTGGAAACTGATATCGCCACGACGCCACGACAGCGCTGGGGCTGTCCGCGGTGCCATCGTGCATCAGAGCTAGATTTAGCAAGACGAGTCCAACCCGGGGAAGCCGGGACCTGCCGGACAGCAGGGGGTTGGGCGGCTTCGGGCTTCCGAATCGGGATTTGTGAGAGTGGCAACGGTAGAACCAATACCTTATCGTTGCAAATCTAAGGTTGCTGGATTGCTGGAAGTCAGCGCGATTTCCACCAGCAATAGCAGGCAAACCGACCACATCAGAGCCGTTATGAGCCGTGCATATTGGGTTTGTTCCAATACTAAAGCAATATACTCGTGATTGTTTACCGCATAGGAGGTGCTGTGCGCGGGCTGTCGCCGCCTCGGCCCCTCCCCCCGATTTCCCACGGTATTGGGATACGGTGGAAGCCGTAGCTTTGATGCCGCAGACCCCGGAGAGGAATTGAACTCTGAATTGTGTACCGCATAGGAGGTCCTGGGGTGGGCTGTCGTTGCCCCGACCGCCCTACACCGCTTCCCGACGTCCCCCGGTATTTGGGTGCGGTGGAATTGAAGTGTGGGTTGATCGTGCCCGGCAAGCCAGACGACTCACCGGGGCGGACGAGCGAAACTAGCCCGCGCGGTGCTTCTGCTGTTGGTGGTACCTGCGTCGGTCGTCTATGGCCTGTTGTTCCGCCAGGGTGCGCTTTTGCTTGGCGAACTTCCGTTCCTTGGCGATGGCCTGCCGTTTCCGCTCCGCGTCCTGCCACAGCAACCAATTCGTCTCTTCGTCGGGCACGTCGCAAAGCCCGGCGTTATCGAGGCGTAGCTGGTAGGTGGGCGATTCTTCCTGCTCGTTGGCGGCCCGCGGTTTCTGCTCCGTGCGGATCCACAACACCGGGGCACGGTACGCGTCGATGTCGCTGGTATTGGCGTTGAGCCACGCCAGGAGTTCTTCCCAGTGGCTGAATTGGACCCGGATGTAGGGCACGCCGGCGAGGAGGATGAATTTCGCGACCCTCACGGGCGTGCTCTCTTTGGGCATCGCGGACAGCGTGGACAGCGTGGCCCATTGCGTAGCTGGCGATGGGTCGAAGTAAAGAACCACCTGCCGCCGCTTCGGCTGATCTTTCGTTTCCGCCTTGCGCAGGCCACCAGGCATTCGCACGAACTGGCTTTTCCCCCAGGTCCGGGGATCAGCGCCGAGCGACACCGCGGAGCCGAAAAAGGCCAGCAAGATTTGCTGGGACTGCCCCTGACAGGCGAACCAACAGTGGAGCGATTTTCCAGCCGAATCCACTACCATGACCAGCGGAGGGAGCAACGCGAGATGCAACGCGAGGAGCGCCTGAGCATTGCGGGAAAGGAACTTGTCATCGAACTCGACCACGAGGTATTCGCGTGGCCCGGTGGCGGCCTCGGTATGCTCGGACAGGTGCGGGTTCGGCACCTTGGTCATACCTTCTTGTTATTAATAGGAATTTGGTTTCTGGGCGCTTCGCGGTTTAGCGGTTTGGTGCGGCGTCACGACGTTAAGGCTAGGGGCTCAATCTGGCCCGTTCGGAAATCAAGGTCCAGTAAATGGCCGCCTGCATGACGCCGCTGGCCGGAAGAATCGGAACATCATATCCGGGCACCGTGACGCAGCCATCGGCCAGTGGCCAAGCCGGGTCAAGGTAGAGGATATTACTTGCCGGTTCCGGTGGTTCGGCCGGTTGAACGTCAGAATAGAGGAGTTTCACGCCCAGGGTTTTGGCTTGATCGAGAAGTTTTTGCGGGGCGAATTGGTAACCCAAACACAGGACAAACGCCGGCGGATGACTGGCATCGAGCACATCTTTGTTCTCCCACGCTGGGATGGCGGCAAAACCGCTGAAAGGAAGCGCTCGTGACTCCTGCGCGTGGCGGGGAAACATGTGGCCGGTGACCAGCGTGGTTGCGGATGCCTTTGGCACTTCGCTCCACCACTTGGCCGCCTGTCGGATTTTCGGCATCTGCGTTTCGTTGATCTTGGCGAGCATCCGCTGGATTTGATCCCGATATTCACGTCCCAAAACACCTGCGGTGATGGGTTTGATGGTCAAGTCCTCATGGAATTTTTTCCCCTGGTACTTCTTCCCGCGCTCCGGTCCTCCGGGCAAACCGTAGCTTTGGTAGAGCACCGGCATTTGTTCCAACCGCGTGCAGGCTGCCACGAATTCCCCGGTCCAGGTCCACAGATCAATTACATTGGCGACCGTGTCGAGGGGGAATTGTTTGTCCAGTAGCCCCGCCGGCGAACTGAACTGGATTACCGTCGCGCCGAGCTCCTGCCATTGAGCGCACCGCTTCAAATCGTTTGAGTCCATGTCGCCCGGGACAGCATAGAGAATCGTGTCGTGCCGGGCTGGGGTCCGCTCGCCCAACGCCGCGATGGCCATCAACCCGCCCGCGCGACCACACGCCTCGGAAATGAAGTCCGCCTGGCGCCCGGCGATCCAGATATTGCCCCCGGCGCGAAACTCCATGGCGGCTTTGCCGGCGGAAAGGGTGAGGTTCGCCAGGTTGGTCCCGTTCCGAGTAATCACGCTTTGAAGCCGTGACAGGTAGCTCGCGGCAGCGGCGGCGGCCGGGGACTGAAGTGACGCTGCCAACAAAACCACGACCAGGAAAACGACTTTGTTCATTGTGGGAGCGTTTGCATAACCGCGCAGCCGAGTCAACCCGCGGCGGTAACTATTCCTGCTTCGCCACCGCTTCCCGGGCCTTTCCCGTCGCCGCTTCCCCTTGAAGCACGAGCCGGTATTTCTGCGCGAACTACAATCCCCCGTTGATTTGTGGCGGCCCTTTGAACCGCTTCCGCTCCAGTCCGAACCAAACCAGGAGCATGAGGCCAACGACTGAGCCGATGATCCAGACGGCTTGTTGGTTTGGCGGCTGAACTCCAATCACGATCAAGAAGAGGCAACCGAGCACCGCCACCGCAGCCAGCGGACGATACCACGACCCGAGTTGCCACGGCCCCAGGCGCGTCCAGGTGCGGCCGACGGCAAAAAATCCCGCCGCCACCGGCAACACGTAGGAAATGTAAATCAGCACCGTGCAGATGGCGGCGATGGTGGTGTAGGGCACGAGAATGGTGAACGCCGCCGACGCGCTCGCCGAAACCCAGACCGCCACCGAAGGGGAGCCGGTGCGGGGATTGATCGCGCGCAGGCGGTTCGAGAAAGGCAATCCCCCGTCGCGCGCAAAGGCAAACATCATCCGCGAGCCGGAGGTCAATGCCGCCAGCCCACACAGGTATTGCGCGGCCACAATGCCGGCCAGCAACGTCCAGGCAAGCCCGCCGGGCAAGGCGGCTTTGATCGCCCAGTGAACCACATTGGCGCCTTGGTCCACGCCTTCGCGAACACTGGGCAGCGCGAGCAGGATGGCGCAGATCAGTATCCAGCCGAACAAACCGGAAACCCATACGGAGCGGATGATGCCCCGGGGCACGTTGCGCGCCGCGCCGATGGTTTCCTCCGAAGTATGCGCCGAGGCGTCGAAGCCGGTGATCGTGTAGGCCGGGAGCAGAAGCCCCAGGGCAAAGAGCCACGCGAGGTTGTTTTGTTTTGGAAACACCGCACCGCTTTCCGGCAGGCCGCTGAAGTTGGCGAAGGTCCACAGCCGCGACCATTCAAAATGTTTGGTGGTCAGCACGAGCGCCAGCGTGAGCGCTGCGGTGAGCGCGAGAATCAAATAGCCGCTCAAATCCGTGAGCCGCGTCGTCAGCCGGATGCCGTAATGGTTGAACATTCCCTGCGACAACGTCATGCCAACGACCACGATGGTGCGGATCGCGGCAGCGGAAGCCTCCGGCGGCGTCAAGTTGAACGCCGCCATCGCGAAGTCATACGTGCCGGCATTGATTGCCGCGAGCACCGTGATGAGGCCGGTGAGATTGAACCAGGCCGTCACCCAACCGCACGCGCGCCCGCCCAAAATGCTGCCCCAATGGTAAAGCCCGCCGGCGGTTGGAAACGCCGACGCGATCTGCCCCATCGTCCAAGCCACGGTCAAGGAGAACAGACATGCCAATGGCCAGCCCAACCCGATGCTCGCCCCGCCGGCGCTGCACAATCCCACATGAAACGACGTGATCCCGCCGGCCAAAATGCAAATGATCGAAAGCGAAATGGCGAAATTCGAGAAGCCACTCATGCGCCGCGCGAGTTCCTGCCGGTAACCCAACTGCCGCAAAAGCTGCTCGTCGTCTGGATGGGATTGAATGTGGTTGGCCATGTTGCGCACGATCGGTGCCGCATCTTGTAGCGGAGGTCGCCACGAAAATCAACCAAAGTAACCCCCAGGCCTCGAAGGCTTCGCTGAAGGCAGCGTGTGGCCTCCGTTCAAAACATGCTGGCGCAACGCTTCGTAACGCGCCTGCCAGAGTTCGGGTGGAAAAGCGCTTTTCATGGCCTGGTCCGCCGCCCCCTTTTTGCCCTGGCTTTCAAGGCTTTCTCAAAGGTGCGCCGGTGCAGTTTGATTTTGAACCGCTGGCGCAGCCGGCGGGCCAGTTCGGCGGGGCTCAACCCGGGCTCCTTTTGCCGCAAGTCCTGCAGGTGGGCCCAGACTTCGTCGGTGAGCTTGTGCGGCCGCTTGGGCCCGCGTTGGCGGGGCAACAATCGCCCCCTCCCGTCCCCGAGGGAGTGCGCCGGAAAGATTACGCGCGGACAGACAAGGCGAGCCAGCCATCATCAATCGCGGTCGTAGGGAAATTGCGAGGGTTTGCCCATCGCCAACCCCCAGATCACAATAATCACGAAGCCGATAAACGCCGCGATAACTGCCCACGCAGCCCACCTGACCAGAATCAAATCACGGGACGGCCTGCGCTGACGTAAGGCTCGAAATCGAACCAACGGAAACACCTTCTGGTCCTTCCCGCCGGATTCCGGACCGTCGCCAATGGGTTTCATCGTGCCGCAGAAAGTGAACCGGCAGCGGTTTGCGCTCAAGTGAAATAGTTCCGCCGCTGGCCCCGGCCCGAGCCCCTCCGGACGGGGACGCCGACCCGTGGACCCGCGAGCCCTGTGCCGACGTGGATCCCATGCCAGACTACGAAAACGTCATTACGGATTAAGTTCCTGAGCGCTGCGCCCGGTAAAACGCCGCAGCCAGGTCGCCGGGGAGGCGCGCTCACGTGCGGCCCCCGGCGGTCGGGTTTGGGCCGGAACCCTGGCGGCAGCGGGGCTTGCGACGAGGAAAACGGACCGGCGGTTCAGCGGGGCTTAAAAAGCTGCGAAAAAGCCTTGCCTTGCGCCCCGAACGGCCTATAACCGTAGGTAAATGGTTCCGGCGCAAAAGCAATTGTCCCTAAACCGTGCAGCGCCCAAACCAAAGTCCTATCAATACTAACTGTTCGATTATAGCTTATGAAGAACTCCTCCGCCTCGAACCCGGCGCGGACAACCACCGCTCGCCGGAACTCCCTGAAATCGCTTCTGACGCTGGCCTCGGGCGCCGCCTCGCTGGGCGCACTGGCACCGGCAGCGGAAGCCGCTGTTGTCTATCAGTCATTTATCAACCCCGCGACCGTCGGGATCTCCGGGACTAGTGACTACAATATTTCGCTTCCGGGAAATGGGAATATCCTACTCTTCGGGTCTGCGAGCGCACACTACATCGGCGCGGTATTCAACGGCGTTACCGGCGTATTTGGCAGGCAGAACAACGACAGGAGCGCAGCCGGTCACCCGGGGGTGAACGTTGCTCTCCGCACTGCTGCTGGCTTCAATTGGAATAACGCAGCCGCCGATCAACGCGCGAGCGCAGCCTCCAACGGGAGAATTATCCAGTCCAACAATGGCGCTCTTGCGGGTCCGGGAGCGTTCAGCACCACCAAGTATCTGCTCTTCAATTTCCAAAATGGCAGCACGACGGAGTATGGCTGGATTGGGATGAGTGGAGCGACGATCACGCCAGGCACTCCGGGTGGCATGTCCGTCACCTTCACGGGTTGGGCTTACGATGACTCGGGGGCAATGATCGGTGCAGGTGTCCCGGAAGCCTCGAACGTGGTGGCGGGTGCGCTGGTGAGCGCGCTGGTGGTGGGCCACACCGGCGTCCGCCTGTGGCGCAAGCACAAGCCCGCCATCGTTAGCCAGCCCGCTTGATGGGGCGGCGGCTGGATGGAGAAAAGCGAGCTGAACCTGATTCCTGCGCTGGCGCCGGGTTCTGCAACTTGATGAGCACTTCCTCGACGCGCGTGCTGCTCCTGGGCTGGGATGCGGCTGATTGGAAAGTGATCCGGCCCCTGCTGACGGCGGGGCAGATGCCGCATTTGGCGGGGCTGATGGCTCGTGGCGTGCATGGCAACCATGCAACGATTTATCCCGCCTTAAGCCCGACCTTGTGGACCTCCATTGCCACGGGCAAGCGCCCGCCCAAGCACGGGGTTTTGGGTTTTACCGAGCCGACCGGCGATGGTCGCGGCGTCCGCCCCTGCAGCGTGCTGTCGCGCAAGACCAAAGCGCTGTGGAACATTCTGGCGCAGGAGGGGAAACGCTCGGTGGTCGTGGGCTGGTGGCCCTCGTATCCGGCGGAGCCCATCCCTGGCGCGATGGTATCGAACCATTTCCAGCAGGTGTCCGATGATCCGGAAGCGGCGCTGCCGCCGTTGCTGCCGGGCACGGTGGCCCCGGCCCGACTGGGGGAGGAACTTTCCGAACTGCGGGTGCGCCCGTGGGAACTCCCGGCCGAGGTGCTCCGGCTGTTTGTGCCGCGCTGCGACGAAGTGGACCAGGCCAAGGATAAAACCTTGCATGACCTGGCCAAGATTGTGGCGGAGACGATCTCGATTCATGCGGCGGCGACGGATTTGCTGGAGCGGGAGCCGTGGGATTTCGCGGCGGTGTATTTTGACACGATTGACCATGCCAGCCACCGGTTCATGCAATACCATCCGCCCCGGCGGGAAGGCGTGGTGGAGCGGGAGTTCGAGCTTTACCAGGAGGTGGTGGCCAACGTCTATCGCCATCATGATGCCATGCTGGGGCGGTATCTCCAATTGGCGGGCCCGGACGCCCATGTCCTGGTGATCTCGGACCACGGATTCCATTCCGATGCGGCGCGGCCCCAGTGGATTCCGGCCGAGCCGGCGGGGCCGGCAGTGGAGCACCGGCACTTTGGGATTTTTGTGATGGCGGGTCCGGGATTGCAGCGGGGCGAACGGATTTACGGCAGTTCCATTCTGGACATCACGCCCACGGTGCTGACGCTGTTCGGTTTGCCGGTGGGGGCGGACATGGACGGCACGGCGCAGATCCAAGCTTGGGAACAGCCGCCGGAGGTCCGGCGCATTCCGAGTTGGGACGCCGTTCCGGGCGCAGACGGGAGGCATCCCCCGGACGTGGTTCAGGATACCCGGGCGGCGGCGGCGGCGCTGGAACAGATGATTGCCCTGGGGTATATCGCGCCGTTGCCGGATGACTTGACGGAGGCGGTGCGGGAGACCACGCGGGAGCTGGATTACAACCTAGCCCGCGCTTTGGCCGACGGCAATCAGCCGCACGAAGCCGTGCCCATTCTGGAGCGGATCTGGGAAGAGTGGCCGGCGGAACATCGCTTCGGCTTGCACCTGATTGGCGACCTCGGGCGACTGGGCCGGGTGGCGGAGCGGCGGGAGGCGTTGCAGAAGTTGCGCGCCCGCAGCGAGCAATACGCCGCCGAGGCAAAAGCGAAACTCAGCACCTGGCCCGAGGATCCGGCGAAGGACGATCCCATCGCGCGTCACCAGCCAGAGGCGCGGCGGCGGGCGTTTGAATACCGCACCTGCGTCGAGCGGGCGCAAGGATTGGAGCCGCAGTTGGTCCGCGAGGAAGTCACCCAGGCGCTGCTTGAAGGCGACCGGGTGCGGGCGGCGACGGCGCTGGAATCGCTCCTGGACGGGCGGGAACTGCCGCCCGGACTGGCGGGTTTTGCGGCGGCGACCCTGGTTGACCTCGAACGCGGAGACGAGGCGCTGCCGATCTTGGATTCCTTGCTGAAAGCCGAGCCGGAAAGCCCGTCCTTGGAGGGGCTGCGGGCGGAGATTTATTACCGGAAAAAGGACTGGCAGGCGGTCGTGGACGCCGCGTCCGGGGCGCTGGGGCTGATCTATTTCAACCCGCGGCTCCATACGCTGCTGGGGCTGGCGCTGGTCCAGTTGGGGCAGACGACCGACGGCACGAACGAACTGCTGGTGGCGGTGAAACAGAATCCGGCCCAGCTCCCGGCGTTGCAGGCGCTGGCGCGGCTCTTTCGCAACGACCCGGAAGCGGGGCGGCGATACCGCTTCATGCGCGACGCCCTCAAAAACAGCATCCTCCGCGAGCGCCGCGAGCGGAGCGCGCAGCAACTGCGCCCGGGCAGTCCGCCCATCAACTACGATTTTACCGCTTGGTGCCAGGAGCCGGCGGCGGCGCCCGGACCGCTCGCCCCGGACGAGATCGTGGTGGTTTCCGGCCTGCCCCGCAGCGGCACCTCCATGCTGATGCGAGTGCTCGCAGCGGGCGGCATTCCCGTTCTTGCAGACGAGCATCGGCCAGCGGACGAGAGCAATCGGCATGGGTATTTCGAACTGGCGGCGGTGAAGGATACCGCGCGCGACACCCGGTGGACCGAGCAAGCCAAAGGCAAAGCCGTGAAAGTGGTGACGCCGCTGCTGCGGCAACTGCCGCCGGGGTTGCCAGCGCGGGTGATCGTCGTCCACCGGCCCCTGCCCCAATTGCTGGCGTCACAGGAGGCTATGAAACAGCGGCTCGGTGCGGTGACTCGCGGCAGCGATGCGGGAGCGCTGGCCCGACACTTTGCGCTTTCAATGCAGCAACTGCCGGAGGTTTTCCGGGCCCGACCCCACTGGCACGCGCTGCACGTTTCCTACGAAGCGATGCTGGCGGATCCGGCCGACCAATGCGCCCGCCTGGCGAACTTTTTGGGGCCGCACTTCGACGCCCAACGGGCTGCCGCTGCGGTTGATCCGTCGCAGAAGCGGTTCTGAAAAGGCGTCAGTCCCGAATGGCGGTTAGTTAGCCCGAATTCCGAAGTGGGAAAAAGGGTCGCTTTGCGGAAAGGGTTGTGGGCATAGGGATGGATGCTTAAACCACCTGACCCGACCCTGCACAAAACGACCCGCACGGAAATTACCGCGCTCTTCGGTAAAACCAAGCTGGTTCTGGAGGAAACGCCCAAGGCCATCTCCCCCTTTGGTGGCTTGGCCAGTTTCATCTCTTTCCTGGGCGAGATTGGATTTGCCCGGGAAGTGCAACGCCACTTGCCCTTTGCCGAACCGACGTCCACCAACGCCATCCCGCTGGCCCATTCGCTCACCGCCTTCCTGATGGCGGTGGTGGTCGGGGCGCAGCGCTTCGCCCACTGTGAATGGTTGCGGGC
>CAIKLQ010000542.1 GCA_903828255.1 uncultured Verrucomicrobiota bacterium
CGACATCACCGAACGGCGGCAGATGGAAGCGATGTTTCAGGCCCGGTTGCGGCTCAGCGAGTATGCGCATAACCATACGCTCGACGAGTTGCTCACGCGGACGCTGGATGAAGCGGAACTGTTGACCGGCAGCGCGCGGGGATGCTTCCAGTTTGTGGCGGCCGATCAGAAGACGCTCTGCCGCCAAACCTGGTCCACTCGCGCCCGGCAACAACTAGTCACCGCCGCGGGTCAGGAGCGACCGGCCCCGGGGGGCGCAACCAAGTTGTGGAGGGAAGCCGTCCGCGAGCGCCGCCCGCTGATTCACGTCGCTGACGCCGAGCGGTCCCCGCAGCCGGGGATGCCTGCGGCCTCCGGACGGGCGTTGCCCGAATCGGCCAACCTCGAGCCGCAAGCCGCAATTCCCCAGCGCGAGTTGGTGGTGCCCGTCATCCAGGGCGGCCGCGTCGTGGCGCTGCTGGGGGTGGCGGACAAGCCGCGCGATTACCTGACGACCGACATTGAAAGCGTCGCCCAACTCGCGCGCCTGGCTTGGGACATCGTGCTGGTCAAGCAAGCCGAAGAGGCGCTGCGGGAGCGCGAGAGTATGTTGAAGCGCACCGAGAGTATCGCGCATGTCGGCAGTTGGGAGTGGGAGGTGGCGAACGACACCGTACGGTGGTCGGACGAGTTGTTCCGCATTTTCCAGCGGCATCCGGCCCAAGGGCCGCCCTCCTTTGCGGAACAGTCGGCGCTTTATCATCCGGAAGACTGGCAACATCTTCAGCGCGCCGTTGCTGCGGCCCGCAGCGCGGGCACGGGGTACGAGTTGGAACTGCGCGCCCTCCGCAAGGACGGAGAAACTCGGGTGTGCCTGGCCCGCGGACACGCGGAGAAGGAGCCGGGGAAAACCGCCACGCGCCTGTTTGGGTCCTTGCAAGACATCACCGAGCGCAAGCAGCTTGCGGAGCGCGTCAGGCGGGTGCAGAAAATGGAAGCCATCAGTTCGATCGCGGGCGGCATTGCCCACGAGTTCAACAATATCCTGGGGGCACTTTTGATGAGCGTGGGCATGATCAAACTCACGACTGGCGAACCGAAAGCCCGCGAGTTGTTGGAGGGCATGGAGAAGCTTTCCGAGCGGGCGGCGAATCTGGTCAACCAGTTGTTGGCCTTCAGCCGCCAATCCATCCTCCGGCGCCGCCCGGTGGATCTGGCCGCGCTGCTGGCGCAACAAAGCAAATTGATGGGCCGGATGTGCGGCGAGCGCATTACGATCGAGTACGCCCCGCCCCCCGACCTTGCCTGGGCGGAAGCCGATTCGGGCGCCCTCCAGCAGATAGTGCTGAATCTGTGCCTCAACGCGCGCGAGGCCATGAAAAATGGCGGCACTCTGCGGCTGCACCTAGCCACCGTGGAGGTCCGCCCGGAGACGGCCGCCGCCCATCCGGAAGTTCAGCCGGGAACATTCGTGTGTTTATCCGTGGCGGACACCGGCTGCGGCATGTCCCCGCAAATCATGCAGCGGGTGTTCGAGCCATTTTTCACCACCAAGGACGTGGGCCAGGGCCCCGGCCTGAGCCTGGCGGCGGTGCGCGGCTTGGTGGAGCAACATCGGGGCTTTGTGACAGTCGAAAGTCAGGTGGGACAAGGCAGCACGTTCCGGGTTTATCTGCCCACCTGTGCCCCCCCGGTGGCCGTAGCTCCGGAGGCAAAGCCGGTGCGGGGTCAGGGAACGATTCTCATGGTGGAGGACGAACCGGCACTGCTCAAGGTGGAGCAAACCTATCTGGCGCTCAAGGGTTACAAAGTTCTGGCGGCGACCAATGCCCAGGAAGCCCTGGACTTGTGGGCGGAACACCGGGGGGACATTGACTTGCTCTACACCGATGTGGTGATGCCGGGAGGATTGAACGGGCACGAACTCGCCGAACGCCTGTTGGCGGACGAACCCGAGTTGCCGGTCATAATCACAAGTGGCTACAATACCGTGGAGCTGGAGGCTGGAAAGACTGGGTCGCCCATCGTTTACGTGGCCAAGCCGTGTCTGCCCTCGAAATTGACTTTGCTGATCCGGGACGCTCTGGCCCGGCGTAAAGCCGCCCCCGAACCAGCCCTGATTCCGCAGTCCGACCGGTCGTAACGGATGCCGCCGAAATGCCACTCCACTCGTTAACGACCACCCTGCACCGCGCATGACCCCCAAGGCACATCACCAGAAGTTGGAATGGAAACTTACGGGCGTCACCCTCCAGACCTGTGCGGTGGTGCTGTTGCTGGCGCTGGCCGCGACGCTGACTTACGAGTCCGTGCATTCCCGGCAGGAAGTCCTCAAGCACGCGCGCGTGCTGGCGGACCTCGTCGGGCAACTCAGCGTTGCGTCCGTGGCTTCCGGGGATGCCGCGGCGGCGCAGGGGATGCTCACGCCTTTGCGGTTCAACTCGAACGTCGTTTCCGTGGCGCTCTATCAGCGCGACGGGAAGCGGTTCGCTCAGTTTGCGCGCGAAAAGCGCGAAGCCCCCGGGACCCTTGACCGGGCC
>CAIKLQ010000543.1 GCA_903828255.1 uncultured Verrucomicrobiota bacterium
AAGATGGGTTTGTAATTTATTTCCGCGTTGTAATATTGGTCGCCCTGCCGAAAAAAGTAATCAGCCACCCACCATTGGGCCTGCGGCGCGAGCGGGTCTGTGGGGAATTGCGCGACGAAGTTGGTGAACTGCGTCAGGGCATTGGTATCCCGGCCCGCTTTGTAATTCGCCCAGGCCCGCTGGAACTGGACGCGGGACCGAAGCGCGTTCGTTTGGAATCGCACCAACCAGTCGTCGTAACCCGTAATCGCCCCCGGCCAGTCGGCCTGCTGTTCCCGGGCTCGACCGAGCACTACCTCCACCTCGGGGCGCAGCGCGAAACCCGGCGCGAGCGCGAGGAATTTTTCGAACTCAGCCCGCGCGAGTTCGGGTTTCCCGATCTCGGCAAGCCCCTGGACCAACAGCAGCAGACTCGGATCCGCTAGGTCACTGCGGGGTTTGGTTTTAAGAATTTGCGTCATGGACGCCTCAGCCACCGGCACGTTCGTCACTTCTAGGCTGGCCCGCAGCATCTGGTGGTATAGCTCCGCATCCAGTGCCGCCCCCGCGCGCGGCCAGCGGGTCAACGCCTGTTCCGTCTGCCGATACAGTTCGAGCGCGCCGAGATAATTCGTCTGGGCGAAACGTACGTCGCCCAGTTTGTAACTGGCGATGACCGCTTCCTCGACATTCGTGAGGAGTTGCGTGGCCCGCGCGAATGCCGTCCCGCTCTCGGCCAATGCCCTCTCGCTTTCCACCAATGTCTTTCCGCTTTCGGCCCTTTGATAGCGCAACCAAAAACACCATCCCCGATTCAGTTCCGCCTTGCCGAGATAAGTGCTGTTCGTGAACGTGCTGACGAGCCGGTCGAAATGCCCCAGCGCCACTTCCAGGTCGTTGGTGCTTGGAGAGGCCACCGCAGTGCCGTTCGTGCCCAACGACGCGACGTACTGTTTCAAATGGATTTCACCCAGCGCAAACAAGGCCACATCCGCCGCCGGGGAATTGCTGGATTGCTGCAAAAAGCTCACCAGGTTGCTGGCAGCTTCAAAGGGCTTGCCTTCGGCGAGCGCCAGTTCCGTGATCCGCAGTAAGGCCTGGCGCTGCCGCTCCGGTTGAATTCCCGGCGGCAGATTTAGTTTGAACACCTCCTTCGCCTCCCCGCGCCGCCCCAACTGTTCCAGCACGCCGGCTTGCAACGCCACACTCTCGGACAGCAACTCCACCCGGTCCTCCGGCACCAGCGCCGCGAGCGCGAGCAGATTGCTGCTGGTGCCCAGCGCCTCGGGCAGCCGACGATTCGCCAACTGAGCCTCGAACCGCAGATGCTCCGCCCGCCAATCCAGCGCGCCGCCCAGCTTGCGCCCGCTCAACGGCGCCACCGCCGCCTCCACGCCGGCATAATTTGTTTGCGCCAATTGCGCGTCGCCCAAGAGCACCAAGCCTCGCCCGATAAAGAGATTCGTCGGCGAACTCACGGCGGTCCGGGCGAATTCGCTCTCCGGATTTCCGAGCAACGTGACTACTTGCGTCCATTGGCCGAGCCGCGAATGAGATAACGCCTCGCCAACGAAGGCCTCAATCCGCCGCTTGGACGCGCCGTAACGCCGCCACAGTTCCAAGTAAGCTTCCGCCGCCGCCGTGAAGTCGCCTTTCAGGAACTGCGCCTCGGCGATCCAAAACTGGTATTCGTCCGCGAGCGTTCCCGCGCGAGGGAGATTCGCCTGCAACAACTCAATCACCCCGGCGGAATTGGTTTGATGAAATCGCGCCACGGCCTGGTAAAGCACCGCCTGCGCCCGCTGCTCCGACTTGGGAAATTTTTCCGCGAATTGGGCAAAGCCGGCTTCGGCCAGCGACCAGACTTTGTCCTGAAACGCTTGCGCCGCGCCGGAGTACGCGCTGGTTTCGCTGAAGGCCGCCGCGCGAACACTGCTCGCGACAAGTCCCAGCGACAGCGCGATCCACACGAAATTCCGTAGCGTTGCCATGCGTGACCACTGTAAAGGACCAACCGCCGGGCCGAAAAGCGGAATCGCGCGAGCCACGTCAGACGTGTCTGACGGGTCCGACTCATCCGACAGATACGCCCCTCTCCTAGACCGCCGCATCCAGCACCCCTTTCAAATACCGTCCCGTGTAACTCTCCACGCAACGCGCCACGAGTTCCGGCGTCCCCTGAGCCACCACCTGCCCGCCGGCGTCGCCGCCTTCCGGGCCTAGATCAATGATCCAATCCGCCGTCTTGATCACGTCCAGATTGTGCTCGATGACCACCAGCGTGTTGCCCGAAGCGCGCAGCTTAAACAACACTTCCAACAACTTCGCCACGTCGTGGAAGTGCAGCCCCGTCGTCGGTTCATCGAGAATGTAAAGCGTGCGGCCAGTTTGCCGGCGGCTCAATTCGGACGCCAACTTCACGCGCTGGGCCTCGCCACCGCTCAGGGTCGTACCCGATTGTCCGAGCCGGATGTAGCCCAAGCCCACTTCCGCCAGCGTCAGCAAGGGATCGTAAATCTTCGGCACCGCACGGAAAAAGTTCACCGCCTCGTCCACCGTCAGGTCGAGCACATTGGAAATGTTCAACCCCTTGTAGGCGATTTCGAGCGTTTCGCGATTGTAGCGTTTGCCGCCGCACGCTTCGCAGGTCACATAAACCGGCGGCAGAAAGTGCATCTCGATTTTGAGCAACCCGTCGCCCTGACATTTCTCGCAACGGCCGCCCTTCACGTTGAAGCTGAACCGGCCCGATTCGTAGCCGCGAATCTTTGCCGTTGGCAGCCGGGCAAACAAATCCCGGATCGCGTTGAACATGCCCGTGTAGGTCGCCGGATTGCTGCGCGGCGTGCGGCCAATCGGCGACTGATCAATCACGACGATCTTCTCCAGCCCTTCGTAATTCCGAATCTCGCGATGGGCCCCCGGCCTTTCCTTCGAGCCATGAAACTTGCGCATCAGCGCCCGGCGCAACACATCATCCACAAGCGTGCTCTTGCCCGAGCCGCTCACGCCCGTGACGCAAGTGAACAGCCCGAGGGGAATCCGCGCGTCCACGCTCTTCAGGTTGTTCTCGGTCGCGCCAATGATCTCAATTGAGCCGCGATCCTTGGAAGGTTGCTGGCGTTCTTTCGGCACGAGCACGGCAAGTTCGCCGCGCAGATACTTGGCGGTGAGTGAACGCTCATGGGCCCGCACCTCGGCGAAAGTTCCCGCCGCCACAAGTTCGCCGCCATGCACGCCCGCGCCCGGCCCCAGGTCGAGCACATAATCCGCCTGCCGAATCGTGTCCGCGTCATGCTCCACGACGAGCACGGAATTACCGAGATCGCGCAAGCCCTTGAGCGTCGTGAGCAACCGGTCGTTGTCCCGCTGGTGCAGCCCGATGCTCGGCTCATCGAGAATGTAGAGCACGCCGACCAGCCCCGCGCCAATCTGCGTGGCCAGCCGGATGCGTTGCGCCTCGCCGCCGCTCAGCGAACCGCTTTCGCGATTCAGCGTGAGATAACCCAGCCCCACGTTTTTCAAGAAACCCAGCCGCGCGCGAATTTCCGTGATGAGGTCCGCGGCGATTTTCTGCTGAAACTCGGTGAGCTTGAGCGTGGCGAAAAACTCGTCGGCCTTTTCCACACACAGCGAGCAAAGGTCCATGATGGACCATCCCGGTATTCGAGTTGCACCAGATTGTTTAGTGTGACGCTCGCCCTCACCCCGGCCCTCTCCCCCGGGGAGAGGGAGAATTATTTTCTGGTCTTCTGCATGGCTCGAGGTGCCCGGTTCGCGGGTGCGCTGACGACGATTCCCCCTCTCCCCCTCGGAGGGGGAGAGGGCCGGGGTGAGGAGGTTGTCCGCGCCGCCCAAAGTTACCGCAAGCATCTCAGGCCTTAGCCTCATCCCGTTGCACGCATCGCAGAATTGCGGCGACATAAAAGCTTTCAGCCTATTGCGCGTGAACTCGCTTTCGCTCTCGGCATAGAGCCGCCCCATGTTCGGCAGCACCCCCTCAAACGGACGCTTGCTCGTACTCTGCTTGCCCGCGCGCCAGAAGTGGAACTCGACCTCCGTCTCGCCCGAGCCGTGGAGCAGAATCGCTTTGAAGTCGTCCGGCAAATCCTGGTACGCCTGCTCCAAACTCTGACCGTAATGCCCGGCGATGTCCCGGAGCAGGGCCTTGTAATAAACCACCATCCGTTTCCCGCCGCGCCGCCACGGGAGCACCGCGCCTTGTTCGAGCGACTTCTCCGGATCGGGGACGACCAACCCCTCGTCAAAAACCATTTTCTGCCCCAGCCCGTGACAAACCGGGCACGCGCCACTGGGGGCGTTGAAGGAAAAATGTTTCGGCGTCAACGGCTCGTAGCTCTTGCCGGTGGCGGGGGAATACATGCGGTTGGAGTGGAGCGTCTCGATCCACACCTCCGCTGGCGACTGCGTGACCCGCGACCCGTGATCCGTGCCCTGAGACTTCGCTTGCTCCCTGACTTTAGACTTCAGACTTTGGACTTTGGACTCTGGACTCTGGACTCTGGACTCCCCTGCCACCTGATGGAGTGTGCGCAGGATTCCCTCCCCCCACCGCAACGCCGTCTCCACCGAATCCTGCAACCGCACGCGCACCTTCTCGTCCATCACGAGCCGGTCCACCACCGCTTCGATCGTGTGCGCCTGTTTCGCATCGAGCTTGATGCGGACCTCTGGATTGCCGAGTTCCACCAATGCGCCGTCCACGCGGGCGCGCACGAAGCCTTCCCGTTGCAAGCGTTCGATTACGTCGCGAAACTCACCCTTTTGCCCGCGCACCACCGGGGCGAGCAACATCACCTTGGTCTTCGGCGGCAACGCCAGGATTTTGTCCACGATGTCGCTGGTCGTCTGCGCGACGATGGGCGTGCCAGTATCCGGGCAATGCGCCTGCCCGACGTGCGCGTAAAGCAGGCGCAGGTAATCATAAATCTCCGTCGTGGTGGCCACGGTCGAGCGCGGGTTCATACCAGACATGCGCTGCTCGATGGCGATCGCGGGCGAAAGCCCCTCGATGTAATCCACGTCCGGCTTCTGCATCTGATCCAGGAATTGCCGCGCGTACGCCGAGAGGCTCTCGACGTATTTCCGCTGGCCCTCAGCATAAATGGTATCAAACGCGAGCGACGACTTGCCACTCCCGCTCAAGCCGGTGATGACGACCAGTTTGTCGCGCGGGATTTCGAGCGTGAGGTTCTTGAGATTATGCTCTCTCGCCCCGCCGATGCGGATGAATTCTTTGCTCATAGCTTGCGAATTGCGTGAATCAAATAGTTGGCCAGCCTAAGAGCAAAATCTCCAGGTTGAAAGCAAGGAAACCGACGAATGTTCCGCGAGCAAACCGAGCGTCGGCCTCCGACCCAGCGCGCTACAAGCCCATAGTTGCCGCCGCTCGGAATCCGCGTGCGACACCCCGTTGCGGCTAAACATTCGCTTTCCTCAGATAGCCCCTTTACTTCCATCCGCCTCCCTGTTTGAATCGCCCGCGAAAGCAGCAAAGCCAAGAGCGGCAGTTTGATTTTCCGATTTTGCGGGGTTTCTCGGGTGAGGTATGAAACTGGGAAACCATTCGTTCGGCCAGCGTCGGTGGGCGGCGCCGATCCCTTTGAGCGTGTGCTCGTTGACATTGCTGCGGCCCCAATCCACGTAATGCCGCGCAAGGTTGCCGTCGGTTTCCCAGATCAAGGTCATGGCGTTGGTGCGCACGTCCTGGAGCATCGGGAGCTTGGTGATGTTCGGTGTGGGCAGCGG
>CAIKLQ010000544.1 GCA_903828255.1 uncultured Verrucomicrobiota bacterium
CGCGCGGGCGATTTATCAGCACAGCAATCGCAGCGAGAAGATGTTCCTCGCGGTGAACTGCGCGGCGATTCCCGAGCAACTGCTCGAAAGCGAATTGTTCGGCCACGAACGCGGCGCCTATACCGGGGCAACGATGCAACGGATCGGGAAGTTCGAGCAATGTCACAAGGGGACGGTCTTCCTGGATGAAATCGGGGACATGACCCCGGCGACCCAGACGAAAATTTTGCGCGTGCTCCAAAGCGGCACTTTCGAGCGGGTGGGCGGCAACGCCCCGATCCACGTGGATGTGCGCATCATCGCCGCGACGAACAAGCCGCTGGAGCAAGCCGTGGCCGCGCGCCAGTTCCGCGAGGACTTGTTCTATCGGCTGAACGTTGTGCGCATCCACATGCCGCCGTTGCGCGAGCGGCTCGAAGACGTCCGCGACAAATTCACCCGGCAAAGTGATGGGAGCGAGCGGCGCGAAATCGGCCTCGTGAATTATTTCCTGGGCAAGTTCGCCAATGAAAAACAACTCCCGGTCAAATCCATTGCCGAAAGCGCGCTCAAGGCGTTGGAAAAATACCACTGGCCCGGCAACGTGCGGGAGTTGGAGAATGCCATCCGCCGCGCGCAAGTGATGGCTAAAGGCAACGCCATCCTGCTGGGAGATTTGCCGCCGGAAATCACCGGCCAGAATCCGGCGAGCGCCCCGGCTTCCACCACGGTCGGCGAGACGGCAACAAATGACATCGCGACGCTGGCCCGCCAACTTTTCCAAAGCGCCCGGCGCAATCCGAAATTGAAAGTCATTCCCGCCGTCGAACGCGAGTTGATCATCCAGGCGCTCAAGGAAACCGCCGACAACCAAGTTCAGGCCGCCAAGTTGCTCGGCATCACGCGCGCGACGTTGCGGAAGCGCATTGATAAATTCGGCATCCAACGGGAGCTGAGAATTGAATGAGGGAAATTTCCGGCGGCCGTAGATTTGAATTTGGGGGCTTGGCGCTGCCCTGGAGCTTGGAGCTTGGAATTTAGAACTTCTGCTGCTAATTGATTCCCCGTGACCGAGCCAAGCCTGCTGCTCCTCATCCCAGCGTATAACGAAGAACGTCGCATCGAACCGGTGCTGCGCGACTACGGGCATTATTTTTCCAAGAACTATTCCGGCAAATTCCAACTCGTCGTCGTGCTCAATGGTTGTCGCGACAACACCCAGGGCGTGGTGGAGCGCGTCGCAAAGGATTTCCCCGCCCTCAGCCATCTCGTGTTCGCCGCGCCCATCGGCAAGGGCGGCGCGCTGATCGAGGGCTTGAAACTCGCGCCCCTGGCCGACGTGATCGGCTACGTGGATGCCGATGGTGCCACGCCCCCCGCCGCGCTGCACGATCTGGTCAAGCGCATCGGCGAGGCGGACTGCGTCATCGGCTCGCGCTGGCTGCCAGGCGCGGTGCTGCATCAGGTGCAAACCGGCCAGCGGCAGTTCGCCAGCCGCGTCTTCCACCTGATCGTGGAAGCCCTCTTCCGCATGCACATCCGCGACACGCAATGCGGCGCGAAGGTAATGCGCCGCGCGGCGGTCGAAAAAATCCACTCGCGCCTCCTCATCGCCGACATGGCATTCGACATCAACCTGCTCTACTCGCTCAAGCGCGCGGGCTTCCGCGTCCTCGAAGTCCCGACTGAGTGGACGGATAAAGCTGGTTCAAAGGTCCGCTTGTTTCGCACGTCGCTGACGATGTTTCTTTCGGTGGTGCGTATCTGGTTGGTTTACCATCCGCGGCTTTACAAATCCCTGCGCCCGCTGCGCCCGCTCGAAGCGTGGGTCTATAAGAAACTCCGGGCGCCGCGCCCACTCTCGGCCGCGCAGGCTCTGGAGGATTCCGAAGCTTCGGTCGGCAAGAAGGCAACGCTATGAGCAGGCCGGCGGAGCGCAACTCACGCGTCATGCGTTTCGCTTCGCAGGCTTTCGTCCGTTCGCTTTGCGCATTGGGTTTCAGCCTGATCTTTGGCGTTCTTGTTTCCCCCGTGGCGGCTGCGACCCGACCGCCCAACATCGTCATCATTCTAGCCGACGATCTCGGCTACGGCGATCTTGGTTGCTACGGCCATCCAACGATTCGCACGCCCAACCTGGACCGCATGGCGGCGGAGGGAATGCGTTTCACGGATTTTTACGTCGCGGCCTGCGTTTGCACGCCGAGCCGCGCAGCGTTGTTGACGGGCCGGTTGCCGATTCGTTCCGGCATGGCCGGCACTGAAAAACGCCGCGTGATTTTCACCAAGGACCCCGGCGGTTTGCCGCTCGAAGAAATCACCATCGCCCGCGCGCTTCAGTCCAAAGCTTACGCCACGATGTGCATCGGCAAGTGGCATCTCGACGGCGGCACGGGCAAGTCATTGCCGACGCGACACGGCTTCGATTCCTACTTCGGCCTGCGCTGGTCCAACGACATGGAGCCGGCGGAACGTAACCCTCCAGGCGCTCCGCGAAGTCTCGATCAAGACCCGAAGTGGTGGAACTGCGCGTTGCTGCGCGGTGAGAAAATCATTGAGCAGCCGGCGGACTTGAGCACGCTGACGAAGCGCTACACCGCCGAAGCGGTTCAGTTCATCCGGGCGAATAAAAAGAAACCGTTCTTCCTCTACTTCGCGCACACGTATCCGCATGTGCCGCTGTTCGCATCGGAAAAGTTCAAGGGCACAAGCCGGCGCGGCTTGTTCGGCGACGTGGTCGAGGAACTGGATTGGAGCGTGGGCCAGGTTTTGGAAGCCTTGCGCAAAGAGAAGCTTGCGGAGAACACGCTGGTATTTTTCACCAGCGACAACGGGCCGTGGCTCGTGGAGGAACTCGCCGGCGGCTCGGCGGGTTTGCTCAAAGAAGGCAAAGGCAGCACCTGGGAAGGCGGATTGCGCGAGCCGGCCATCGCTTGGTGGCCGGGAAAAATCAAGCCGGGCGTCACGACGCACGAACTCGCCTGCTCGCTGGATTTGTTCAGCACCAGTCTCACGCTGGCGGGTGCGCCGTTGCCGACGGACCGCGTCTTGGACGGCGTGGACCTCTCACCGATTCTCTTCGGCAACGGGAAAGGTTTACGCGACACAGTGTTTTATTATCGCGGCGACGAATTGTTCGCCCTACGGAAAGGTCCGTGGAAGGCCCACTTCACGACGGCGAATGGTTACGGGAGTCCCGGAAATCCGCTGAAGTTTGAACCCCACGATCCGCCGCTGCTGTTCCAACTCGATACCGACCCGTCCGAACGCTTCGACATGGCGAAGGAGCACCCGGAAGTGCTGGCGGACATTCAGCGCGAAGTGGCAAAGCACCGGGCGAATCTGACGCCGGGCAAGCCGCAATATTGAGTGGTTAGCGAGCCTCTTGGCGGCGGAGCGCCCGCTCGCGGCGCTTGATTTCATCGCACAACAATTCCTCCGCGCACCACCCTTGGGCTTGCGCCTTGTGGGCCAGTTCAAACAGTTGTTTCGCCAAGGCTGACTTACTCACCTTCCTCCGCGGCTTGACGTCAGCCAGCAAATTAGCCTTGCGCGCCTTTTTCAGCAGCTTCTCGGCGCGGAGCAATGCAGGCAGGTGCTTCGGGATGCCATCCAGCGCGGAGGGACGTTCGTGGCGCGTGCCTTTCTTCTCGGCGTGCTTGATCTTCTCCCAGTTCGCCCACACTTCGTCCACGTCCTTGACCTTCGTGTTGCCAAAGACGTGCGGGTGGCGGCGGATGAGTTTGTCCCCGATTTGCCGCGCGACCTTCTCGAAATCAAACGCCCCGCGCTCCTTCGCCATCTGGCAATGAAAGACGACCTGGAGCAACAGGTCGCCGAGTTCCTCCGCCATCTCGTGATCGTCGCCCGCCTCGATAGCGTCAATCAGTTCATAGACTTCCTCAATGGCGTGCCGGCGCAAAGTCATGTGGTCTTGTTCGCGATCCCACGGGCAGCCCGTGGGCGAACGCAAGCGGGCCATGACTTTCAACAAATCTTCGATGGCAGGTTTTCGTTTCATCAGAATTAACGCCAAGCCGCCCAGGCACAAAAACGCCAGGCAGATCCGGCCTTTGCGCCTTGGCGGCTTGGCGGCTTGGCGTTGCAAAAGCGATTCACAAGATCACCAGATCATCCCGATGCACCAGTTCCACGCGCGCCAGTTTGTGAGCGCGCACTTCTTCGGCGCTAAACTTCGCGATGCCCCGGGCGAACTCCATTCCGTCCAGATCGCAAATCCGCACTACTTCGCCGGCGGCGAAGCTGCCCTCGCAGCGCGCGACGCCCGGCGGCAACAGGCTTTTGCCCGCCTCCTGCAACGCCCGCTTCGCGCCGTAATCCACAAACAGCGCGCCTTTCGGATGATGGAAGAAAGCGATCCAGCGTTTGCGGCCCTGTAACTTCGTGGGCTGCGGGACGAACAGCGTGCCCTCATCCTCTCCGGCCAGCAAGTCGGCGAGCATATTCTTCTTCCGACCGGAAGCGATCACCAGCGGAATGCCGGAGCGCACGGCGATCTTCGCGGCTTGAATCTTCGATGACATCCCGCCAACGGCGGTGGCGCTGTCGGTGCCGCCGGCCATGTCTTCCACGGTTTCGTCAATCTGCTCGATGATCGGGATCGTGCGCGGGTTGGCCTTGCCGAAATTCTCGATGACGCCGTCCACGGTCGTGAGAATGACGAGTAAATCCGCCGGCAGTAGCGCCGCGACCAGCGCCGAGAGTTTGTCGTTGTCGCCGAATTTGATTTCCGTAAACGAGATGGCGTCGTTCTCGTTGATGATGGGCACGACGCCGCGCCCGAGCAGCGTGACGAGGGTGTTGCGGGCATTCAGATGGCGCTCGTGATGGGCGAGGTCGTCGTGCGTGAGCAGGACCTGCGCGACATGCACGCCGTGCTGAGCGAAGAGTTTTTCGTAAATCGCCATGAGCCGCGGCTGGCCGACGGCGGCGCACGCCTGCAACTCGGAGAGTTCGCCGGGGCGCTTTTCGTAGCCGAGCACCCCCATGCCCGCGCCGACCGCGCCGGAGGTCACGAGCACGACATCGCGGCCCGCCTGCCGCTGCGCGGCCATTTGGGCGACCAGTTGTTCCAACTGAGCGGGATCCGGCTGCTTGTGGCTGTCCGTCAGCACGCCCGTGCCGAGCTTGACCACGAGGCGGGAAATGTCTTTGAGCAATGCGCGTCGCACGGCGCGAAGTTAGGAGAAAATCCCAAAAGGGAAAGCGGCAAAAGCGAGCGGGGCGCGGACGCCCGCGGCCGCGCGCACCACTGGTCCAGGAACGCCCGGACGAGGCCCAGGCAATTGCGACTCTGACTTTGCACGCGCAGCGGGGTCAGACCCCGCGCAGCGGCCCCGCCATTCTGGTCTGCGATTGCGGGCGACTTTCCAGTCGCCAGTCCCTTGGAACACGGGACTGGAAAGTGCCGTGAACCTGCGGACAGAAATTTCCGCGCTACCCGGTTCCCGGGCGGCTGCGACCTCCAACTTTCGCTCCTCCTTGCTCATAACTACGGGCCTACCGCAAGTCGGAGTGAGTGAACTGGACGGGACGTGAGTTCAATAGCCCCGCGGTGAATGTTTCATTTTTGTCATTTTGCGGGTTTAATTTCCGAGCGTGACAGGGCCGCCGACGGCGCGAAGTTCCATGGCCTTGTTGATCGTCATAGGTTCGAGTTTGTGGCCGGCGGACCGGAAGTTGATGGTGCCGCCGGCATCTACGGCCGCCA
>CAIKLQ010000545.1 GCA_903828255.1 uncultured Verrucomicrobiota bacterium
CCCGCGGAGGGGGAGAGGGCCGGGGTGAGGGGGAATCAGTGGAGAGTGCCGAACATCGAACATTCAACATTCAACACCCAACATCCAAAGCTCCCCTCACCCTGACCCTCTCCCCTTCCGAAGGGGAGAGGGAATCCGCCTCGGGGCGTGTATGACATCCGGCGGCCTTCGTAGTAAGCCGCGCGAAACCACCGCTGCGCCGCCGGAGGAAATCTGTTCGCCGCCTTGCGCTGGGCTCGGTAGATTCCCGCCGTGATTTATTTTGAAATCCGCTTCGCGACGCCAGCCGCGCTCGCTTTTCGCGAAACTTTTCCGCCCCAGCCCTGTTCAAGCTCTTAAAGGCAACCATGACGACGACCAACGCTTCCGCCGCCCGCGCGGTATTTCAGAAAATCGCCGGCAACATCGCCCGCGTCATGCAGGGCCAGTCCAGCGCGACGCGCAAGCTCCTCGCCGCGCTCGCCAGCGGCGGGCACGTGCTGCTGGAGGATTTTCCCGGCACGGGCAAGACCACGCTGGCCAAGGCGCTCGCCCGCTCGATTGATGCGCGGTTCAAACGCGTGCAGTTCACGCCGGACTTGCTGCCGTCCGACATCCTCGGTGTTTCCATTTTCAACCAGAAGGAGCAACAGTTCTTTTTCCACGAAGGGCCGATTTTCACGAACATTCTGCTGGCCGATGAAATCAACCGCGCCTCGCCGCGCACACAGTCGGCCTTGCTCGAAGCGATGGGCGAGGGCCAGGTGAGCGTGGACGGCGAGCGGCGCAATCTGGCGGACTTGTTCTTCGTGGTCGCGACGCAGAATCCGGTCGAGTTTCGCGGCACGTATCCGCTGCCGGAGGCGCAGATGGACCGGTTCGCGATGCAATTCACGCTGGGCTACGTGACGCCGGCCGATGAAGTCGCGGTGCTTTCCGCGCAGGCCAGCCAGCATCCGCTCGACGAATTGAAGGGGTGCGTCACGCTCGCGGAGGTCATCACGCTCAAACGCGCGGTGCAGGGCATCCGCATCAGCGAGGAACTCAAGCGTTACGTGGTGGACCTTGTCGGCGGCACGCGCGCGGCGACCGGCGTGCAACTCGGCGCGAGCCCGCGCGCCTCGCTCGCGTTGATGAAAGCGGCGCAGGCGCTCGCGTTGTTCGACGGCTTGGATTTCGTCACGCCCGAGCAAATCCAGGAGCTGGCGGTGTCGGTGATTGCGCATCGGTTGGTAATGGAGCCGCAGGCGCGGTTCTCCGGGTTGACGGCGCTCGGCGTGGTGGAGGATGTGGTGAAGAAGATCAAGGTGCCGGCGTGATGAAGACGTGTTGCGTGTTGCGTGTTGCGTCAAGTGGCGGAGGTCGCTGCGAGGGTGATTGGCAAGCGCGACCAACCGAAGACCGGCGACGTACGTTGGGACTCTCTCGCCCCGTGAGGAACGAGCGGGGAGGGAATTCCCCGAAGCGAGCATCGCGCCTTGAACCCCTGCACCGGCGCGGCTGGCTCCGTAGCGCAGACTGGCAGTCTGCTGTATCGCGGATTGGTAATCCGCAGGCGCTACGAGCGTGGCGACGCCCTGCCGACTGCCAGTCGGCGACACAGCAGGTTGCCAACCTGCGCTACGAGGCTGGGGTTCATGGGGAGACCCCGTCCCCGACGGCGGGCATGCATTGGGACCATGCACCGCAAGATTGGAGCGCGAAGCTCCAGCTTCGCGTGCTTCTGGTCCGCGCAGAGCTGGAGCTCCGCGCTCCGGTTCATGGAGAGAGCCGGAGAGAGGGGTGTTTCAAGAGCCGGACCTCCTCTCCCCGGCCCTCTCCTCCACTCGGCGTGGAGGAGAGGGAGATGCCGCCGGAGCGCTGCATGCAATTGCTCTTTGCCAGCCGCCGGCCACTTGACGCAACACGCAACACGCAACACGCCCCGCAGTTCACGGATCACGGATCACGCAGCACGCATCCTGTCCCCGCCCCATGAAAGTGACCTACCGCTTTCTCTACCGCCTTTACCGCCTCTTCTCCGGCGCACGGCGCTGGGCGGAGCGGCGGTTCACGCGGACGGGGTTGGTTGTCTTCGGCGCGATGTTTGTCGCGGCGATCCTTGGTTTCGATCCGGAGAACTCCGTCGGGTATCAGGCGTTCACGTTGCTGGTCGGCTTGATGTTCGTGGCGGTGCTGGGCGGATGGCGCTTCAAGGCCGCGTTTGCCGCCGAGCGCTTGCTGCCGCGCTTTGGCACCGTGGGGCAGCCGTTCCGATATCGCGTCGTCGTGCGCAATCTCACCCGGAAAAATCAAGTTGGGCTCACGCTGCTCGAAACGCTCGCCGACCCGCGCCCGTCGTTTCAGGATTGGACGGCGCTTCAGTTGGACGATCAAAAGCATGTGCGCCCCTTCCGCTTCAGCCAGCCGCGGCGCGGGAACCCCTTCAAGCTCGCCACGGTGAAGGAAGGTCTCGTGCCGCCGTTGTCGGCGGATCAACGCGCCGAAGTTCTGGTTGAACTCACGCCGTTGCAACGCGGCATCGTGCATTTTACCGGCGTCACGCTGGCCCGGCCCGATCCGCTCGGGTTGTTTCGCGCGCTGCAACGTGTGCCGCTGGCGCAAAGCGTTTTGATTCTGCCGAAGCGTTATCATCTGCCGCCGCTCGCGCTGCCGGGGGCGCTGAAGTATCAGCAAGGCGGCGTGGCGCTGGCGTCAAACGTCGGGCAGAGCGACGAGTTCGTGGCGTTGCGCGAATATCGGCGCGGCGATCCGATCCGGCACATTCACTGGCGAAGCTGGGCCAAGACCGGCAAGCCCATCGTGATGGAATTCGAGGACGAGTTTTTCGTACGGCACGCGCTGGTGCTCGACACCTTCACGGATCGGCCGCACACGGAGGCGTTCGAGGAAGCGGTGTCCGTGGCGGCGTCGTTCGCCTGCACGCTGCTGACGCAGGAATCGTTGCTGGACCTGCTGTTCGTCGGGCCGCAGGCGTATTGTTTCACGGCGGGCCGGGGATTGGCCCACGCGGATCAAATGCTGGAGATTCTGGCGTCGGTACGGCCGTGTCGGGAGCAGCCGTTTGGCACGCTGGAGCAACTGGTGTTGAATCATTCGAGCGCCGTCAGCGGTTGCATTTGCGTGCTGCTGGCGTGGGACGCGGAGCGACGGCGGTTTGTGGAAAAGTTGAAAGCCCTGCGGCTGCCGGTGCTCGTGCTAGTGATCCGGCAACCGGGCGAAACCGCGCCGCTTGAACTCGGGCCCATGAGCGATGATCCGGGGCGGCTGCTCGCACTGGAGATCGGGCGGATTGAAGAGCAATTGGCAAAGTTGAAATGAAGAACATTCAACATTCGACATTCAACGCTCAACATCCAAGCCCCGCGCAGACGCAGGTGCGTTGGGTGTTGAATGTTTCCCTGTTCCCATGAAGCCGCCTCCTTTCCTCCTCGGCGCGACGCAGCTTAGTGGCGCAAGCCTCTGGCTTGCGGTTGTGTCGGCAACCGTTCAGGTTGCCGGAGATTTGCCGTCCACTGCTCAGGGAAACGCCAGGCTGAAAGCTTGGCGGCACTGCCGCAAGCCAGAGGCTTGCGCCACTAGCCCATGAAACCGCCGCCTTTCCTCCTCGGCGCGACGCTGGCTTTCTGGGGCTGGCAGTCGGAGGGCTTTCTCATCGCGGGCCTGTTGATGGGACTGATTGTGGAAAGCGCGCGGTTCGTTCACGCGCGTTGGGAATTATCCGACGAGGACTTCAGCCGGGTGTGGACGTTTTGCTCGCTGCTGTTTCTCGCGGCGGGCGTTTATGCGTTTAACCAGAACCAAGGTCCGGCTAGTTTTGGCGGTTGGTTTCAAGACCCAAGCTTCCGCACCCAAGGCCGCGCCGGCCTTTCCAGCGCGAATACCGCCGCCGCCGTGTTCCGCTGGCTGCCGCTGATTTTCTTCCCGTTCCTCGTCGCCCAACTGTTCAGCACGCGCGAATCCATTCCCCTGACCATGATCTCGCTGATCCTGCGCCGGCGCTGGAAAAAAGCGAAGCAAGCGGGCAAACCCGCGCCGGCCATCCGCAACGTCAACATCGGGTATGCCTACTTTGTCGGCACACTGCTCGCGGCGAGCGTCCATACTGCGGAGAACAGTAAATATTTTTGGGGGCTGGCGCTGTTGTTGGCGTGGGGGCTGTGGGCGCAACGGTCGCGACGGTTTGCCTTGGTGGTCTGGTGCGTGGCCCTGGCAGCAGCGGTGGGGCTGGGTTTCGTTGGCCAGCGCGGTCTCGGGCAGTTGCAGCGTTACCTCGGGAATATCAACGCCGAATGGTTTGCGCGCTTCATGCGGCGCAGCGTTGACCCCTCGCAAAGCCTCACGGCGCTAGGCCGGGTGGGCGAGATCAAAACCTCGGGCCGTATCGTGATCCGGCTCGAACCGAAAGCCGGTTCACCGGCGCCGCTGTATCTGCGCGAGGCGAGCTATCGCTTTTACAAAGGCGTCTCGTGGCAGGCGGGCAGTTCCAAGGACGATTTTCAACCGGTGAACGAGGCCCCGGCGAACAGCGGCAACTGGACTTTGCTCGCCGGCCGGACGAACGCGCGCGCCGTCAACATCGCTTGCTACCTCGAAGGGATGAAGGGTATTTCGGCGGCGGGCTTGCTGCCCTTGCCGGCGGGAGTGGGGCGGATGGAGAAGCTCCCGGCCTACGTCCTGGCTTACAGTTCCGCGGGCGCGGTGCTCGCGGAGGGTCCGGGCCTGGTGATCTTCGACGCGCTCTATGGTTCGGGTGGCACGCTGGATTCGCCGCCGGGCACCGGCGCGACGACGAATGAAATCCCCGCACCGAGGCGGGTTCGCTACGGGACCGCCGGGCACGAAGATGCGCCGGCACTGACGATTCCGGCGGGGCGCAGAGCCGAGCACACCAACCAGGATCTGCGGGTGCCGGAGCGCGAAGAACCGGCGCTCGACCGGGTGATCGCGGACTTGCAACTGCGCGGATTGCCACGCGACCAAGTGTTGCAGAAAATTCGCGGCTTCTTCGCGGAGCAGTTCACCTATCGCACCTGGCAGCCGCCCGGGAAGTTCGCAACAAATGAAACCGCCGTGAGCCGATTCCTGCTGAAGACCGGCGCGGGTCATTGCGAATACTTCGCCACGGCCACGACGCTGCTGCTGCGCCAGCTTGAAATTCCGACCCGCTACGCGGTGGGCTACGCGGTACATGAGACTTCCGGTCGCGGCTACGTGGTGCGCCTGCGCGATGCGCACGCGTGGTGTCTGGTGTGGAACCCCGACAAAAACATCTGGGATGATTTCGATACCACGCCGGCCTCGTGGGTCGCGGAAGAAGGGAAGCACGCGTCGGCGTTTCAGTGGTTGCAGGATGCGTGGACGCGGCTGCGGTTCGAGTTCGCGAAATTCCGCTGGGGTCAAAGCAACGTGCGCAAGTATCTGCTCATTGGCATCGTGCCCGGTCTGGCGGTGTTGCTTTACCAAATTCTGTTCCGCCGCGGGCGGCGACGCCAGAAGGCCGGCACCGCGGCGGAACTCGAAATCTTCAACTGGCCCGGGCTGGATTCGGAGTTCTATCAACTCGAAAAGCAACTCGCCGCCCGCGGCGTGCCGCGTCGTCCAAGCGAACCGCTCAACGAATGGCTGGAGCGGGTCGCGCAAACGCCCGGACTCGCGGCAGTGCGCGGGCCGATGGAGGAAATTTTGCGGCTGCACTATCGCTATCGCTTCGATCCTTTGGGGTTGAGCGCGGCGGATCGCGCAGTGTTGCGAGAGGAGACGCAGGCATCTTTGACCGCGTTGTCGCGGCTTGAGACGCTCGAAGGATCTGGCCGTTAAGTCCAATGCGATTCTGCTCACAGGACCGAATCCGGAACCGGTTGCCGGTATTGAGGCCGTGGCTCGGCAAATTGTTCTTGATCGGCTTCACGACGGGGCACACAGTCCAAAGTGTGAGAAAGGTCAAGTTGAAGCGTCCCCTCTTGGTCGTTTGGTTAACGGCTTCGCTCTGTGCCATCGTTGATGTGGCGGTCGCCCAAGGCTTCCTCAATCTTAATTTCGAGGAATCCTACGTTGTTAGTTCTCAGCCCACCCCGTACGGCTTCCGTTCGGGCATGGCCAATGTGCCGGGTTGGACCGCTTATTATGCTTGGGGCGCATCCAACTATCCTGGAGGAACAACGCTCATCTACAACAACGAAACCCTAGATGCCGCCAACGCTTCTTTGGAGGCAGCGGATTATTTTCAGCCCAGACTTGCTGGAAATTACTCAGTGTTGCTAAAGGGCGGAACCTACTCGTCGCAGGTGTACGGAACCAAAGGTGTTAGCCTGGGCCAAGTGGGGCAAATCCCCCCGCAGGCCAGAATCCTTAGCTATTGGTCGCGTGCCAATTATTTTCACCTCTCCTTTGATGGTCACCCGCTCATGGTCACCGACCTGGGCCCCGTTTCAAGTAATCCGGGCATTTATCCGGGCATTCGGCTTTTCGGGGCAGACATTTCTGGTTATGCGGGCCAAACTGGTGAATTGCTTTTTCATGTAGGTTGGCAATCCATGGGCGGAATGATTGACAACATTGCATTCTCCTCTATTCCCGAACCCGGTTCTCCCATCCTCCTTGGGCTCGGCATTTTTTGCCTGGCATGGCGGAGGAGCCAGTGGCGTTAATTATTCTAGTGCGCTTCACTTGTGAGGCGAACGGTTGGATGCCAGGTGCGAGGCCTCCGGCGTTTGGCTTATTGAACGCCGTGCTTCAGTAGAAAAGTGGTGGCGCGGTGATTTTTGCGTGCAGTGCGCCGTCGGAAGAATGGAGCGTCAATTCATTTCCGATTTGATTCACTTCCCGCCGCACGTACCCGAGCGCAATGTTTGCTTTAAGCGCCGGTGAAAAAACGACGCTCGTGAGGTGGCCGACTTCCTTGCCCTCTTTGAAAAGTTTGGCGCCGCGCGTGGGGAGGGTTTGGGAATCGTCCGCGAGGCGGAGGCCGCGCAGTTCGCGGTTCACGTGGCCGATGCTGTGAATGCGGTTGATGACTTCCTGGCCGATGTAGCAGCCTTTGGCGTAGCTCACCGCCCGCGCTTCGATGCCGCACTCCAGCGGAAGGTTGGTTTCGTCCATGTCCACCCCGAATCGTGGGATGCCGACTTCGATGCGCGCCGTCTCGAATGCGGTCCAGCCGCACGCCCGCCCGGCGATCGATTGCACGCCGACGTTGAGTATGTCCGCCACGACCTCAAATGAACTGGCCGGTATGAATAGATCAAACCCCTTTGAACCAAGTCGCGCGTTGTTCATCAGATAAATATCGCCAAGCGTTGGGTCTGAAATCTTGACTGAGCTGAGTTGGTTGGCTGGCAAATCAGCGAACGCCTTCAATTCTTCGGCTCTTGGTCCTTGCACACTGAGCAAACCATAATGCGGCGCGACGTCCACCACTTGCACGTCGTCGGCCACGATGAATTTCTCCAGCCGTTGCGTGACGGCTGGCGTGAGGCCCGGCTCGAAATCGAGCAACAATTCGTCCGCGAGACAGAACACATTCAGGTCGCTCTGCATTTTGCCTTTCGCGGTGACGAGCGCGGCGTAGCAGCCTTGGCCGGGGCGGAGGCGTTTCACGTCGTTCGTGATCTGGCCGTGCAGGAAGCGGGCGCGATCCGCGCCGGTGAGGCAGAGGCGGCTGCGGAAACTGAGGTCCAGCACGCCGGCGGTTTCGCGCAGCGCTGTGTGTTCGGCGAGCGCCGCACCGTAGTCGGCGACGACTGTGGCGCCGTTTACGGCGGCGAAGCGGGCGCCGAGGCTTTGATGAAACTCCCGGAGCAAAAGCGGGGTGGTGTCGTTCATGGTGAACAGAATGTCAGTTTGGGGTTGAATCGCAACCCGGCTCTCAGGCTGATCAAGAGCCGAAGGCATCATTCGGGCGGAAAACTTCAGCGGGCCAATCGCGCTGCACGTTGAGTGCGGCGTTGCGAGCAAGGACCGGAAGCATTTCGCGGACGCGTTCCGGAAGGTTTTCGCAACCTTGCGCCAGTGGCTCGTGGCAGGATAAGTTCTCCACGCGCCACAGAAGAGCGCGGACGCCCATTGTTATGCCGAACAAATCCAAGCGACTGCTCCAAAACCTCGCCGTGTCCACGGTGGCCATACTGCTCTGTTGCCTGGCGATTGAACTGGCGCTGCGGCTCATTCGCCCCGTTCAGACGTTCGTGAATCCGTTGACTTCGTTTCACCGGTTTGATCCGGAACTGGGCTGGCTCGGCAGCCCCAACTTGACGGCGCGGTTTCGGAAACCGGAATTCGAGGTGCTGGTCCGCCACAATGCCGATGGCTTCCGGGCTAAGGAATCCGCAGCGCGGCCCGATCCGGGCAGTCCGGTGGTGGCAGTGTTGGGCGATTCGTTCACCTGGGGTTGGGGCGTGGACAACGGAAAAGTTTTCACCGACGTGATGCAGAATGAACTGGGGGCGGCGGCGGACGTCCGCAATCTGGGCGTCAATGCCTACGGCACGTTACAGGAACTGCTGTTGCTCGAACGATCCCTGACCAACGGACTGCGTCCGCAAGTGGTCATCGTGATGCTCGTCCGGAACGATTTCTACGACAACATCAGCGCCGAGGATCGAAAACCTTGGCTGGCGGTGACCGGCACGAACGCGACCGTGCGCAATCTTCCCGTGCTCAAACGGGGCATCAGCCCCTTGAATAAATTCGTGAAGGCCTCGCACTTCCTTTCCGCGATCGCGTATATGGCGGACTTTGCCCGGGAAAAGCGGCGCGTCAACGACTTGGAGCAGGCCACCTTCAAGGTCGAAGCCATCGCGGAGGAGCCGCGCCGGGCCATGTCTTTCTGTCTGGAACGGTTAAAGGCGCGCTGCGCGAGCGCGGGCAGCCGGTTGCGGATTGTTTATGCGCCGGGGGGCACCGACTTCCGATCGGAAAGCACGCTGGCGGTCCAGACTGCGGTGAAAGCCCTGTGCGCAGAAACGGGCGTCCCTTTGCTCGACCTGAGCGATGACTTCCGCCAGGCCGGGCACGCGGCCGACGACTTGTTTTTTCTGCACGACAGACATTGGAAGGTGCCCGGACATGACCTCGTCGGGAAACGGCTCGCCGCCGTCCTGAAGGAGGAACTCTCCTCAGCCAGCCAGGCGAAGCCGTAACTTGGCTTCACCCTCGCGTTTCAGCGAGCGGGCGAATCCTGCGGGACGCAGTCGCCGGCAGAATGACCGCATGTTTGGAAACTTGCGATCCCGCAGACTTGGAAGCCAGCGCTCCGCTGCTTCCGTCGCGGGCCGCCGAAAACCATCAGATGAAAAGAATCTCCGTCGTCGTCGCACTTTCGTCCCAACCGCGTGTGGGTTCAGCGGTGACGGACGAGACGTCTTTGATGGAGATTTGCCGGCCGCGCGTCTTCGGGCTTTTCACTTCGACCTTCGCGGGATCGCAGGTTTGCTGGTTGATCTTCTGGTGCGGCGCGGGTTTGTAGCGGACGTAGAGCACCTTCGGCGTGGCGGGCGCGAAATACAGGATGCGCGATTTGTCCGGAATGCAGAGATACGCCTTGTTCAGGATCGTGCCGCCGAACTTGAAGCGTTTGAGATAGCTCGCCTTGCGGTCGGTATAGGCGCAGGTGAACACGGCGTCGCGATCCGGCAAGCCGCAGTAAAACAGCTCGGGGCCGACAAATAATTTCTCCGGCAACTCCGCGACTTTGTAAGTGCCGTCCTTGAACACGAGCAGGACCTTGTCGAACTTCGTACATTCGAGTTTGAATTCCTCGCCGTTGACTTTGTGGCCCACGTAGCCGCACTCGCGGTCGTAGGAAACCTTGAACGCCTTGAACGCCACCGCTTTCACATCCACTTCCTCGTGGCGTGCGGATTTCGTGGTCAGGCGCGGATACTGCGGGCCGTATTTCTCCAGCAATGCTTCGAGATGCCCGATGACAAACTTCGTCAAATTCTTGAGATTCTTGCGTGCCTCAGCGAGGTCCGCCTTCACCTGTTCCATCTCCTCGCGATGCTTGTTGATGTCGAACAGCGAAATGCGCCGAATGCGAACCTGCAACAATCGCTCCACATCCGCGTCCACGATGTCGCGCACAAGTTGCTTCTGGAACGGCTTGAAGCCTTCATAGACTGCGGTGAACACCGCTTCGTTCGTCTTGCACTTCTCGATGAGCTTGTAGATGCGCTCCTCGATGAAGATGCGTTCGAGGGTGCGGTAGTGCAGTTGATCCAGCAGTTGCCGCTCGCGCAACTCGAGTTCGCGCTTGAGGATCGCGACGAGCTGATCCGTGTTCTCGCGCAACACCTCGCTCACCGTCAATTCCACCGGGCGATTGTCTTTGATAACGACGATGCGGCTGGTGATGGAAACTTCGCAATCGGTGAAAGCGTAGAGCGCGTCCACCAACTTTTCCGCGTCCACGCCGGCGGGGCATTTGATTTCAATCTCGACGTTCTCCGAGGTGAAATCGTTGAGGGCTTTGACCTTGAGCTTGCCCTTCTGGGTGGCGTCTTCGATGGAAGCGATGAGGGATTCCGTCGTGGTCGTCGGCGGGATCTCGGTGATGACGACGGTGGATTCATCGCGCGTTTTGATGCGGGCGCGCACCTTCACGCTACCTTTGCCGTCCTGATAATCGCGCGCATCCATCAACCCGCCAGTCGTAAAATCCGGCAGGCACTTGAAGGGTTGCTGCTTGAGAATCGCGATCTGCGCTTCGAGCAACTCGGGGAAGTTGTGGGGCAGAATCCGCGCGGCCAAGCCAACGGCGATGCCTTCCGTGCCGAGCATGAGCGTCAGCGGCAATTTGCACGGCAGCGCGACTGGCTCTTTGTTGCGTCCGTCGTAGCTCGGCACGAACTCGGTGATCTCGTCGTTGAACAACTCCGTGCGGGCGAGGTCCGTCAGGCGACATTCGATGTAACGCGGGGCGGCGGCGGGGTCGCCGGTGAAAATGTTTCCATAGTTTCCCTGGCCTTCGATGAGGTAACGCTTGTTCGTCAGCACCACCAGCGCATCGCCGATGGAGGCGTCGCCGTGCGGATGATACTGCATCGTGTGGCCGACGACATTCGCGACTTTGATGAAGCGTCCGTCATCCTTCTCGTGCAGCGCCCACATGATCCGCCGCTGCACCGGCTTCAAACCGTCCGCCAAATTGGGAATCGCGCGGTCGCGGATGACGTAGCTGGCGTATTCGAGAAAGCCCTTATCCACGCGGGTGTGCAAGCCGCCGCCCGACTGCTTCGGATCAAAGGGCCGGGGCGCGACCGCGGCGGGGACCTCTTCGGCCACGACGTGCTGCGCGCCGTTGCCGTCGGACCCGGCGGGTTTTTTCGCGACCGGGACAACTTCCACGGGCGCCGGCAGTTGGGCCTCGATGGGCAACTCCGGTTGGTCAGAATCAGTTTTTTGCTTTGCGGCGCTCATGAACGGGCGGCATTAAGCCAGAAGACGCCGCGGGCTGGCAAGGATGCAACCGCCGCCGGGTGCGATTGTGCGATTGAAAGTGGTGGTCCCCGTGACGGCGGGTTTCTCAGCCCAGCGGAAAAAGCGCGCTGGCGCACTGGCAGGCTGGAGTGGTTTCGAATCAGCCGCCGCGCGCCCGCCTGCTGCCAGGCGGTTGGAGTCCCGTCCCAGATCGCGCGCAGCGTTTGGAGTGTGGCGAGCCAATCTGCGGAACCTCCTACTCGTAGGTAGCCGCCATGATTGCGAAGTCGCGCATCGGAAACATGAACCGCGTGATCGGAGCGCCGGTTGATGGAAAGGGGAAACGCGCAGATCAAGCGTTCGCCCGGCGCGACGAGGAGCCGGGGACAGGGACGACGTGCCAACGCACATCCGTCCGTGTCCCCGACTCCCCGCGCCCCGGGCCGCGACTTTTAGCTTCGAGGGTTTCATACGGCGAGCAGTTCGCGACTGCGTTCCCGGATTTTATACTGCCGCGCCGCCTGGCTGAACACTGTGCGGGCTTTTTCTTCAAAAAGCGCGGGAAAGATCAGCAAGGGCACGGCGGTGAACCAAGCCAGCGCGGCGGCTTCGTTGGCCGCCCGCCGCAACCGCGCGTTCAATTCGGGCACGGTTGCGCGGGCGAGTTCATTGCGGAGCAGCCGGTTCTTGAGCCGCTCCAGTTCATTTTCCTCCGTGGCCCGGAACGGGGCCATCGGAGCGGGCCGCAGGTCGAACCGGCTTTCCGGTCCAAACCGCGGCGGCCCTCTGCGTTCAGTTGGGTTCATGTTTTTGCTTTCGTTCTGGCCGCCAGCCGGGCGGCGTTCGGTTTCAACAAAAAACCCGCGATTGCCGGGCAATCGCGGGTTCTTTGAAATCTTTTTGGTTCTCGTCTAAAAAACTTCACCCGCGGCGCGCAACGGCAGAGAGACGCGCTCTACAATGGACGCTTGTCCAAGAACGCGCTTCGTCATCTGCATTTTAGTTGTCGCGGTTTTCATTTTCTCGCGGTGACAGGGAACATGATTCCGCCCCGGATGTCAAAGAGGTTTTGCCCCGCCGCGCCATCTGAAAAGTGGTTAAAAGTGGGTGAGGCCGGAACCGATACTCGGGTTTCTTCCTCGTTCTCGTTCTCGAAAATCCGGCCAAATCGCGGGCGAGGACCCGGCACCGCTGATTTCTCAATTTCCATGA
>CAIKLQ010000546.1 GCA_903828255.1 uncultured Verrucomicrobiota bacterium
ACGGCGCGAAACCAGTTCAACAACATCACACATGCGCCGGGCAGGTTCTTGAGCAACGCAAGCAAGGGTCTCGCGTCCACATGTGGCACTTGCCCGATCCGTGATTGCGTGCGCTCGTCCTCCATGTCGGTGGCGATTTGCACCACAAGCCCACGTTCGGTCGCGAGCGACAGCAACTTCGCGAACGCCGGGTCGTCGAGTTGGTAGCCGTGGTAATTCGGATACAGCCGCAACCCGCGCATCCCGTGCAATTCGACACAGCGGCGGAAATCCTCCTCCCAATCCGGCAACGTCACGTTCACCGAGCCGAACGGCAGCAGCACTCTGCGCCCGTGGCGGTGACACTCTTCGGCCAGCCGGGCGTTCGCTGCCGTCATGTCCCGGCAGAAGAGCGCCTCGAAACTGCCGACCCACGCCTGCGTCACGTCTTGTTGGCGGAGCTTCGCGACCAGCGCCGGAGTTTCGTCGAGCGGCAGCCGCCGAAACGGCCAGCGTCCGAGCGTGATGTTGGTGTCAATCAAACGGGATTCCTTTGCCGATTTAGGTTTTGCGTCGGCGTTGGCCGCTTCGAGAGCCATCGGGCCTACCAATTGCGAGCCAGCTACTGCCAGTGCTAATCCAAGAAAGGTGCGCCGTGTGAACTGGCCCGGTTCCGAATCGCGTGTCGGTCGAACCCCGTGCCCCTCTCCCTCACCCTTGATCCCTCTCCCGCTGGGAGAGGGAGATAGCAATCGCGCCTCAGCACTCTTCCATGGAGCGTCCTGCAAACTCCGACTCACGCAACTCTCAAAACCGGACTGCGGTTCTCCCTCTCCCAGCGGGAGCGGGCAGGGGTGAGGGAGAGTCTGCGAAGCACTAGCCAGCATCGGTCGCCCGGTGGATTTGGAGTGAGCAACCGTCACCATTTCACCCCTTTCGTTTTCAACATCGGCGTGAGCAGCCGCTTCAAGTTTTCACCGAGGATCAACCGCTTCGCCGCTTCCGAAATCTCCGCGCCGAAGACCTTGGCGAGTTGCGAAGCAAAACTGCGTCCCCCCGCATCGCTGCCGTAGAGCACCCGTTCCGCGCCCAGTTCGCGCCCGGCCATTTCCGTCATGCCGGCACAGGGATCGGAGCCGCAGAGATCGGCGTAAATGTTTTTGCAACCGCGAATTGCCAGGATGCCGATTTCCGGCTGGCCGCCCGTGTGGCCACAAATGAATGTGGCGTCCGGATGCCGGCGCGCGAGTTGGGCGAGATCGTCCGGCGTGGATTCGCCCGGCAGATTGCCAGTCGCCTTCACGTAGGTGTGCTGGAGAATCACCGCTTTCAACTCCACGGCGCGGCGCACCAACGGATCGAGTTCCGGGGCGGTGCAACGACGCGCGACCCAAAGCTTGACGCCGACCATGGGGCCGTGCGCCACGCAACGATCCAATTCCGCCAGACTCGCCTCGACATGATTCGGGCTGAGATAAACGAAACCAAACGCGCGCTCGGGAAAACGGTTCACGGCTTGGAGCACCTCGTCATTTTGTTTTCGCAAATCGTCGGGCGAGGGATCGTAGCTCCAGTTCAGGCCCATCGAGACGCAAAGCCGCTGCACGCCCAAGCGGTCGGCGAACTCGAGCAGCCGGCCCAGGCGCTCTTCCGGGGTGTTGCCAGGCACGCCGGACAAATGCGTGTGCGCGTCCCAGATCAGCATGGCGGAAAGTGGTTCGGCGCACGGCGCCGACGTTGGTGGTCGCGGAAAGCCATTGGCGAGATTTAGGCGGATGCGGCAGCGGAAGTCAACCGGTACCAAACGTGGGGGTGGCCGCCGCGTTCCCTTGGAGCTCTCTTGCGTTTTCGTTTCGCCATTCCGCCCAAGTTTCCGTACCAATACTCCGCCATGTCCGAACGACTCCCGATTTACGAAATCGAACCCGACATCATCGCTTCGCTCCAAGCGACAGGCCGGCTCGTGCTCCAAGCGCCCACCGGTTCGGGCAAATCCACGCAGGTCCCGCAGATGTTGCTCAAGCACGGGCTACTCGGCAGCGGGCAATGCGTGATTCTCCAGCCGCGCCGGTTGGCGGCCCGCCTGCTTGCGGCCCGGGTGGCGCGGGAACTCGGCGTGGAACTCGGGCGCGAAGTCGGCTACCAGGTGCGCTTCGAGAATTTCACCAGTGCCGCTACCCGGATCAAATTTGAAACCGAGGGCATTTTGCTTCGGCAGTTGATTCAGGACGAAACCCTGCGCGGCGTCGCGGCGGTGATTTTCGACGAGTTCCACGAACGGCATCTTTACGGCGACATCACGCTGGCGCGGGCACTGGATATTCAGGAACAGCATCGGCCCAACCTGCTCATCGTCGTGATGTCGGCGACGTTGGATGCAGGGACGCTGGAGGAATATCTTTCAATTCGTAGCCGCCGCCGTCAGGAGGCGCATACTTCCAAGGACGAAAGTCAGAGCCTCCTGACGTCAGTTGCTACGGAGAACTTGGGGTGCTCCGTCCTCCGCTCGGAGGGTCGCACGTTTCCTGTCGAGATCGAGTATCTCCCGCACCGGCTCGGCGCCAATACGCCGCCGCCGTGGGAACTCGCGGCGGAGGCTTTCGCTCGCGCCGTCCAATCCGGTGAGCGTGGCGATGTGCTCGTGTTCATGCCCGGCGGCTTCGAGATTTCCCAAACCATCGAAGCCCTTCGCAACACCTCAGCCGCCCGCGGCTACCTCGTGCTGCCGCTGCATGGGGAACTCTCGCCGCGCGATCAGGACGCCGCCGTGGCCCGCTACGATCAACCCAAAGTCATCGTCGCCACGAATGTCGCGGAAACGAGCATCACGATTGACGGCGTGCGCCTGGTAATTGACAGCGGTCTGGCGCGGATCCCGCGTTACGACGCGAATCGTGGCATCAACACGCTGCTGATCGAAAAGATTTCCCAAGCCAGCAGCGATCAACGCGCCGGTCGCGCGGGCCGCACGTCGCCGGGACGCTGCGTCCGGCTCTGGTCGCAACGTGAGCACGACGAACGCGCGCCGCGGGAATTACCGGAGATCCAGCGCCTCGACCTCGCGGAAGTGGTGCTCACACTCAAGGCGGCAGGCGTGGAAGAGTTGCGCAAATTCCGGTGGCTCGAAGCGCCGAGTGAAATCGCGCTGCATCACGCGGAGCAGTTGCTGGTGGATTTGGGGGCGTTGCGGCCGGAGCGTGGAGCTGCAGCTCCGCGCGATATACCAGCCGGCAACGCGCAGCGCCCGAGCGCTGCGCTCCACTCAGTCATCACCGCCATCGGCCGCAAGATGCTCGCGTTCCCGGCGCATCCCCGCTACTCGCGCATGTTGCTCGCCGCGCAGGAATACGGTTGCGTTCACCAGGCTTGTCTCGTTGCCGCCCTAACGCAGGGGCGTGACCTGTTGCTGCGCGGCGGCGGTAAGGACGTTCACAACGACCGCCAGGATTTGCTGGGCGACAAAGCTTCGTCGGACTTCTGGATACTCATGCGGGCGTGGAATTTTGCGGCGAACAACCAGTTTCGCCTCGACGCCTGTCGCCGGCTCGGCATTCACGCCGTCACCGCGCGTCAGGTCGGCCCGCTGCTGGAACAGTTTCTCCGCATCGCCAAGAGCGAGGGACTCGACACGCAGCCGCGCGAAGCCAAGGAGGAGGCGTTGCAGAAGTGCATCCTCATCGGCTTCAGCGACCGGGTCGCGCGACGCCTGGATGAAGGCACGCTCCGTTGCGAGCTGGTTCACGGGCGCCGCGGCGTGTTGGCGCGCGAGAGCGTGGTGGATAAAAGCCCGCTGTTCGTGGCGGCGGAAGTGCGCGAGATCGAACAGCGCGGCGGCGAAATGAATACGCTGCTCTCGCTCGCCACCGCCATCGAGCCGGACTGGCTGCGCGAACTTTTCCCCGACGACATCCAATCCGAAGTCAGCGTGCAGTGGGACGCGCAGGCCAAGCGAGCGCAAGCCGCCGAGCTGTTGCGCTTCCGCGATCTGGTGCTGGCGTCCCGGCGGATCGAACCGCCGCCCGCCGAAGCCGCGGCACGATTGCTGGCGGCGGAAATCAACGCCGGCCGGTTGCTCTTGCCGAATTGGGATCACTCCGTCGAACAATGGCTGCTGCGACTGCGGCTGGTTTGCCAGCATTGCCCGGAGCTGGAGTTGCCGCCGATCACCGACGAGGACAAACAGCATCTAATCGAGCAGCTTTGCCACGGCGCGGTGAGTTACAAGGACATCAAAGAGCGCGAGGTAAAACCCGTGGTGATGTCGTGGCTCTCGCAGGCCCAACGCGAGTTGCTTGATAAACACGCGCCAGAGCGGTTGTCGCTGTCGAACGGGCGCACGCCCAAAGTCAGCTACGAGCCGGGCGCAGACCCGCACATCGCGTTGCGAATTCAGGAGCTTTATGACGTGACGCAGACGCCGCGGATCGCGCTGGGCCGCGTGCCGGTGGTGGTTCACATCCTGACGCCGGGCATGAAGCCGATTCAAATCACGCAAGACCTGGCCAACTTCTGGCGCGAGCAATATCCGAAAGTGAAATCCGAATTGCAGCGGAAGCATCCCAAGCACGAGTGGCGGTAGCCCTGAATCATGCTGTTGCAACAAGGCTGATCTAAGCACAGCGACGCGGAGAGAATCCGCTCAGCAGTTGACATAGGTGTATGGTAGCTGCGCGCCCTTTGAGAAGTAACGATCAACCGATCCACCTTTGTATTTCGCCGAGAGTTTTTCGGACACCTTGCCTGAAAATTCACAGCGATTCGGAGCATCAACCTCCTCCCGCGAACGGGTTCGATATTCGAGTGTGCCTCCCTTGTGCCAAGCTTCGATCTCATACACTTCACGAATAACCCCTTGGTAAACGGCAAATGCATAGCGGGCTTTCTCCCGCCGGATACCACATGTCCAGACACCGCGGGTGGCTTCATAAAGGGCCTCGGCATTCATGCCAGGTCGGTAGAGTTTATTGATACGGATCAAGAGCACTGGCTCGGCAATGGCAACGGGCTTTGCCGCATAGCGGAACTCTAACTCGCCTAGGGTTTCACGGCCAAGGCCATGAGTTTGACCATGCACTTTTTTCGTCAGTCTCTTTTCAATCGCCAGGATCTTTTCTGGCCACAAGGCGTCTATGACGGCGGCTTCAATGCGAAGGGCTGTTTCCTCGTCGGTCACGCCGTGCGCGAGAATGTCAATTTGCGGCTGGATATTGAGGCTTTTCAGTTCGGCTATGCGACGAACCTTCGCCGACTCTCCAGCTTCATCGAGATGGGCCAAGGCGCGAGCGCGGCAGCCCTTACCAACGTAAAAAATCTCAGAATTGCGCGGATCAACGTAAGCATAAACGTAGTAGCCGAGTCTCGCCGCTACTTCTGGCCGTATTCGCTTCGGGTCAACGGTCATTGCTTTCATTCTCCACGTCTCCAACGCCCCTGCGGTTCACTTGCTCTGCTGCACTTGCCGCGTGATTTCAAACGCCAGGTCCAGCGCGCGTTTCGCGGATTCGCCGCTGACCATCGGGGTTTGCTTTTCACGCACGCATTCGACGAAATGTTGCAACTCCAGCTTGAGCGGCTCGTCCTTGGCGATGGGCACGGGCTCGCGCACGATGCGTTTGCCGCCAAATTCGCTGACGATGGTCGAGTCCTTCCCGACGCCGAGTTTCGTCGCCATGATTTTCTTCAAGAGCGAGCTTTCCTCCTCGCCGTCGCGGGCGATGCGGTAGATGAAACCCTCCTGGGCGCGGTAATCGAGCGAGATGTAACTGGTCATCGCGCCGCCGCTGAACACGCGAATCTTCCGCATCCGCTCCGGGCTGACGCGGCTCGCGGTGAGGTTGGCGACGCAGCCGTTGGCGAAGCGAAGGCGCGCGTTGGCGATGTCCTCGGACTTGCTCAACACTGGGATGCCCACGCCGTCCACGCTAATCACCGGCGATTTCACGAACGCCAGCACCACGTCTAGGTCGTGAATCATCAAGTCGAGTACCACGCCGATGTCCGTGCTGCGCGCGGGAAACGGCGAGAGCCGGTGGCACTCGATGAAGCGCGGCTCGGTGGCCACACTTTCCAGGTATTTGAAGACCGGGTTGAACCGCTCGACGTGGCCGACTTGCAGGACGCAATTGTTTTGCTGCGCGAGTTGAATTAGTTCCGCCGCCTGCGCCGAGTCATCGGTCATCGGTTTCTCGACGAGGACGTGTTTGCCTTGCAGCAACAGGAGTTTCGCCAGTTCGAAATGCGTGGTCGTCGGTGTGACGATATTGAGCGCGTCGCTGGCGGCGACCAGTTCGGCGACGGAATTAAAAACCCGGGTGTTGTGCTTCGCAGCAATCTTGCGCGCCGTATCGGGCTGCGCGTCGTAAACGCCGGCCAGTTCCAGCCAGCCCGCCTGCGCCAGTTCGGCGTAAATGCGCACATGCTCCTTGCCGAGCGAGCCGGTGCCGAGAACTCCAACCCTGATCTTCGATGCCATGCGGAGGTTATACGGGCGTGGCGAACCGGTTCAAAGTGCAAAGTGAGAGATTCGGGCGGAGCTGCCGCCTTTGATGCTTTGGCCGCAATCGCAGCCTTGCTGCCGCAGAAAGTGATCCTTAATACCGCGGCACTTTGGCATCAATCTCCTCGCTCCACGCACTGATGCCACCTTTGACGCTCTTGAGATACTTGAAGCCTTGCTCGCGCAGAAACGCCAGCGCCTTGAGCGAGCGCACGCCACCCTTGCAGTGCAGATAGTACTGCTGGTTCGGATCGAGTTCCGTGAAGCGCTCGTTGATCTGGCTCAACGGCAGCAACGGCACGCCAGCCACTTGCGCAATCTCGTATTCGTCCGCTTCACGCACATCAACGACCTTGATGCCGAGCGCCGGATTATCCAGCGCCTGCTTCATGTCCTGCACGGTGACTTCGTCGGGGTTGGCCATAGGTTTAGCTTCGGGGACGATGCCGCAGAACATTTCGTAGTCAATCAATTCCTTGATGGTCGGCTGATCGCCGCAGATGGGGCATTGCGGATCGCGCCGCAATTTCAGTTCGCGGAACTTCAAGTCGAGCGCATTGAAAAGCAGCAGCCGCCCGACCAATGACGTGCCTTTGCCAATGGCGAGCTTCAAAATCTCCGTTGCTTGGATACAGCCGATGATGCCGGGCAACACGCCGAGCACGCCGCCCTCCGCACAACTCGGCACCATGCCGGGCGGCGGCGGTTCAGGATACAGACAACGATAACACGGTCCGCCCAGGTGCGGCGCGAAGACGCTGGCTTGGCCCTCGAAACGGAAGATCGAGCCATAGACGTTCGGCTTCTTGAGCAGCACGCAGGCGTCGTTGGTGAGGTAGCGGGTTGGGAAATTGTCCGTGCCGTCCACCACGATGTCGTAGGGCCGGATGAGGTCGAGCGCGTTTTCGGCCGAGATGCGCGTGTTGTGAATGACAACCTCGCAATGCGGATTGATGCCGGGGATGGTTTCCTTGGCCGTCTGCGCCTTAGGCCGGCCGACGTCGGCGTCCGGGTGGAGAATCTGCCGTTGCAGGTTCGAGAAATCCACCGTGTCAAAATCCACGATGCCGAGCTTGCCGATGCCGGCGGCGGCCAAATACATGGCGATGGGCGAGCCCAGCCCGCCCGCGCCGATACACAGGACGCTGGCGGCCTTGATTTTCTTCTGCCCAGCCAGCCCGACTTCCGGCAGAATCAAGTGCCGCGAGTAACGGCGGATTTCGTCATTGTTCAATTGCATAATTCATTCAAGCCCGCGCATTCTAAATGAATAAGCACCCGCTGGCAAACGACAACCCAGGATGAAAAAAGCGCGCCCAGATTCAAACCCGAGCGGCTCGATCGGCCTTCAGCGCGAGCAGGCTGAACCGATCATCCAACGGTCGTTTCTCAACGCCGTCCAGCTCGAACGGGATTTGGTTCCGGATTTCGCGGAGTATCCGTTTTCCGTGCCGGCCATTCGACATTTGGACCGGTTGGAATTTCACCCGGCGGTTACGTTTTTCATCGGTGAAAATGGCTCCGGCAAATCCACCCTGATCGAAGCGCTGGCCGTGAAACTCGGCTACAACCCGGAGGGTGGCGGGCGGAATTTCCAGTTTGCCTCCCGCGAAACCCATTCGAGCCTGCCCGAGTTTCTGCGGCTGGAACGGGGCGTGGGGCACTTCACGGATGGGTTCTTTCTGCGGGCTGAGAGCTTCTACAACCTCGCTTCGCAGATTGACGATTTGGGCGTCGAGTACGGCTACGGGAAGAAATCGCTTCATGCCCAGTCGCACGGGGAGGCGTTCCTGTCCCTGCTCTTGAACCGTCTGGAAGGCGATGGCGTTTACCTGTTCGACGAACCGGAGGCGGCGCTCTCGCCGCAGCGGCAGTTGAGCGTGCTGACGCTGCTGCACCGGCTGGTTTATCACCAGTCGCAACTCATAATCGCCACCCATTCACCCATTCTGCTCGCCTATCCAAACGCCCGCATCTACCAGTTCACCGCGAGCGGAATTGTTGAGGTGAAGTACACGGAGACGGAGCATTACCAGGTAACGAAAGATTTTCTGAACCGGCACGAGCGGATGCTGGAAATCCTGCTGACGGCTGAGGAGGAGGACTTGAGAACGAAGGAGCGAAGCTGAAGTCTAATTCAGCAATCCTTGAGGTGAAGAACAACAGGCCCTGGCACCTGCTGGGCCATCGGCTTGATCGCGCTCCGAGCAAACGTGACGCGGAGGCTGGAAATCCGTGGGGAAGCCCGTCGACCGGTGATTAAGCGCTTGCCAGCCAGTGGAGGCAAAATTAGGTTTGGCCCATGAGCAAAGCGGAATTTGCCGTCCTGAGATCAAGAGTGTCGCAACATGTCCTTACCAACCCCCAAAACCGCCGCCGCTAAAATCAAGAACCTCTCCCGTCTGCGCCCGACGCTCGCGCTGGTGCTGGGCAGCGGGTTCAATCACGTCTTGAGCGCGCTCGACGGGGACGCGCGCGTGACTTACGCGAAGCTGCCCGGATTCCCCAAACCCAGCGTGGCGGGGCACGTTGGCGAACTCGTCATCGGCAAACTCGGCGGAACGCCGGTGCTGGTCTTGAGCGGGCGGGCGCATTTTTACGAGGGGCATCCGATGGAGCGTGTGGCGTTCGCGGTGCGCGCGCTGGCGGCCTATGGCATCCGCGACTTGCTGCTGACAAACGCGGCGGGGGGGATTAATCGAAAATTTCTCGCGGGCGATTTCATGCTGCTAACCGACCACCTCAATTTGATGGGCGTGAATCCGCTGCGCGGTCCGGCGATTTCCGGTTTGGCGCGCTTCGTGGATTTGACGCAGGTGTACGATGCGGCATTGAGCGCGTTGCTGCATCGTGCCGGTCGGGCGAGCGGGGTAAAGCTGCGGCAGGGCGTTTATCTGGCGGTGAGCGGGCCGAGTTACGAAACCCCGGCGGAGATTCGCGCATTCGGTCGGCTCGGTGCGGATGCGGTGGGCATGAGCACCGTGCCGGAGGCGATCGTCGCGCGGCAGTGCGGCCTGCGCGTGGCGGGTTTGTCGTGCATCACCAACCTCGCCGCAGGCCTCAGCAAGCTGCCGTTGTCGCATGAGGAAGTTTTGGAAACCGGCGAGCGCGTGAAGATCCAGGCCGCCGCCTTGCTGAAAAACTTCGCGGCGCTTTATGGCGGGGAGGCTTGCCGGCTGAATGAAGCATGAAGAAAAAAATTAGAACCTCCTCCCCGCGACTGCTCCCAACTGAATTGATTGCCGCCGCGCTGCGCGCGCGCGCTTTCGCCATCGCGCCGTATTCCAAATTCAAGGTCGGCGCGGCGCTGCTCACGAAGGCCGGCGAGATCATCGGCGGCGCGAACGTGGAAAACGCCAGCTACGGCTTGACCTGTTGCGCCGAACGCGTGGCGTTGTTCAAGGCGCTGACGGAAGGGAAGCGGGATTTCGTGGCCGTGGCGGTGGTGGCGCGCTTTCCGGGCGGGGCGATGCCTTGCGGCGCGTGCCGACAATTGCTCTCCGAGTATGCTCCCCGGGCGACGGTGTTCGTGGCCGACAGCCGGGCGCCGCGGATCATTCGGGAGTTTTCCGTGCGCGAACTGTTGCCCGGCGCATTTGCGTGGAAACGATGATTTTGATTGGAGAAAAATGCCGGGCGGCATAGGGTTTACCCCGCGTTCGCACCCGGAATGAAATCAGAACTCAGCTTCGACTTCGAGCCCGCCGCCTGGCCAGCTTTGCTGGTGGACGGGGCGGGCGCGGTGGTGCGAGCAAATCCAATAGCCCAGACGCTGTTTGGGGCGGCGCTCCTCGGCGAATCCTTGATGCTGGCTAGACTTTGGCCGGACGACAACTGCATCACCGCGGAAAAGTTTTTGAAGGACGGCGAAACGGCCCTCGCCCCGCTGACGCCGATCAAACTGCTCGTCTCCGGTGGGCCTAAGGTTTTTTCCGCGCTGGTCGCGGCGCATGCGCCCGGCGGCAAACGTTGCCTGCTGCTCCAGTTGCTGCCGGAAAGCGTGGCGGTGACGGTGGTGAAGACCTCTGCGGATGTCGGCTTGGCGCACAAACAAAAGCTGGATTGCGCCCTGCAACTGGCGCGTTCCGTAGCGTTGGATTTCAACAACGCACTCACCAGCATCCTCGGCTACACGTCCCTGCTTTTGAGCAAGACGGAACCGACGAATCCCTGGCGGCGCACCTTGATCGAGATGGAAAAGTCCGCAGCCCGGGCGGCGGAAGTGGCGGCGGACCTTGCGGCGTTCAGCTTGCAGGAAAAGGAAACCCGTACCCAGCCCACGGGCAACTTGAACTCCATCCTCCATCGGTGCGCCGAGTTCTTCCAGAATTCCCGCACCGAACCCACGGCTTGGACGATGCAACTGGAGCGAAAACTCTTTGCCGCGAAATTTGACGAGGCCAAAATCCAGCAGGCCTTCATGAAGGTGTTCGAGAATGCCGTCGAGTCCCTCCGGCAGGATGGCCGCGTGACTGTGCAGACGCGGAACATCGAATTGACCGACGCCACGCAGGATCGCAACGCCAAGTTGGCGCCGGGCGCGTATGTGTGCGTGGAAGTGGCGGATAACGGATGCGGCATCGAGCCGGACGTGCTGCCCCGGATTTTCGAGCCGTTCTTCACCACCAAGAAAGGCACGCATCGTGGCCTCGGGCTGGCGTGGGTTTATGGCATCGTCACCAATCACGGCGGCGGCGTGGCCGTTTCGAGCCTGCCGGCGGCGGGCACCTCGGTCCGCATTTATCTGCCGGCGGAAAACAGTTTCGTCCGGGAGAGCGTGGATGCGTCGGCCGACCTGAATGGCACGCAAACCATCCTCATGGTGGACGACGAGGATTTGTTGTTGCGGATGGGCGAAACCATTTTGTCCGCCTACGGTTACCGCGTGCTCACCGCCAACAGCGGGCAAAAGGCGTTGGAAATTCTTTCCAAGTCCGAGACTCCGGTGGATCTCGTCATCACCGACCTCGTCATGCCGCTAATGAGCGGTCGCGAATTGGTGGAGCACATCCGCCAGCTTTCTCCCGAGACGCGCATCATGTGTACGAGCGGTTACGTGTGGCCGGGCAGCAAACAGGAGAAAGCTTCCTTCCTGCAAAAACCATTTACGACCCAGGATTTGCTCCGGCGGGTCAAGCAAACCATGGGGTCGCCAATAGGTAGTTGACGCCGTACGGGATTTCCGATTCAATGTCCTTATGCAAATTGAGAGTCTGAAAGTTTACTGTGATCTGGCCGAAACCGAGAGCTTCACCAAAGCCGCCCAGATTAACGGCGTCACCCAATCGGCGGTCAGCCAGCAAATCAGTTCGCTGGAGCGCCTCTTCAAGTCACTGCTCATCGAGCGGAGCAAGAAGCGCTTCCGGCTTACGCGCGAAGGGCAGGTGCTCTACGATTACAGCAAGCAAATTATCCAGACCTTCGACTCGCTCCACAGCAAGCTGCAGGAGATCAAGGACATCATCTCCGGCACCATCCGAGTGGCGACAATTTACAGCATCGGCCTCCACGACCTGCCGCCGTACATCAAACGCTTCTTGAAGGACTACCCCACCGTCCACATTCATGTGGAGTATCGCCGCGCCAACCAAGTTTACGAGGACGTGTTGGGCAATGTGGTGGACGTCGGCTTGGTTGCGTATCCGACCAAGGATTCCAAACTGGAAATCATCCCGCTGCGCAAGGACCCGCTCGTGTTGATCTGCCACCCGCAGCATCCATTTGCCAAGATGAAGGGGATCAAGCTCAAAAACCTCGCCGGACAAAAGTTCATCGGGTTCGAGCCGGACATCCCGACGCGCAAAGCCCTGGACAAGATTTTCAAGGAACACCACGTCACCATCACCAACGTGATGGAATTCGACAACATCGAAACCGTGAAGCGCGCGGTGGAAATTGACGCCGGCGTTTCCGTCGTCCCGCTAGCGACCATCAGCCAAGAAATCTCCAAGCAAACCCTGGTGTCGGTGAACCTCGATGACGCGGATTTTTTCCGCCCGCTCGCCGCCATTTACAAAAAGAACAAGGTGCTTTCGCCAGCGATTCGCCAGTTCATCGCGATGATCAAAGAGGGCGACGGGAAATAGCCTCGGCGCAGCTCGTTCCCTTCGTAATCGTTCTCGCCCTCGTCCTCGATCTTGATGATTCGAGGACGAGGAGAACGGCTAGCTCAACTCGATCAGTTCTTCCAAGGCTGCGAACAGTTCGTCCCCATCGGTCAAGTGTTCGCACCGGCCAGCGCCAGTCACCAAGCCAAAGCCTTTGCCGTAGGCGGGGCCATTCGCGACACACGCATCCGTGCGGCACTCCCGTAACTGCGACTCCGCCGCTCGCAACACGCTGGCTGGGTCGCCCTCTACTTCGTATTTCCAGCCCACGAGCTTCGCATTCGGGAAGAGCGGCCGCAGTTCGAGAATGAGCTTGGGCGTCGGCACTAACTCGGCCAGCAGCGTTCCCTGCCGCGTGGAGATTTTGCCGGATTTGATTTCGCTCAACTCCCCTGCCACCGAGCGGTGCCAGATTTTTCCAAACGTGAAATCACTCACCGCCGCCGCGTGAAGTACCGCGCCCACGTTTTGCGTGGCCAGCGCCTGAAACCGCTGCCGTAAATCGGCCGTGGTCGTGAACAGCTCGCCGCGTTGCGCCCGGCGCTCGCCGCGATACGTGGCCTGCTCGCCGAGGAGCAAAGTGACTTGATGTCCGCGCGCCGTGAGAAAATTCGCCAGTTCGGTACCGAGCCGACCAGTGGAGAAATTCGTGAGCCGACGGACGGTGTCCATCGTTTCGTAAGTCGGCCCCGCGGTAACGATGCAGTTCACGCGGCGAGGATAGAGCAGGGACAATCAAAGCTGAAACTCATAATCTCCTGAATGGATTCGGGGGTTTGCGTTTCGGCTCTCGATTGGCTGCCCCGAACCGCAGGCAACGGGATTCGTTGCCAGGAAACATTCAACAGCCAACCTTCAAGCACTAACACCCAACGGCTTCCCCGCGCCGCCCTCATTGGAGGTTGGGGGTTGAAGGTTGGCTGTTGAAGGTTTCCCAATCCGCCATTCCGTACAGCTTGGCAAATCGCCGTCGGTGCAACTTGCCGTCGAGAAAGTCAAAGTGACACGGCACAATCCAGCGCGGCCCGAGCCGACGAATTTTCTCCACGCTGGCCGGAAGTAATTCCGGCACGCTGTTCAAAATCGCCGGTGGTTTGTGGACGTTGAAAAAATAGCTCGCGAACATGTCCCCGCTGAAGAGCAGCTTGTGCCTTGCACTGAAAAACCCGCAGTGTCCCGCCGTGTGCCCCGGCAGGTGAATCACCCGCAGCCCGCCCCAGAATGGAAGCTCCTGCCCATCGGTCAGGAATTCATCAATGGCCGCCGCCCGATACCGAAACAGAAATCGCCCGGCGGCTTCCAACCGCCCGCACCAGCGCGCGACGCCCGTGTAGGGATAAGTCCCCGCCACATGCCGCGCCTCTTCGGCGTGGGCCAAGACCTTCGCGCCCGTCCAGCCCTTCAGTTGGGCCAGATTACCGGCGTGATCCAGATGCCCGTGCGTCAGGAGAATGGCTTTGATGGATTGCGGCGTGAGGCCCAGCTTGCGGACCAGCCGGCGGATCAGGATGGTCTCCCCGACCAACCCAGTGTCAATCATCACACTCGCGTCACCGTCGGTCAGCAGGAAACAGCAGCCCATGAGACCGCGGATAACATGTAGGTTGACCGGGACGTTCCGCACCTACTCTGGATACCAAGCCGCCAGCAAAGTTGGAATCCGAAACCGCCGAGACAAGCCACCTTTGGCTTCGCAGAGTTCACCTTGCTGGCGGCCTATGTGCAGCAGCAGATCGCCGCGCAGCGCGGGCCGGAAGTTCTCTTCGCCTGGCAGGGCGGCGAGCCGACGCTCATGGGCGTGGAGTTTTTTGAACGCGCGGTCGCCCTCCAACACCGCCACGCTGCGGGTCGCACGGTGCAAAATGCGTTTCAAACCAACGGCGTTCTGCTCAACGACGCTTGGGGCGAGTTTCTTAAGCGGGAGAATTTCCTCGTCGGCCTCAGCATCGACGGCCCGCAGCCGCTCCATGATCTCTACCGCGTGGACAAAGGCGGCAAACCCACCTTCGACCGCGTGATGCGCGGGCTGGAAGTGCTGAAGAAACACGGTGTCGAGTTCAACACGCTCACCGTCGTCCATCGGGAAAGCGCCCGGCAACCGCTCGAAGTGTACCGCTTCCTCAAAGAGATCGGGTCCGGTTTTCTCCAGTTCATCCCGCTCGTCGAGCGCCGACCTGCGGCGGAAAGTGTGGCGCGCGGACTGGACCACGCCCCGCCGCCGACGCCCGACACTGCCGAAACGGACGTCACCGAATGGACCGTGCGCGCCGCGGACTACGGGGAATTTCTCGTCACGATTTTCGACGAATGGGTGCGTGCCGACGTCGGCAAAGTCTTCGTCCAGTTGTTCGATGTCTCGCTGGGCATCTGGCTGGGCCAACCGTCCGGCCTGTGTCTGTTTCGCGAAACCTGCGGCGACGCTGTCGCGCTGGAGCACAATGGCGATGTCTTCTCCTGCGACCACTTTGTTTATCCCGGCTACCGGTTCGGCAATCTGCTCAATCACAGCCTCGGCGAACTCGTGCGCGGCCCGCAACAGCGCGCCTTCGGCGCGGCCAAGGCCGGAACGCTCCCCGCCTATTGCCGGAGTTGCGACGTGCGCTTCGCCTGCCACGGCGAGTGCCCAAAGAACCGCTTCACCCGCACGCCCGCGGGCGAGCCGGGGCTGAACTACCTTTGCGCCGCCTACCAGCGCTTCTTCTGCCACGTTGATCCCGCGATGCGGGGCATGGCCTGGCTCGCGCAGAATCGCCGCGCGCCGGCGGAAATCATGACCTTGGGCGTGCCTGGGAAGGGCGGCTTCGGAAAAAGTCTGAACCGGAATCCGGGATAGAAGTTCGCGCCACCGTGGCAGGCTCATCGCGTCCACCTTCCGCAGTGCTGTGCTACGGAGGACGGGCTGCGATGAGTTCGCCCGAACTGCTTGTCGCGTCGAAGCCGAGCGAAGACGGAAGCGGGCGAACGAAATTGTGCAGAATGGTGCGAATGTAAGAAGCCGTTCCGCGCCCTACCGGTCGCGATCGGTTGGCCGGGCACCGCCGCAACGGGCCGGATCAAGTTCGTTTACACCAAAGCCGCCCGCCTAGGAACAATGCGCCAAGGCCAAACAAACAAGACGCGGTTGGTTCGGGAATGGCTTCGGGAGAGAATACTATGGAGTCGAGAAAAATGTTAATGATTTGCCCTGGTGCTCCCGGAGCGAGCACGGTGAAATCCAGTTGGGCCGTCTGACCTTGCCATGTGTGGATGTCTGCAGCAAACAGCGTGTAATTGATGCCAGTTGACTGAGGGATGAGAGGCAAAAGCTGGCCGCCAAGAAGCACACTAACGGAACCGAAGCTTGGCGATGAATAAGACCTAAAGCGCAACGACTGCGCGCCGACTGGAACCAAGCTCGTCTGGGAAAGAGTGGTGTCGGCAGGCGTCCCAAACGGGCCGGCCACCCCCGCTTGGAGGATTGCGGTAAAACCACCTTCAATTACCCCTGCGGTTGGCCCCAAATAAGAAGGCCAGCCGTTGTCTATGATGCTGATGCCTGAAGAATCCAAATAAACGCTGTTGGAAAGTGCTGCGGTTTGTTGAACGCCCCCGATGTACCCGACCCACCCAGGGAAAGCGCTGTCAAACTGCACTCTTCCGTACGGGTCCCCCGCGATTGCAATCGGTGACGCCGATTCGAAGCCCAAATTCTCGAACGTTCCTTGTGCCTTCACGGTAACAATCGAGTGGCTGGCGATGAGGCAGGCAATGAGTAGATTTTTCGCTTTCATAGTTTTACCGTTTGACAAATGGATCTCCGACGGCCTGGAAAAATATGCTTCGCCGGGAAGCCCACGCACATATTGCGAACGGCTTCCCGCCCGCCCATAGCCCAAAATAGACGTCGGCTTTGTTGGTCCCAGGGAGCTGGGGTTCATCGGAATTTGAAACTGCGCCAACAGGCGTATTCGCGTAGTCGTAGTTTGTGCTTCCGAAAGCGTTCGCTGAAAACCATTGGGTGAAGTGCCCGTGGTCGCCACCGCGCCATCCGTTGAAGGACTCAATTGTTTCGATGATCCACCACGCGCTGTTAGTGCCCCAGTTGAGCATCCCGTTGACCGAATATAAGCCCCCAAGGCCGCTGTGGATGCCCCAACTGATGTAACCCGCAACTTGAACTGCATTTGTGATGTGCGGCAACGCCTGGTACTCGATGCAGCGGTTGTTGGTAGTTTGAATGCACGGCTCAGTGGCTTCCAAATAGGTTATGGAGGCAAGAGGCACGCCGGCAAGGACGAGTCCGTTGCTGGCGCTGGACACCGCCGTGCCCGGCGCGAAGCCTTCGTATCCAACATTATCAATGACGTAATTGGTGTTAGCGTACACACCTGCGCTCGCAGTGATTATGAGTTGATTCGGGGAATTTGTCGCGAACTCGTGCAGCTTGTTGATGTAGGCTACGCAGTCGTTCGTCGGATTCGACAGCCCCATGTTGATGCTTGTGACGAAAGGCTGAATGCCGGGAAAGGCGGTGGAAATTCCGTAGGCCACGCTGCTCACCGGATTGATAAACTTGGTACTGTTCCCAGTCCAGACGCGAGACGGGAGGTCCGGAAACAAGATCATGTATTGCGGGCGCTTGGTAGGATTCGCCGCCAGCCAACTGCTCACCTGCGGCAGAATTTGATTCGTAAAGTCATTGTCGCTGGTTTGCTCATTGGTCGTGCAGTTGATTCCCAGCACATTCGCACCGCCCACCATCGGCCGGTGGGCGAGATAATAATCCTTCACGACAATGCTGTTCGTCGAGTTCGTATTGTAAATCAGTAGCAAGTCTTTCGTCACGTCCACCGCGTATTGCACGAGGGGCGAGAAGATGGCCGCCAGCGTGTGATTGCCGCCGGCGGCGATGGACTCCACCGGCGGCAGATTCGTGAACCCATTGGTCTGTCCGCTGCCGTTGCTGCCCCACGCCACAACCGTTCCATCGTTCTTCAAAGCAACGCTGTGCGCCAAGCCTGCGGCGACGGCCATCACGTTGCTCAAACCTGTCGGCACCGTTGCCTGGCCTGAAGTGTTCAACCCCCAGGCAACAACGGTTCCGTTCGATTTCAAAGCCAGGCTGTGACCTCCACCCGCCGCGATTGCCACGACATTCGTGGCGCTCGCCGGCACATTGGTTCGTCCATCCGCGTTGTCTCCCCAGGCCACCACCGCCCCACCGCTGCGGAGTGCGAGGTTGAAGTTTGTTCCGCACGCAATCGCGATGGCGTTGGTCAGGTCGGCGGGAATCGTCCCGTACGGCGGGCCCCAATTCGTGACCGTTCCATTGCTCCGCAGGGCGAGGCTTTGGTTTCCACCAGCGGCGACTGCAACCACATTGGTCAAGCCGCCCGGCACGGTCGTTTGTCCGAGATCGTTGGTTCCCCATGCCGAGAAGCTGCTGTCGGTTCGCAGCGCCAGGGTATGCCGGGCGCCTGCCGCTACCGTGAGCGCGTTGGTCAAATTGGCCGGGATGGCCGCCCAGTTAGCGCCCCATTGCACCACCGCACCGTCTTCCCGCACGGCCGGGGAAAGCGCAACACCCGCCGCCACGGCTTTGGTCAAGTTCGTTTGCACAAGAAACGCCAGCCGAGGAGCAATGCGCCAAGGCCGAACAAACCAAAAGTGCCCGGCTCGGGAATGATGGTTCGCGTGCCGGCGAAGATTCCGCCGCCGCCATATTCCAGCGCGCTGTCGAGCAGTTGGATCACACCCTGATTGTTCACCAACTCGGCCCAGCCAAACAACGGGTCGGTGTAGATGCCATTAGGCGGATAGTAATTCTGGTTGCCCGTGTAAAGCCCCACATAAAAAGGCACACCCGAGGCAAAGACGTAATTGTTCGGGTACGTCAACTCTGTGTAAGTGTTCGCCATGATGGGTTGCAAACTGATCGGTTGATTCGGCTCCACCAAGAAAACACGGACACCCACGTCGACATAGGAGGTGAACAAAAATGTGTTCGTGTAGATGCTAGCTGGGGGCGTCATACCCTTTGGGTTTAGAAAAAAGCCTGTGTAATAGGCATTTGTGGGATCATGCGATACATCTATCTCGTAACCACCAAAGACACTGGAGCCGGAATAAACAACGCCGTTCGGCACGATATAGCCTTGGGCGTGGAGTTGGAGAGTTTTGCCAAGGACCAAAAACAGAACAGCGAGCGGTTTCAATAGTTTTTTCATTGCAGTCTAATTGGTTTCGATGTTTGTCAGCGGCCTGGGTCAGTGGATGCCCGGCCAGTTAGTTAGCGAATACGGAGTCAGTTGGTATTGAATTGATATTGATAGATTGAAGCGCAATCGTGGCTTAGGTCCGGGCTAATGGCCGGGCGACGCCGCAACGGCGTGGATCAAGTTCGTTTGCGCCGAAACCGCCAGCCGAGGAACGATGCGCTAAAGGTAAACAAGCCGATTACACTCGGTTCGGGAATTACTTCAGCGGAGAAAATGATGTCATCTAGCGAACCGCGCCCCCGAAACAGCAGTTCGCCCGATTGGCCACCAAACGCCGCAATATCGCCACCAAAAGTGTTATAGCCGGATGCACTGCCCAAGGTGAACAAAGGGACCGGTTGGCCGCCAAATGTGAGCGTGAAGATCCCGTCCCCAGAGAATCTGACAGACCGCGCAGTGACAGGCACCGTCCCGACTTGCCCCAGCGCTGGCACAACCGTTCCGCCGGGAAAACTCGCCTGAAGCAGCACTGCGTATTGCCCCTGAGGAATGGGGAAATACTTGTTATTGTCGTGCAAGCTGATGGCTGCTCCCCCTAGGCTGACGTCATCGAAGAACACCGCTACCGCGGAGTAGGCAGTCCAATTGGGAAATGCACTAGACGCAGGTACGGGTCCGCGGGACAACGGCAAAATCGGGTGCTCGAAATCCATGTTGGCGAATGACCCCTGCCCAAAGACCCACGCCTGAAAGCATAGCAGTACTGCTGCGACGCGAGTACTGACGGAAAGAATTTGTGTTTTCAATTTGCCGAAGTGCATAGCGCTGATACTCCTCTCATTTTGTTAAGAAATTGATAGGACTTTGGTTTCTGGACGCTTCGCGGTTTAGACGCTCCCAACTCGCTCTCAAACCCTGCGCCACCGCCAGCCGAGGAGCACTGCGCCAAGGCCAAA
>CAIKLQ010000547.1 GCA_903828255.1 uncultured Verrucomicrobiota bacterium
CGGCGGCCGCCGACGGCTGCATGTTGGCGAATAACTGCCGGGCGAAAGTGTTGACTCCGCTCGCCGGCGTGGCGTCGGGCGAGCGGGTCACGGTGCTCGCGAGACTCGCGGACGCGGCGAAGCGGGAAGTCAGCGCATTGTTGCCCAGCAATTGCCCCAAGCGGAAGACGTGGGGGTTGACCTTGAGAAAACCGCGATCCACGAGGCCGTCGGCGCGGTCGGCCTTGGCTTCGAGGTAGGCAATGAAATCGCGCAAACCGCGGGCATCGAGCGCCTGGCCCTCCTCGCTCTGGATGTTGTTCTGTTTGGTGAGATAGGCTTGCAGGCCCGGATCGCTGAGTTGCGCGATCTCTGCGGGCGAAAACTTTTTGAGGTAGTCGCCCTGCAAATTCCGAAGCGCAACGAACTCCGTCACCGCCAGTGCGCCATCGTTGTCTTCCGTGCCGTACGGTTCCTCTGCCGGATCAGTGGCTACGCCGGCGGCGCTTTCCTCGGAATCGAGTTGCTCCGGATCGGGCGTTGCGAAAACCAGGGGCTGGGCGGTGAGCGCCAGCGCCAGCGCCGAATCTTTCGCGCGCAAATCCGCGCGCCGGGCAAGCCAGCCCCCGCGCGCATCGGTCAACGCCGCCACGGTTTGCAGAAACTCCGGCGCGATCTGCTCCAGCTCCAGCAACTGCGGATCAAAAAACTTTTGCGAAACCGCCAGCAGCAATTCGACCGCGTCCGGGACGCCGACGTCGTAGCCGTCCAAACTGCGCGCCTCGTCGAAGACCGCATCCAGTTGTTCCAGCGGTGCGACGGACACTTGCACCAGGTATGAGGCGGGGAAAAAAGTCTGCGTGATGTTCCAGCGTGGCGGCGTGTCACCTGCGCCGGGGAATTTGGTGAGTTCCAGAAAAGCCTTGGGCAGCAAACCCACGGGCGGCAGGTAGCGGAAGTAAACCGGGCCCGCCCCGGCGTCACCGAGTTCCGCCAACTGCGTGATGAACTGGTTCATCTGTGCCTGCCAGAGCCGCGGTTCGCCCGCCTGCTCGCGCAACACGCGCGACCGCGTCCGACCGCCCCGTCGCACGACGGCGTCGCGGTCCACGAAGAGCGGCTGGAAATTCTCATCGAACGCGACGAGTGCGACCGGGAGTCCGACGTTCAGCCACGGCGGCGGCGGGAAGCCCGCGCGTTCAGCGCGGAAGATTTCCCACGCGAGCCGGTTGCGCCAATCATCACCGAACGCCGGCAAGGGCCGCCAGGTTTCCGGCCAGGGGCAGAGAACAAGCCGGACGGCGTCGGTGCGGGTGCGGCGGTAAAACGACTCGTCTGCCGGCACGCGATCGCACGGCGTGAAATTCTGGTCAAACCCCGGCGGGATGATCGCCAGCGGCAGGTCGTCGTCCGGCACCGACACCGGTTGCCACACCAGCACGCCGACCTGCGGCTGGGGCGCGGGCGCAGCAAGTTCTCCCACGCGCGGGCCCAGGTCGCCGGTGACGGAATCGAGAATGTTGAGTTCACCGACCCGCACGATCAGTTTGCGGTCCAGCACGACGTCCTCTCCCGAAACGGTCAGCCCGGAGCCGGCGCCCAAGGTGAAAAAGGAATCACCGTTGGCGCGGTTCAGACTTATTTCCAAACCGCTCACGACTCCCGGCGAAACCGCCCGCCCGCGCAGGCACAATCGCCGCACACGGAACTGGTGCTCGCCCTCCAGCGCTTCGCCGGTGAGATGGCGGCCGGGAAAATAATTGAGCCGCGCGAGCCGTCCGAGGTCCGGCACAAACGGACGCGGCGTCGGCACCACGAGCGCGATTTTCTCGCCTTGGAGCGGATCGGAAATGGCGGTGAGTTTCATCTTTTGGACTTCTTTCTTAGAGCTTTCTTCGGGGCGCTGCGGATGACTGGCCGGATCACGATCGGGTGTGTCGCGATGGGCGTCGTGGCGATCGGGTGGGTGGTGATTGGGGTCGTGATCACCGGTCTCACCGGCGTTGTTACGATGGGATGCGTGACTACGGGTGTTGTGGCAACGGGCGTCGTAACCACGGGCGTCGTAACCACGGGGGTTGTGACCACCGGCGTGCTGGCCACCGGCGTGCTGACAACGGGTGCAGTAACAACAGGTGTCGCGGTGATGGGCGGCGTGACAACGGGGGTAGTCACGACTGGCGTTGTGAGCACGGGCGTCACGGTGATCGGTGGCTCGGGAATAGGCAGGTGTATCGGCGGATGCACCAAAATCGGCGGATGCACCACCGGCCCGCCGAAGGGGGGCGTGACAGGTGTTGTGGGTGTCGTCGGATCCGTCGGACTCGTCGGACTTGTGGGGGCTGCATCCGTAGGCGTCGGCGTCGCTGGTGAATCCGTCACCACGGTAACATTGGTCGGCGCTCCCGGTGGAGTGGCGTCGGTCGGCGGCGTAGCATCAATCCGCGGGGACACACTCGACGTGACCGGCGCCGCCACCACGCTGCGGCCAGCCAGGTCCGAGGCATACGGCAGATTGCGCCGGCGCACATACCAAAGATTCGGCGTTTGTCCGAGCACGCTGGCCCAGGCGGCGTCGGCCAATGGCGCGTCCAGTCCGCTGATAGGCGTCGAGGTCAGCGCGCCATTAACCGCGAGTTTTTTCGCAATGAGCAGATCGTTCAGTCGAGTGATCGCCTGCAATGGTCGCTCCTGTCCCAGCAGCGACGGCGCGACATTCCGCAGCGTTGGACGCAGCACCGTCAACCGCTGGACGGCGGCGCGATAGTTCGCCCGCGGCACCGGCGCGAGGATCAGCACGGCCAGCGCGTCGTTGTCCTCCGGCTTCAAACTCAGATCGAGCGGCGGCAGATCGAGGCTCTCTTCCATCAGCCGGGTCAATTCATCCTCCGGCACGATCGTCAGATCCACGCGCGCTTCGGGCGGAAAGAACGCCTGCGTAAAATCATCTAGGTTCACGACGCCCTTCGGCAACGGCCCGCCCGGCGGCAGAATTTCAAAGAAATCCGCCGCCGCCAGCCGGCCGCTTCGCGGCGGCGCGGGCACGGTGGCCAGCAATTGCTGGTAATGGAAAAAATGCGCCTCCGCCAGCGCCCGCGGCGCGAAGCCGAAACCAAACCGGTCGTCGTCGCCGGCTTCCCGGCGGACGAGAAATTCATCCACCCAGACCAGCGTGCCGCCGCGCAGGAAAATCATCGCCAGCGGCAGCACATCGGCAGGCAGCTTGGGCGGCGTTTGGTTAAGGAAAATTTCGCGGGCGGCGCGGGTGCGGGCTTGAGCCGGGTTGCCCACGCCGGCGGCGCTGTCGTACGGCACAAGCGTTACCGCGGTGGCTTCGATGATCTCGCCGTCGGACAGGGATTGATTGCCTTGCAAACTGGGTGGGAACACCGGCGTTGGGTTGGCCGTGTATTCGACCGGCCGCAAGCCCACGACGAACAGGCCGCTCAACTCGGTGAACGGCTGCTGGGGCTTTTGCGCGAGACCGAACGCGGCATTCAAGTTTTCGAGCCGCGCCGCGTCCGAGAGGTCCACGGTCAGGTCCGCGGGCAAAAACACGACTTCCCCTGCCGGCGTGAGTCCGTGGCCGGCGCTGATACGCAACGACGCGGCGGCGCTACCCACGCCCGATGCCGTCTGGTTCGCAACCGCCACGCGCAGGCCGTCCACGACGCCGAAACCGAGCGAACGCGCGAGATCGGCCTGCCGGACGAGGAAATAATTCAACTCGCTGTTCAGATCGGCGGCGGTGAGGAACTTGCCGTCGAAGAACAGCGGGCGCGAGCGGCGCGTGTCCGGCACAACGCCGGCGGCGGCCTCGGACGGATTGAGGTTGATTCGTTGAGGAGAATTGGTGGACATGATGGGTGTGGGTTGAGGTTCAGGCCAGTGGGGTCAGGCTCAAAAATAGTTCAGTGGCCGGCAGCGCCAGCCGGGCTTCGTCTTCAATCGTGAATTCGTTGCTGCCGTGCCGGACGAGATTGGACGCCGGCGGGTCCGTCAGGCGAACCAGCACGCGCGACAGAAACACGGCGGTCTTCTCGGCCAGCTTCTTCGCCGGCGTGCCTGCGGGCGTGTTGTCGTTGGGCGCCACCGGATATTCCAGAAGTTCGGCGGGCGCGTCGTAGCGGGCGTAAAGAGCGTCCAGCAAAGCGCGACGGTTCGCGGGCGCCGGCTGGAATGGCCGCTTGGGCAACGGCGGCGGCTGGCCCGCGGACTCGCTGCTGCGCGGGGCCAGCACCAGTTCAAATTCATCCGTGATCCGCGCCGCCACGATGGCATCGGTCGCGTCCACGCCAGTCGTTGGAAAACCAGGTTGCAAACCATTCCGGCATTCCAGATAGCGCAGGAAAACATCGGCCACGAGCCAGCGCTTGCCGCCGAGTTCCAACGGTTTCAGGACATTGGCGCCGGCTGCCGCGATGCCGGGCAACCATTGATCGAGCCGGAGGCAGCGCGCCGAGGGCACTTCGATCAAGCGCCCCACGCGATCCACCGCGAGTCCGGGATGCACGGCGAGCGTGTCTTCGGCCGCGTTCTGCCCGCTGGGCAACGGCGCGCCTTTTGCCACGCCTTCGACTTTGAGGCCGGCGACGGTGCCCGAGCCGTGCAAACGGGCGAGCACGTCGGCGAGCCGCTGGCGGTGATAATTCTGCTCGGCGGTGAAGTCGCTTTCATCCAGCAACATGCCGGTGTGATAACTCACACGCGTTGGCAACGGGGTCGGGTCAATGGCGGTGTTCGCATTCATGCAGAGGCTCCTTCGATTCTCGGATCAAGACTGAGCGGGCGCAACAAACGCGCGCCGCCGCCGATGGCACTGGTGTCCACGGCCACTCCTTCCAGTGGCGGCGCGGGTCGCAAATAAGTATCCACGCCGAGCAGGGCGGCGAGGCCCACCATAAAATCCTGGCTGGCGCGACGCACGCGCACCACCGTGTGCGCCGGCGTTTCCTGCGCGGCGACGCGTTCGATGAGATTGAATTCGGTGGCGC
>CAIKLQ010000548.1 GCA_903828255.1 uncultured Verrucomicrobiota bacterium
CGTGCGGTTCAACCAGTCTGCAACGGGCGACCGTTCCGACCGTTCGCTCAAGGGTTACAGCCTCGGCGATCTCAAGGACGATGAGGGTGGCGTTGACAAATATATGAGGCAGAGTGCCATCACCTACGTGGCGCTCGAATTCACCTGGCCAAATGGCAAGCGGGCCGAGACCTGGGGATTGCGAATCGAATTTACGAGCGCCGCAGAAGCGCATGGCAAAGTCACACCGTTTTTCATCCCGGTGTCGTTCACGCGCGGAGATTTTTTGGACACGGAGAAACGGCCGCTGGATTATTCGGCGTTCAAGGCGTTGGCCGAGTCGCGCGAGGGACGGCTATACACCGAAGGACTGGACGCCTACCTGCGTGACATGGCGCAGCCGACCCATTTGAACTTTGACCGGGCCGTGCTCCGGGCGCTGCTCCCTACGGCCATGTCGTTCACGTTTCTCAAAAGCTTCAACGATTTCGCGCGCAACTTCATCCTCCCCGCCGACAAGCTCGACGTGAGTGATGTAACCGCAAGCTACCGCACGTTCCTCGGCTACGAACGCGACTTGAACAACCTCAACGACCAGTTTGAAAAGCTTAAAGCCATTCGCGACACCTTCACGCGCCTGGCAGACCTTCGCCGCGACCGGGTGCTTGCGCGTTACCTCGAAGCGCAACTGCGGCATGAACACGCTGCCGAACAACTGCAAGCCGATGAAGTGCGGCTCGCAAAACTCAAAGCGGAAAACGCGGGCGAGGAAAAGCGTCTGGCGGAACTGGTTGAACTGATCGAGCGGGGGCGGGCTGAATCAAAGAAGATTGATGCGCTTATCGGGGAGACACCGGAGGGGCAGCTCTACAAGTTCATCAAGGGACGCAATTCCGAACTTACTCACCAAATCAGCAGCCTGAGCGGCATTGGCAAATCGCTTGATGACGCGCTCGCCAATCGTCTCCGAAACGCCCGGTCGTGGGCGAAGGAACTTCGAGCGCTCCCAATTGAACTGGAAGCCGCGTCCGTCAGCGCTGTTGAGCGAGCCATTCAGGCGGTGGCCGACAAAGGTGTTGGCAAGGCTGGCGAAACACTCCCCGCTTTGAACACCGCCGCGCAGAATGCGGCTGCTGCCGCCAGCCGTGCTGCCGGGCAGACCATCAAACGGCTTGGTGAAATACGTCAGAGCTTGGGCCAGCTTCGCGACGAAATCGCCGCCCTCAAAATAGGCAAACTGCCGTTTCCAACCCGACTGCTGGACGCTCTGAACAACAGCCTTCTCGCGCGGGGTGCAGATTTGCCCGCACGACACCTTCGTGAGTTGTGCGAAGTCACAGACGAACGCTGGCGACCCGCCATCGAGGTCGCCTTCGCGCGCAAGTTTGCCGTCGTTGTGGCGGTCGAGCATTACGAGCAGGCGGAGCAGATTTACCACTCCTTGAAACCGTCCGAACTCGGCGGTGAGGCCAGCCGCGAGTCGCTTGTTAATCCCACGAAAGCGTTGCAGCGCCGGAAGCCCGTCCGTCCCGGCTCGCTCGCGGAGAAAATAAAGACCAGCCAACCCGTCGCGGAAGCGATTATCAGCGAAGCGTTTGGAAACCTGATGTGCGTCGAGCGGCGCGAGGCATTGCGTGACCATGACTTTGCCATACTCCCGGATGGATTCATGGCACGGGGCGCGTTTGTCGAACGCTCACGCTTTTACGATGGCAATCCGTTCGTCGGCCAAAAAGGTTTGGAGCAGCAGCGCGCATGGAAAGAAAAGCAGGCTGAAGACTTGGCGAACGAAGAACGCAAACTGTCACCAGTCGAACGCGCGTTGAAGTCTCTTAACGACGGCTGGCGCGAGCACTTCGAAATTGCCCCGAGCCTTTATCAGGATTTGGCGCGTGCCCAGGAGTTGCCGAAACTCCAAGACGAGTTGAAGGAAAACATCGCCAAGCTCAAGCGCATTGATCGCTCAAAGTTTGACGAATTGGCGAACGATCAGGCAAAGCTGGAAGCAAGCTTGAAGACGATGGAGGAAGAACGCCGCATGCTTGACCGCAGCGAAAAACGCGCTGAAGTACGGCGGCTCGAAACTCAGGTTGCAACCACGCGCATTGAAGTCGGCAAACTGGCGGAAAAGTTTGAGCAGATTCGCAATGAAACTGACGTTTCCCTTTGGCTGAAACGGCTGGAAGAACTGCGGTCAGACATGCTCGCGCGCATTCCGATCAAAGAGACGGCGGCAAATCGCTTCAATGAACAATTCCACACCTGCGACCGTGATGCTGCCGCAGCTTGGGAGGACTTGAAAGCCAAGCGTCGTGAGTTGGCTGCCGCTCATTCCAAGTTCGACGACTTGCCCGTCGAGACGGAAAGTAACGATGCTCACGCCAAGCAGCTTGCCAAGCTTGAAGAGAGTGACATTCCCGATTACCGGTCCAAAGCTGAACGCGAGCGCAAGAATTGGGAGCGGCTTTTCCGAACCCAAATTCTGGAGAAGCTCTACAGTGCGTTGCAG
>CAIKLQ010000549.1 GCA_903828255.1 uncultured Verrucomicrobiota bacterium
CTGGTCCAGGAACTTCCCGTCCAGGTGTAATCCGTCCGCTTGCGCAGCCGCCCCTGGCCGTCATACCCAAAATCGGAACGGTAGATGGTCACGAAACTCAGCGACGTGAGCTGGTTTTCATCATCGTAGGTGTAGCTGTAGCCGCCCGTACGTGAAACCAGGTACCCGTTGCTGTCATAAGCGTCCAGTTGCAAGGGATCCTGCGTCAACTGGTTCTTGTTATCCACCGTGAACATGCCCACCACGCCGTTGTTGGTCACCTTGTTCAAATTCCAGGCGGCATCGTAAAGGTAGCCCCGATCCTCGCTGTTGACGGAACTATCCGCCACTTTCAACTGCCCGATCTTGTCGTAAGTGTAGCCGAGAAAAGTTCCCGCCGCGTTGGTAAAAGTCGTGCGCTGGTTGGCCAGGTTGTAGCCGTATGTCGCGGAATCGAGCGTGCCGTTGGTGCTAGTTTTCAACCACGTCCCGGTCAGCCGCGCCACGGTATCGTAGGTGTTCGTGATGTATGAGCTGTTGGGGAGGGAGATTTTTTGAGACAGGCGCGACGCCTGTCCTACGAGGGTGTAATCGAACGCGCCGGCCTGGGAGGTGACGTTCGTCAGCCGTTTCGCGCCATCGTAGTTGAACGCATTGGTCCAACTGCCCGTCGGTTGGGCCAGGCTCAGGCCCGTTCGCAGGCGGTTGTTGTAAGTGTTCGTCACGGTGTCGTTCGCCCACGGGCCGTCTTCGGTCCACAGCTGCCCGCTAGCGGCGTAACCATACGCGGTCGTCCCCGCCGCGTCCACCATGTTTGTGATCCGGTTCAGCCAGTGTAAAACCTCCGGACTGACCCCTTCACGTGTTTCGGCTGGCACGGCTTGTACTAACGGTTTGTCAACTATTCCGTTCACCAGAATTAGTGGGAAAACATCTGCGCAACTTTTTCCTGGTTCGCCGCCAACCAACAAAGTGCTCCAGCTAGCAAAGAAACAGGTAATACTACGCCGCACTCGATGGCCACGAGTGCCCGACCAAAAGTCCAATCTCTGGACCTGCCTTGCATTGCTATTGGCGTGATTACAAGTGCAAGCAATCCCGCCTGCGGCACCATCCCGATAACCAGTGCAGTAAGTGTTCTGAACTGATGTCCCGAAAGATCGTCACCGCCGACTTGTAAAGATGCGATAGTGCCACCGACCATAGTGCCGACTAATATCCAATAACCGGAAATGAGGAGCCGCTGTACAGACAAACCCAACGATAGGCGATCCACTGAGCGACGCCACCTTAGCCATCCCGCACAGAGGATGCCGGCCGCAGCGAAATATGTTGCTGTGAGCATCATGTTTGCGTGCTGCGTCATTCATTTACCCGTCCTTCGCATTCCTTAAGCGCGTCCTTTGCATCCTTTATTATTTTGTTGTACTTCTCCATACAATGGCTGTAGTGCATCAAATCGATGATTGCGGCAACACCCGTCCCACAAAATGCGCCTACTCCAGCACCAGGGGGTCCACCTAGAGCAGCCCCACCCGCCGCCCCACCCCCGCCCAGCACGATTTCAAGAACAAGCCCCCACTTGAGCGCGGAAGCCGCGCACTTTGCGGCCTCCCTATCTGCCGCTTTCTTCGCTTTGTCAAACCGGGCTTCACATTGCTCTTGCGTGAGAAGGCCGAAGGCGTCGTAGCCCGTAACAGGCTTGTTATCACAAAACCGGAAAGCGTTGCCGTCGAACTGAACACTAGCGTCACAGGCCGTACAAGCTTGCCTGACCAACTTATGCCCGGCATCTAATCGCGGATCTCTGTTTAGCCACCGCTGCAAACTCGGCGCGTACCAGCGGTAGCCGTAGTAGTACAGCCCGCTGTTGACATGGGTTTCCTTGCTCGAAAAACGGTACACGTTCGCACTCGCCAGCGAGCCACTCGACGCCGTCGTGTTGCCAAACGGATCATACCGGTAGCTCGCCGCCAGCGTCTGGCTGCTGTTCACCAGATACGTCACGTTCCCGTTCCCGTCCGCATGGTAGAAGTTGTGCGTGTACCAGTTACCGTTGGTGCTCGCATACCCGTGCGAGCGTCCCAGCAACCCGCCAATCCCGCCCGCGCCTTCCAGACTCCCACTCAGGTCCGTGCCCCGCGTGTAGCTCACCAGCGGCGTGTTGGCGCTGTTGCGCTCCTGAATTACGCGCATCCCGTCGTAGATATACCGCGTTCCGCTTAAGATCAACCATGTCGTGCCGCCCCCGTCCGCTTGATACTCTACGCGTTTGCGTAACCGTCCCTTGCCATCGTACACAAACTCTGCCCGGTAATCCCCCCCCGAGGTCGGGTTGCCGTTGCCGTTGTGGCCGCCGTCGTAATAGTACCAATTGGCCAGCCGGTTTTCATCATCGTAGCCATAACCGTTTGAGGGGCCATCGCTGTAAGTCAAGTTGCCGTTGGCGTCGTACGTCTGCGTTCCAACCGACGTCGTGTTCGTCAACTGGTTCTTGTTGTCCACGCTGAAGGTGGAGAGGACCCCATTGTTCGTCCGGTAGTTGAGATTCCACGACGCGTCGTACGTATAGCCGCGGTCCTCGGTGTTCACGGAACTATCGGCAATCTTCAACTGGCCGATTGGATCGTAGGTGTAGCCCAAGTAAGTTCCCGCCGCGTTGGTGAAGGTCGTGCGCTGGTTACCCGTGTTGTAGCCGTATGTCGCAGAATCGAGCGTTCCGTTCGTGCTGTTATTGAGCCACGTGCCCGTCAGCCGCGCCACGCTGTCGAACGTGTTCATCATTGCCATAGTTCCTTTCATAGCATCAGTCTCCTAGACCTCAGTTACTTAGTGCTTCGGTTGTCGGAATTGTCTATAGCCAATCCCCCGCTCTTTGCACAAGAAGTTTCTGCCTGGCGACAGCAAGTAGTTTGTCCACTACTGCGTCCGAACGACGAAGGGCCGTCCTGGCTTATGCTGCTTGCAGGTCTTCCAGCATAGGTTCAAAGGAATTGATTTGGTTGAAGGACAGCAAGGGTTAAGAAAGATCACGGGTGGCTTACTCTCTGTCCTTGATAGTGCGGGCGCCGGGCCGTGGTGGGGTGAAAGAGCGGCCTCCCTTTCCGGCGGCCGTGTGAATTTGTGTGAGAGGCCGTGTTGGAATTGATGTTGCTGTCATTGTACTGCCCCAGCAGCCGGTCATTCTGGCCTTCGGGGGGCGGTCGCTGGCGTCGAGGTTGTCGGGCAGTGGGTCGGTCGCGCCTTTGCTGAGGGATTTGGCCGTGCGCGGGTTGACGAGCAGCGTATTGAACTCGTAAATCCTCGTTTTGAGGTCGTCGAGGTCGGCTCTCGGTGTATCGGTCCGCGATCCTGCAAGGTCGGCTTCGCCGAGAACCTAGCTGCGCTTTGGATTGAGCGGTTCAAAACACGCGTCTTTACATTTTTTCCGCGCGCTCTAAAGTCGGCGCATGGCTTCCGACTACGATGCAACCGAGTTTGTGGACTCTGATTTTCAGGCACGCCAATCGGTGCAAGCTTCTGCCAGCGCCCTCGTTGATTCTGCCGATTTTCCGAGCGCTACGCCTTACGCCACGCCAGGCCGGTCAAAAACCCGGCACGAAACCAAGACCTTGGACTTACGATGCCAGTGGCGTGGAGCTGTGAACTTGGCAGCGACGCCGTACGACGCCAGTGCGGGCGACCAACCAACTTCCTCGAAAATCGCAAAAGCAACCAGGAGCGCCGCAACCGTGCGATCCGAGCGTGGGTATTTGGACACAAATTACGATGCCAGCCCGGCCAAACGACGGAAATCCTCACGGTGCCATTTCGGTCAGAATTACGCTGTCAATGAAGTTCGTAACACCTGATCCCTCCACTAGCCTGGTCAGTGTGGTACTGGCCTCGCTTGTTCTTTACGAACCGCCGCCGCGACACTCCCCACTTTCAGGATGACTTCTCCGTCGCAGATGACCTTCACGGAATTCCCGTCCGCCGCAAAACTCGCTGCTGCCATATGCGCTTCGATGATGGGAACCACAGCGCGCAAGTGCCACAACGCCGGGTTGATTTCCTCATAGCAATAAACACTGAAGATTGCAGGTCCGGTATACGGATATGCCGTAACGAACAGAAACTGTGAAGTTTCAGCCTGAACTTTAGTAATCGAAAAATGGACAGAATTATCGGTGTAGGCAGGCAGCAGTGTTCTAAACTTCTCTTCGATCTCACGAGCTGAACTGAGCATTAAGACTTCGCGTGTATTTGGCCAATTGTGGTCGTTTTGTCTGACGCAGCCCTGGAGGGACACCGCCAGAAGGACAACCGCCACTAAGGCCGGGGTCGGTTTGGTACGCACATATCCTTGCATGGTGTATCTCCGGGCTTGTGGGGTTTCTTTGGGTTTTTGCATGCCGTTGGTGGTTGACCATAGTCCATTTGAGACCACGTGTCGTCTCCGTCCTGCCTGTAAAAGTGGTAATCATTGAATCCACTCGAATTCTCCTCGCCTACCCACGGTTTGATCTTATGGTAGCCTTCTGGACATTTGCCAGCGCCAGGAAGATTGATGACGTTGGGATCCTTATTGAAATCCGCAATGATGCGTTTCATGAGGTCAGCGCAGGTGTATGGGTGTGGGTATTCTGGTTGTACACCGCCCATTGAGCCGGGTTGAATTTGCTTGCCCGGAAGATCGTACGCGTAAGCGCAGCAGTTCTCGCGCCCTGCCTTCCAGTCGTCCGGGTTCAACTGTGGTGGTGGGGTGGCAGGCTTCCCTCCTTTTCCTTGAAGCCCAAATGCATCGCGAGAATTGACAAGGTCGTTGAATGCCACCGCATAGAGGTTGAAACCGCCTTCTTCCTCAATCGGATCCCGTGTTGCCCATCGGCCAAGTTGAGGATTGTAAAAGGCATACGCTGATTGAGCGACAAGCAAGGCGAGGGTGAATGCGACTATGCTTCCGGTGGGTGTTGACGTTTTCATGGTATTTTGACAATGATTACACCAAAATCGGCCCGGTTTTCGGCTAATGGCCGGTCAGGGATGAGGCTATGCATTACACTTCTCGGTAGTAATGTCCAGAGAAAACTGCGGATCATTACAATTATGGGCAGGGCCTTTTGAATTGGCGGCTCAATTCGTTGGAGTTCAACCTTTAGGTTGTTTCCGGGCGGGAGCAAGCTGAAGCTTGAACTCCAACGTCTTGTGTTCGCACATCAAGAGACCAAGCGCAGTGCCAAACACGCGGCTTTACATTTTTTGTCCGCGCACTAGAGTCGGCGCATGGCTTCCGACTACGATGCAACCGAGTTTGTGGACACCGATTTTCAAGCGCGCCAATCGCCGCAAGCTTCTGCCAACGCCCTCGCCGGCGCTCTGCAACGCGCCCCCACCCGCGAGGAGGTGGATTCGCGCGTCGCCGAGGCGCAGCAGAAGCTCGCCGAACTCAAACGCGCCCAGGAGGACCTCGAACGCGAGCGCTCCGCCCTCGAGGAAGTGCGCCGGCGGCAAATGGAATTTCAGAACGGGCGCAAGGAAGTCATCCACCAACTCACCCGCGGCTTGGGGCTGTTGCAGGAGGCTGAGTTCAACTCCCGTCGCGACGCGGAGCAGATGGCCCGGGCGATGGTGGATTTGGGCGAGGCGCTGAAGAAAGTTGAGGCGGTCCACGAGGAAGGTTGGACGAAGGACAATTTCAACATCGAGTTGACGCGCGCCCTCACCGCCATCGAGAACGCCCGGATGGAATGGAACGGCGCGCGGTTGAAATTCCCCATCTTGTCCGCCGCACCCAAAGAAGCCACCGCCGATGCCGCCACCGGCACTTCCAGCATCACGCCATTCGCCGGGAAACCTTTTGCGGAACTATGCAAACTGGGGCTGGCACTCACCTGGCCGCTGGCCTTGGTCGCGTTGCTGGCGTTCGGCGGTTTGATTGCCGTGTTGCTCTCCCGGCGTTGAACCGCTCGTAATCTTAACCTTTTGCTTAACCTTAATCTCGGCGTCGGGTAGATTAAGATCAAGATTAAGACCAAAGCTTGAAAAATGCCGTGGCTGAAGAAAAAACCTGACCCGATTTCGGACCGCGCCCGGACGCTGAACGCCGAGATCGCGGCGTTGGAGTCGCAGATCAAAAAACTGGACTCGAAGCTGCATCGCGACCAGACCCAAGTGCGCGTGCGGTCCACCGCTCTGCCCCGCGGCGACCACTCGGTGGCTCCCGCTACGACCGCCACGGCCCCCCCCACGCCGCCCTCCGCCGCAGCACGCGAACCCATTTTCGAAGACCTGGAATTGCGCAATTTGAAATCACCCGGCGAAGCGCCGAGCACGCCCCATCATTTCAACGACTTGGGCGTGCGCAAATATGACGTGACCACGCTGGTCGCGCGCCTCAAGCATTTGTTTAGCGGTCCGACCACCATGAATCCGCGGCTGGTGAGCTACCTCGCCGCGGGTGGAATCCAAGGCTTGCAGCCGCTCCGCCGCGAGAAGCGCGTGGCGCGCAACCGGCTGATCGCGATGGCCGCGTTCCTGGGATTGGTTTTGATCGGCGTCATTTACATCATCACCCGCAGCCGATGAAGCCGGCGCGCAAGCCCCAACCCATCGTGCTGTCCCTCCCCACGCGCGACGGCGAATTTCTCGCCCACTACTCGGAACTGGGCCTCGGCAGCCTGAAATTCCCGGCGCCACGAACTGGCCAAGCCGCCCGTTCGAGCGCCCCGCCCTCGGCGCAAATCCGGCGCTGGCATCGCGCGACCGCGGCGGCGGTCAAGAACACTCTCGCCGGCCGCGCGGTGAGGAATTTACCTCCGCTGGATTTTTCCGGAGGAACGGAATTTCAGCGCGCCGTCTGGCATGCCCTGCAAAAAATCCCGGCGGGCCAGACACGCAGCTATGGGGAGATTGCCCAGTTGATTGGCCGACCCAAAGCCGTGCGCGCCGTCGGCGGCGCGTGCGGGGCGAATCCGATTCCGTTACTCATCCCGTGTCATCGCGTGCTGGCGGCGAACGGGAAGATTGGCGGATTTTCCGGCGGGTTGGATTGGAAACGCCGCTTGCTGCAACGCGAAGGCGTGCCAGCCGCTTGAGCGGTCATCAACGGCGCGCGGGCGGTCCCGGCCCGCAGCGCTCCCGCAGGCAGTGAGGCGCTGAAATTCTCCGAGGATCACTTGACGGGCGAACCGCTGCGACCGGGGACCGGTCGCGCGCCATTGGTTGCAGCCCGGTTGCTGGGCGAATGGGTTGGGCCGGGGAGGCCGGGTCAGGGGACCCGGCCTACAACGCGGGACTCGTCCTGTAGGCCCGGTGCCCTCACCGGGCGGCCCACCCAGATCCCTCGGGTCAGGAGTTCTGAGCCTGCGCAATCAGCAGCGGGAGCGAGGCGGGGCGAGTGGTCAGGGGAATGTGGGTCAGGCGGAATGGACACCAGGCCGTAAGTTGTATTCCTCTGACCTTCATTCCCCTGACATTGGCCTCATTACCCAGGCGGGCTGGAAGCGGAGTCCCGGAATAGGCACAGGCCGTTCTGCACCTGCTGGCAGACGAACGCGAGTTCGAGCGTGTGGGCCAGACGGACCTGATGCGCGGGGCGTGTTGGGCCGGGCCGCTGCGGACCCGCAACAAAAACGATTTCAGAACCGGGTTTCCAGCCCTGAACACCGCCACGCCCTGAACCTTTGTGTTGAAGTCATGCCTAAGTCCTGCCTATGCGCCGCCCAGTTGACCAGATCACCCTCCGGGCTGAGTCCGCCGGGCCGGAATCTGGAAGCGGCAAAGACGCCACGGACCCGCCTGAACTTTGAACCTCGGCTTCGGACCCGGAGGAACCCACTACCGCCCGGACGGCGAAGAACCGGGAAGACAGCACGAAACCATTGACTGCCCCGTTTCCGTCCGTTGATTGTCAAACCCGAGGCTCTTGCAGAGAGGTGACGCTTTTCTGGGCAATGATCTCCAACGTGCCGTCGCGCAGGAAGACCGCGATCGTTTCGCCGTCGTCAGAACAGGCGATGTGCGCGAGGCGCGTAACCGCGATGCCCCGGCCATCTTCCAGACGGAGCGTGAAGGGCCGGAACGGCTGGCCTTCCGCCCAATGTCGCACGTAATCAAGCACCGTCTTCATGCCGCCAGAATACGCGGGGCGCCGATTTTTTTCCAGAGAATCTCAGCGGTTCGCCCGCCGGTGCCGGGTCGGCGCATCTCGAAGGAAGGCAACTGCTCAATCCTGCTCCCCGTTCACCAAATGACCCGCACGGGATACGCTTTGAATTCGGGATCCTTGCTGACGATGTCCCAGCCTTCATGCCTGGCCTGGACAATCAACCTTCGGTCGAACGGATCGCGGTGATGAAACGGAAGCCCGGACAAGGCCAGCACATGCGCTGGGTGCAAGGAAAGGATTTGCAGCCCGTTGACCTTTGCCTGTTCGCGCAGAACGTCCTCCAGCGAACCGCGCAAAGTCAATTTGCCGAGTTGCATCTTTATCTGGATTTCCCAAAGCGAAACCGCGCTCAACCACAGCGCGTTCGCGCTGTCGGAGCAAGCTTGGGCGGCGGCAGGAGAAAGCTTTTGCCGGTCGCCGTCCAGCCAGATGAACGCGTGGGCGTCGAGCAGCAGGTTCATCAGGCCTCGGGGCCCAGCCAGAACGAATCCGGCAGCGGCGCGTCGAAATCAGCCGCCATCGTCCAACGGCCCGCGTGCAAGCCGAGCACCCGCGACCCGGGTGCCGGTTCGGCCACCGGCACGAGGCGCGCCTTGCCTTGTTGCGGGTCCTGGATGATGACCTCGTGACCGGCCCGTGCCAGTTCCAGCAGTTGCGACAACTGCCCTTGCGCTTCTTGGATGGTCAAGGTCTTACTCACCTCGTCACCTTATACGCCCGGCGCGGGAGACGCAAGCAGTCCGGCGGTTGGTTCGCTCACGAGGTTTTGAAATCGCCCTCCAGGTGGCCAAAGGCAAG
>CAIKLQ010000550.1 GCA_903828255.1 uncultured Verrucomicrobiota bacterium
GCGGCGCGGTGGTTTGCCGGGAAATGACACCTGTCACCAAGCGGCCGAACCAGGTTTCTTGGTAGCCCAACGAGTTGTCGCAGAGTTGTTGCGGGAGCAATTCGGCCAGCCGCGCCGCGCACTGCGGTGGCCTCCGGAAATTCTAGCGATCTTCGCGCAGAAATACTGTTCGGAAGCCGGCTGAGGCCGAAGTCGAATCTGCGGCGGGCGGTTTTTCGGCAGCCGCTGGCTTCGCTGCGCCAAAACGCGAGCGCCTTCACGCTGCCGTCGAGGCTGGGGGCAAGCTGGCGAGAACGTCCTTCCAAACAGCTCGCTCCGCAGCGTTCCGAACCACCGGCGCGAACCCAAATCGCAAGTACAACTGAATCGCTGGAATCCGCGCCGCGCTCGTGTGCAAATACGCTCGCTCGTGGCCCAACTCGCGCAGTCGTTGGCAAATCGCCCCCAGCAAAACCTTCCCGAGTCCGTGCCTCTGGAACTCAGGCACAATCGCCATCCAATGCACGCGGCCCCAACGGTCGCCCAGCAAATCCACCGGCTGACTGGCGACCTCCCTCTCCCCTTCTGCACAGGAGAAGGAGGGGGAGCGGAACGGGCGGGCATTTCCTGAACCTTCCGTCAAGTTGTCATCGAACCACGCCGTGCCCGTGCCAATGACTTCGCCGCACGGTTCGAGCAAGTAACATTGCCGTTCGCGCAAATCCTGGAGCGCGGAATCTATTCCGCTTCGGCGTTCGAGCGTGGAAGCGGCCGACAGCCCGCGCTCCGCGCCCCCGCCGAATTGCCCGCGGAAAAGCTCCGGTGTGATTTCCAAGAATCGGTCCGCCGCCCGGTGGATCCGCCGCCAATGCGCCTCATCGCCCGGTTGATACCAGCGCAACGAAAACTCGCCCGGCAGCGCGAGGGCGGGCAGGTGGTCGAGGTTTGGCCGCGCCATTTTCAGCGGCAGATTTTCGGAAGGCGCGGGCATGGTTGGAGGCCGCCCGCGTCACGATTACGGGTCGACATGGTTGATTTCAATTAAGTTCACGGACAATAAACTTGTCTCAAATTCTCGCTTCGGTAGCTTCTCACGCCATGAAAGTTGAATTCTACGGCCACGTCCGACAATACAAAAACATCCAAAAGGAAATTGACGCCAATATCCGGGAAGTCCTGTTGAGCGGCAATTATGTCCAAGGCCCGATGCTGAAACGCTTCGAGGCTGAGTTCGCCGCTTACTCCGGCACGAAATACGCCATCGGCCTCGCCAACGGCACCGACGCCATCTGGCTCGCGCTCATGGCGCTGGGCATCGGTCCCGGCGACGAAGTCATCACCCATGCCAACACGTTTTTTGCCACGGCAGAAGCGATATGGATCGCGGGCGCCACCGCCGTGCTGGTGGATTGCGACCGCAAGACCAAGTGCATTGACCCGAAGAAAATCGAGGCCGCCATCACCCGCAAGACCAAGGCGATCATCCCGGTGCATCTTTACGGCCAGTGCGCCAACATGCCGGCGATCAAGAAGATTGCGGACAAACACAAGCTCAAGGTCATCGAAGACAACGCCCAAGGCATCGGTGCGGCGGGCAAGGGTTTCAAAATTGCTGAACTCAGCGACGCCACCACGACGAGTTTCATCATCCAGAAAAATCTCGGCACCTTTGGCGACAGCGGCGCGCTCGTCACGAACGATGCGGCCATTGACGCGACCGTGCGCCGGTTGCGCAATCATGGCTCGACCGCCCGCAATGTCCACAGCTATGGCTTCAACAGCCGCCTCGACGATCTGCACGCCGGCGTGCTCAGCGCCAAGCTCAAGCACATTGACGCGTGGAACGACAACCGCCGGACTTGGGCGGCGCGCTACACCGCGGGGTTGACCGGCGCGAAAAACTTCACGCTCCCAGTCGAACTGCCTGGCTATCGGCACGTCTTTCATCTCTACGTCATCGAGACGAAGAAGGTGGCGCAGCGCGATCAACTGGTGGACTTCCTCGTGAAGAACAACGTGGACGCCAAGACGCACTATTCGATCGCGATCCACAAGCAGGCGGGTTATCCGTGGGGCAAGGACGCGCGCATCGCCGGCCCGGTGGACAACGCTGAGCGCAACGCTGCCACCTGCGTCTCGCTGCCGATGTTCCCCGAACTCAAAGCGGACGAAGTGGATTACGTCATCGCCAAGGTGAAGGAGTGGGACCAGGCCAATAGCTAAGTCTCAGCGGGCATTTTTTGCGAGGGTGTTTGGCTCGGGCCGAACACCCTTTTTGTTTGCAAGGGCGTTGACAAAACCGGGGCGCAGATTTCCCAATCTAGCGTGTCGCAGTGCTTCCCGCATTGCAGGGGTGACGAATCTCAACTCGCGCTCAAAGCCTGTTTGAAAACTCCAATTTCGGTTGTAGCAACCGACGTAAGGAGGCTCAAATCTCTTGGTTTTTGCGGACCTGAACGACCGGAACGGTCAAAAGTTAGAGCCTCCCTACATCGGCTGCTACTTTTCAAACAGGCGCTAAGACCGAAGGCTAGCCACCAACCCAGATGTGATAGGAGGGAGCTGCCATCATCAGTGTTTTGCAGCCGAAAGTCATTGACAAGCCCCCCCGGCACAGGAATGATTTTTCGATGCGAAACAACCCCAAAGTTTTGATCGGTAGCTCAGAAGAGGCGTCAGCCTCGAGAGTTGGTCTGCACATGAGGACTGGGATCTTGCCCACGCCGTTGCCGTGGCGAGGTTTCACCCTCATTGAATTGTTGGTGGTCATTGCCATTATTGCCATCCTCGCGGCGATGTTGCTGCCCGCCCTATCCAAGGCCAAGGCCAGGGCGCATCGGATCCAATGCATGAGCAATTGCAAACAACTGGCGTTGGCCGACACCATGTACCAAGGCGACAACAACGACTTTTTCCCGCCTAACCCGGATGATGGCAACACCACCGCAGGCCATAACTGGTGCTCTGGTCAGGGGGGGCCGGGAGGCGGCCAAGAGTTTAATCCCGATGTCTTGCGCGACCCGACCCTCACACTGACGGCGTCTTACATCGGGGGCAATGGGGGCATTTTCCATTGTCCGGCCGACAACAAGCGGATGGGTCTGTACCAAGGCACGAATCCGAACCTCAAAGGCCAGCGGATCAGCGCCGTTCGGAGTGTTTCCCGCAACCAAGGCATCGGCACCATTTGCCGGGCGTTCGACTCCGGCAGTGGCCATGCTGGGGCGCCGAACCTGGCCTCCAATGGCCCGTGGCTGAATGATGGCGGCAACCGACGGGACAGTCCGTGGGCGACCTTCGGCAAGAACTCGCATTTCCGACGCGTGGGACCATCGCAAATCTTTACCCTCTGCGACGAAGACCCACAGAGTCTCAACGACGCCGGCATTGCGGTCATCGCTTCGACGCCTGCGGCGGTGGATTTCCCCTCCACGTCCCATGCCAATGGGGCTGGTTTTGCGTTCGCAGACGGCCATGCCGAGGTGCATGGCTGGAAGTCCGATACCTTCAAATGGACCGGAGGTCGGAAGAGCTACAAGGCCGACAATACGGATTGGATTTGGACGTGGACGCACGCCACGGTGAAAATGGTGCCTTGACCGCTCCTTACCGGTGGAATCTTCCTGCCGTGCTGCGCTCGTGGCACGGCAGGCTTGTTTTCAAGGGGCTTTTTCGCGGAGGAAAACGGGTTCGCTGCTGCCGTCCCGTGAAAAAGTTGCCGCTTGCCACGTTTCAATCATTACCTGCCAGCAGCCAATCTCGAGAGCCCACCCGCGACAGAGTGGAGCGTCGGTCTGTGACCAGCAAGTCCATGCACTCCTCGAAAGTTTTGTGCGTGGCGATCTTCACCCAGAACTTCGCGTTGGGGGCTTGATTCCAGAACAAGTCCTGCACGGCCCAGATAGGGTTATCCTCGACGCGCGACCAATCTATCAGCCGCCGAACCGAGGGGTTGTAGAGGCCGCCTTTGACGGGATAAAGCCGGGCGAAGGGAAACTCCGCGCCGCCACGGACCTCCTGGTGCCTCAGCCACGCGAGCAGATAGACGCAAGCATCTCGAAAGTCAGCGTCCACGCAAACATAGCCATTGCACTCGGGATGGTGGTCGGTTCGGGCTTGGAGCTTGGGCAGCAGGCGCGAATTCGCGCAAGCGGACATCGCCTCGGCGAGCTTCTTGCCTTTGCGAGAGATCCTCAGATGGCAACTGTTGATCCCGCGCGGATGGGGAAATTGCGTGGGGCGTGCCAGTTTCTCGCGCCGCGGCCCGGGCACCCGGTTTCGTTTGGGCGCGGCAGGTTTGATAATCGCGTTCTCCGGTTCGCTCATAATGCCTCCAATCGTTCGGCAACCGGCTGCCACGGCGCGGCTGGGTCGGCGACGAACTGGCGTAACGGCGTCAGCGCCTCCTTCCAACAATGCGACAAGGGCGGCAACAACGCGTCGTCCAGCGTAGTCGGCTCCGGGCTGCGGCTTTCCACGGCCAGCGCCCGACCTAGTGATTGCGCGGCGTCGAGCAAGGCCGCGCGGGCTTCCTCGAGTAACTCGCCCCCACCGAGCAAACCCGCCATCTTGAGTTTGCGCGTGGCGTGGGTGCGATGGCCGGCAGCTTTGGCCTGCTCTTCGGGAGAAAGCGGTGGCGGCGACGAACCGGCTTCCGGCTCCGGAAAAAGCGGCCGGTTCGCACGCGTCGTAATCGAGATCAAACCCGCCGCCGTCAATCGCTCCAGCGCCTCGTGCGTGGCGCGGTCCACCACTTCCAATTGCACCGGGGACAGCGGATCGCTCAACCCAGGACCAAAAAAGTCGCCGTGCAAATCATTCAACCGCGCGCGCCATTGCCCCGCGTCGCGGTCCACCACGACGTAGAGCACCGAGTGCGCGCCTTGCGACGGATAGCGTTCTTCGCAATGGAGCAGCGCGCCGTTGATCCGCTCATGGGCCTTGCGCGCGAAACCCAGCGGGCGATCCGCGGGCAGCGGAGCTTTGCCAGCGGCGATTGGCAATTTGCCATCAGCCCTGGCCCCCGCCGCCACGGGCTGGGCGACGACCAACTGCTCCAGCTTCGCGAGAAACGCCTGCCGTCCGGTGCGCAGCTTGATGTCCTGCAAGTTGCCCTTGAGATCGAGCACGCCGTCGGCGAGCGCCTGCTTGTTGGCGAGCGTTCCAAGCATTTTGTGCTCGATGGTATTTTCGGAGACGAGATTGAACACGCTGACCGGTTTGGTCTGGTGCTTGCGCCAGGCGCGGGCGATGCGTTGCTCAAGCTTCGCGGGATTCCACGGTAGGTCGCAGTTGATCACGACGCTGGCGCACTGGAGGTTCAACCCGGTGCTGCCGCTGTCGGTGCTCAGGAAGACGCGGCAGTTCGGGTCGTTCTTGAACGCGTTGATCTCCGCGCGGCGGCGACGCTGCGGCACGGTGCCGGCGTGCCAGGCGAAACCGAGGTCCATCCGCTCGCACAACTCGCGCACCAATTCGAGCATCCGCTCCCACTCGGAAAAGATGATCACCTTCGCGTCGTTCTCCCCGCACTCGTCGAGCAGCTTCTCCAACTCGGCGAGCTTCGGGCAGACCTTGTCCTCCGGATCGAGGATGTAATTCGTGTCGCACACCATGCGCATCATGGCCAGCTCGCGCATGAGCTTGTCCTGCTCCGGCTGCGAGAGCGGACGGCGCTTGGCGATGGCGGCGAGCCGCGCCACGTTGCCTTCGTGGCCATCGTATTCGCCCTGTTGCTCCGGGCTAAGCGGGACGAAGTGATTGCGATCAGTGCGATCGGGCAATTCCGTTTCCACCTCGGCCTTGCGGCGACGTAGCATGAAGGGACTGATGCGCTCATGGAGTTGGGCGAGGTTGCGGTAGCCGCTCGGTCGGCCCCGCTCGTCCAGCTCGTAAAACTCGCGGTTGAACCGAAACAGCGGGCCGAGCACCGCGGGATTGAGGAAATCCATCAGCGAATGAAGCTCGTCAATCCGGTTCTCGATGGGCGTGCCGGTGAGCACGAAAGCGTAACGGCTGCGGAGGCGCTTGATGGCCTGCGTGGTCTTGGCGCTCCAGTTCTTGATGCGCTGGGCTTCGTCCAACACGATGATGTCGGGCTGGAGGCGCGTGCTCACTTCGAGCGCGTCGGCCAGCATCTGTTCGTAGTTGACGATGGTAAAGAAGGGCGCGGCGATTGGCGATTCCGTGCGTGATGCGGGATGCGTGATGTGTGAATCAGAATGAGCCTCCTCACGTCGGCTGCTACCGGCGCGGTCGTATGCCTTGAGCCGCTCATGCCGCGCGCCGAAGACGAGTTGCAGCGGCAAATCCGTGAAGCGCTGAATCTGTTCCTCCCACTCCGTCTTGAGCGAGGCCGGCGTAACCACGAGCACGCGTTGCGCCTGACCGAGCCGCTGCAGGAGCGCGCACGCGGCAATGGCTTGAATCGTTTTGCCCAGGCCCATTTCATCCGCGAGCAACGCCCGTTCCGTGAAGGCCAGATGCAACATGCCTTCGCGCTGATAGGGAAACAGCGGCTCTTTGGTTTCGTGGGCTGGCCACTCGCCGCTTTGCACGCGCAGTTCGTAATCGTGCCGTAGCTCCTTGCGCTCCCTGGCACGGCGACGGTTCTCCAGCCACGGCGCCACCTCCTGCGAAATCCGCAGTTCCGGAAAGTCCGCCAGCCGCAACCGCTCCACCATCGCCACCGCCTCCTCGGGTGACCCGCCTTTCAGCGCGCCCGTTGTGTCGAACCACTCGCGGATCGCCTTGGGCAAGCGCGCGTTGCCGCTGACCAACCGCAGCGTGCCGAGCGCCGCCTCGGGCACGAGATCCACGCGATCCGAGCCGCGCTGCGCCGCCGCCTGAAAGAGCCGCTTGAAACGCCGTTCCAATTGCAGCAAGACCGCCTCGACATGCTTGCAGGTGCCCAGCCCGTTGATGCGAAAATCCACGCAGTCGCAGGCAAATTGCCGCCCGCGCACGTCGCGAATCTCGACCGAGTAATTCAGACCGCTGCCCGACCCGACGCGGAAGTTCGGGAAGACCGGATAGCGCGCGTCCAGGTTGGCGATGGCGAACGCCTCGTCGCGGGCACGCTGGCGGCGCTTGTTGATTTCGTCAGTGTCGGTGGTGCGCCAGTCGTGTGGCGACGGGAGTTTCACTTCGGCGGATTTGCTTTTTGCCATGCGACCATAATTGCGGTTTGCCGCCGCAGGTCAAAACGGAATTATTGCGGATTGTTCATCGGCTGTTCACAGGTTGTGGCCGTGGCGTGATGGCGTGCATCCGCCCGGAGCGCGGACCGCCGAGTCCGCGCTCCGAGCCGCGCTCCGGTGGCGTGGCGAACCGGGCTGCCTCGGTGTCATCGGCGGACAGGAGACCGACGTTCAACGGCTTCAGCTTCAGGACGGCGGCGGCGTACTCGCCGGCTTGCTCGTTGGTCATGGCCGCCGCCACGACCTGACGCTCGCTGGCTTTCCGAGCGAGCTTGCCCGCCGCTTCAATCGCAAGCTCTGCGTTCTGGTAGCTGTCGAAGCGCCGTTTGCCGGTGGAGTAGTTGACGACCCTGAGGCCGTCAGTGCCGGTGGGCGTGCGGCGGCGGTAAATCGGCACCCGCGCGCGTCCGCAAGTGGCGACGTGGAAGAGTTTCCGGGGGGTTGCTTTTTGCGTGATCGTGCCGTTTTCATGCGTCACACTGTTGCACCAAGTTAACACGCGACACGATTCCGCACCCTTTGAACACTGAGAAACACCTTGATTCCATTGCTGGAATCGCTGTTTTGGAAAGGTGGGGTGGTCGACGGGATTCGAACCCGCAACAGCCAGAATCACAATCTGGGACTCTACCATTGAGCTACGGCCACCAACCTGAGGATAGCCTAGTTTCCGGCGCGAAGCGTGGCAAGCGCGCAATGCGGCCGGGTGTGAGACAAATTCTGGAGACGGAATGGCCGGAAGCCCCACCGAGGCAACCAGGGATCCCCGCCAGTGCTGGAGGGCGGCCAGGGCCAAGAGTCCCGCCGCCTGGTTGGCGGGAGTCAGAGGGTCCGTAGTAAGCCTGAGAAGCGGGTAACGACCGTGGAGCGAAGGGAACGCAGGAAGGTGGAAGTACGGCGGACAAAAAGCCGGAAGCGAAAACCAACGCGAGTGCCCGCGAGGGCTAGCCAGCGGTGGTATCAACCGAGTGCCATTGGCACGGGCGATACCGAACGTCTGCCCGGCGTAATTGGGGACGAGGCGAAGAGCCGCTCCCTCTCGACAGCAAAGCACCCACCGACTGGAAAGCCGGATGCGGGAGAACCGCCTGTCCGGTTTGGAGGGAGGGGGGGCGGACATGTCCGCTCTCCCTACCCCTATCGTTTCGTTTGCGGCTTGGCCGCGCTGCGCTCCCGGCGTTCCGATCAGTCCGGTTTCAACAACCGGGTGGACCCCGTTAAGTTAGTAGGCGCAGGTTGTGCGCGCCGCGTGGACTCGGAGCTGAAACCCGCCGTGTCGGAGGCCGGCGCTCCACTCACAGCCGCTTCACGCGGATGTTTTTGTAGCGGATGGTGCTCTTCGGGTCGTGGCCTTGCAGGCAGAAGGTGCCTTCATCGAGCTTGCGGGTGTAATCCTTGTTCGGTTGGGCGCCCGCGGGTTCGATATATTGCAACACGTTCTTGCCATCCACCCTAACCGTGACCTTGTTGCCCTCCACGATGATTTCCTGCGTCCACCATTTGTTGTCCTGGGCGATGGTCAGCCCGGTATTGACGATGTCATAAAGGCTTCCAGTCTTTTTCCAGTCGCCGTGCGTGTTGTTGACCTGACATTCGATGCCGGTTCGGGGCCAGCCTTCGGCCTGATACTTGGTGTGGAAATAAATTCCGCCGTTTGAAACCGGGTCCGTCATCACGTCCACTTTCAGCTGGAAATTTTTGAACGGCATGTCATCCCCAACATAGTAAAGGTGAGCGACCTTGCCATTCGCCACAAAGGCGCCGTCTTTGATGGTCCAGGTGCTGGGACTGTCGGTGGTGACTTTCCAGCCGTCGAAGGTTTTGCCGTCCATGAGCGATTTGAAGCCCTCTTCGCCTTCAGCCGCGGAGGCGAGGAAGGCGGAGGTCAGGGTGGTTGCGAGCGTGAGCGTGAGAATAAGATGTCGTTTCATGGAGCGGAAACTACGGCAGCCCGCCGCCGCCGCCAAGTGAAAAGGTGCCAGCCGATGCGGTTTGGAAAGTGGCGAGGCATCTCCCGGACTGTCGAGGAGGGTGACATCTTGCCGACCGGAAGTATCGCCCGAGTCACGCTGGCGTCCAGATTCTGCCAAGCCGTTCAGCCGCGCCGTGGTTTTTCGGCACGGCGGAAGGCAGGTTCCGCCCGAGTATTTCAACCCCAGACGAAACGCCGAAAGACTGCATCCGCCTGCTCCCGGCGGCGGCTAGGGATTTGGTCAGCCCGGGTAGTGGTGAAACATGCTGGCCACTAAAATCAGTTCCGGATGCGCGGCCGACATCTTCGGCAGACTCACGCGGATGCGCGAACGGTACTCCGCTAGCTTGTCGCGCAGCGGTTTCAGATCAGTTCCTTTGTCCCACTTCAATTTCTTGAGGTCCAGGACGAGGTGGTTCTTACTGCGGGCCAGTGATTCCTGAAGCCGGTGTGCCAGACCTTCGGCATCGCGGGAAGACATTGCGCCTTCCAGCCGCATCCACACTTGTTGCTTCGCGTGTTGCAGTTCGACTTGAAGGGAGAAATCCGGTGACTTCACTTTGCGCTGCAAGTCCTCCCACATTTCAAACCCGCTCCAGCGTTTGTCCGGCAGGCGATAGGTGGTGCGGATCAACTTGGGATGTTGAAACCAATCGATCTTCAACGTCACCGCGGTCCACATCGCCGCGCCCACGGCCAGGACAGACTTGAATTGTTCGCCGGCAGCGGGGCGGCCGAGTTCCGCATGGATGCGCTTTTCCAGATCGCCAATCCAGCGGCGCACTTCGGCGTTCGGACCGAACAACCGGCCCGCGAGGAACACCGGATAGGCCACCCGCAATTCCGTCGCGTAGTAGTCGGCCTTGGCGCGCAGCAGGGGGTTCGGCGAATTCTTCAGCTTCTGGTAGCCGAACAGGCGCGCTTCGAGCACGCGATAGATACTCGGTCCGAGCCGCTGAAAATCCTGCTCGAAGCACCACGTCTGAATGTCCTCAATCTGCTTCGGCGAGAGTGTCGGATGCTTCATCATCGTGCGAAATCCATCCGCGCGCCGGTAGAACAGGTCCTTGTCGGTCGTGTAGATGTCGTGCAAAAGATTCTCTTTGATGACCCGCTCGTAAAACGGCGTGCCGGGCACCGGACCATAAATCAGGAATTGCGCCAGCGCTGGTTTCACCTTCATCAGCCCGGCGAGCTCCTCCGCCACGACTTCCGGCGTCTGATAATCAAACCCGACGATCATGGACGCCAGCACCGTGATCCCGTGCTCGCGGAACTCGGTGAGAATGTCCGCGATGGGCCGGCCCTGTTGCTTGGCATAATTGGATCGCGTGCCTTCGTAGCCGATCCAGAAGCCATCAATGCCCATCTCCAGGATTTCTTCCACTGTGTACTGGCTGATCGCCTTAATGCTGGAGAAAGCAAAGATCGAGAGTCTCTTGCCGCCCTTGATGACGCAGTCGCGAAACTCCATCGCGCGCTTTTTGTTGAGCAGGAAATCCTCGTCCAGAATCAGAAAGACCAGACTGGGGTCCATGTCGAGGTAACGTTCCGCGACGGCATAAATATCTTTCCCTTCCGGCAACAGCTTGATGTGTTTGCGCGAGAAGAAATGCGAGGTGCAGCAGAAATCACAACCATTCGGGCAGCCGAGGCCGGCGAAAATTTTCCCTGTGCCCGAAACCTTCCATCCGAACACCTTCAGCCAGCTCACGATGAGCGGGTGCTTGTACGGCATGGGAATTTCCGATTCGCCCAGCAACCGGCGGAAGAACGCCACGCCTTCTTCGCGGCAGATGTAATCGCCATAGGGCTTGAGCACATCGTCCTTCAACACCGTGCCATAGCCGCCGAGGACGATCTTGCTGTTCGGCGCGTATTGGCGAATCAGCGCGACGGCTTCCTTCATCTTGTGGATTACCGCCATGATGAAGGAAATGCCCACGTAATCGTAGCCCTTCTTGAGTTCGGCTATCAGCTCGCTCTTCGACGGGTATTGCAACACCACGGTCGGCGCGTCGAGATTTTCCGCGATATAGTCGAGGCCGAAATGCACATTGACCGTGCGCGGGCTGAAGATGCCCTGGGCGCGCAGCACCTGCCGGTAAAGGAGTTCATAACCGACCGACGACGCATCGCCGTATTTCGGTCCGAGCGGACGGCACACACTAGTAAGAAGAATTTTCATATCATGGACCCGTCTGGCGGCAATCTGCCTGGAAAATAGATCAAGGCATGAATTGATTTTCCGTCGGAATAAACGGGATTCACACCTGAAGAATAACCTCCTTTCGACCTACCCGACTGACTGTATCTTGCCAATAACCGAGCATTCCTTGCCGCGGGATTTTCAGGGATTGTCTTTTTCGCGGCAAAGCGCCAGCCTCCGGTTGCCGGGTAAAAACCGGCGAGGCATGAGTAATCCAATTCTCAACATGCAAGGCACGCTCGCAATGCGTGGCGACATGGGAATCTATACGCCAACCTTCAGAGGCGCTTTCAAACCCCGGCCCGCCTGCCTCGTAGTGGCGCAAGCCTCCCGGCTTGCGGATGTGACGCAACCCCCCGGGTTGCAGTCGAGCGCATTGGAGGTCCGGGCAGAGAACCCGCCAAGCCGGAGGTACGGCGTCACCGCCGCAAGCCGGGAGACTTGCGCCACTAACCGGGCGATGGCCGGCGGTCCTGAACCCTCCTGGAGTTGGCGAGCCGGCGACAGTCACGCGGGGAGTTTCCGAAAGCGCCTCTCCAGAGAATCCAATCTACTATGAACCCCAATCGTCCCACCCCCATTCCCGAAGTGTTCGTGCTCTGGCACCCTGCGTGTCCCTTGGGCGAAGAGTTGGCCCGCCGTCTCTACGCTTGGCTCCGACCAGGCAATGGACTCGGACCCCAGGTTTACTACCGCTGCCTGAAAGCGCCGGAAGCTCCCGCCGGCGGACTTCCGCCACCGTTGCCGGGAGAATTGCGCGCTCCCGTCGAATCGGCCAGTTCCCGCACCCGCGTCAGCAACGTGCAAATCATCCTGCCGCTCATTGATGCCCATCTGGTGGCCGACCCCGCCTGGCGCCAGTGGCTGACGCGGCTGGGCGATCCGTCGTCGTCACCGCATCGCCGGGTGTTCATGCCGGTGGCGCTCGACGCGACCGCGTTCAATGTGCCCTCGCCGTTGCGCGAACTCAACTTCCTGCGACCCTCGGGGCTGCCGTCCGGACCGCTGGAGCATCCGTCTCCCAATGAAATCGAACTGATCGCCCGGTCACTGCTGAAGCAACTCACCGAGGCGCTCTGCCGCTTCATGCTGGCCGGACGGCAGGCAACCCAGAGCGAAACCGTGGCCGGCAACGAAGAGGCCGATGCGCTGCCGAAGCTAAAGATTTTTCTCAGCCACGCCAAAGCCGACGGCGTCACGCCCGCCCGCCGGCTGCGCGACTACATTTACAGCCAGACCCAACTCGCCGCGTTTTACGACGAAAACGACATTGCCTACGGCTCGGTCTTTGCGCGGGTGCTGCAGAACGATCTGAACGCCCGCGAGACCGCGGCGTTGATCGCGGTTCGCTCCGCGCGTTACGCCAGCCGACCGTGGTGCCGCCGCGAGTTGTCCCTGTTCCGGCGACCGCGTCGCGATCCTTTGCCCGGCCAGGCCGCGAACCGGTGGCGACTCCATCCCACGCTGGTGGTGGAAGCGCTGGAAGGCGCCCGCCAGACCGCGGGCATCCCCGAACTGGGCAACAGCCCATGCATCCGCTGGGATGACACGGTCAAGGACCAGGAAGAACAGGTCGTCACCACCCTGCTCCGCGACGTCATGCTCGCCGCCTTCCATTCCGCCCTCGGCGCGGCGATCCCGGACGAGCCC
>CAIKLQ010000551.1 GCA_903828255.1 uncultured Verrucomicrobiota bacterium
CTCTCGGCTGGGTCGAATCCCCCTAATCTTTTTCTTTCTTGGGCCTTCCCGCTTCGGCGGGCTTTGAGGCTGGGGGAGACCCGCCGCGCCCATTCAGTTCTCTTGGCTCAGGGGTCCAGACCCCTTTGCGGGTTCACGACCGCCGGAGCGGGCACCATCATTCTCGCATTGAACGATGCTCAGGGGTCCAGACCCCTTTGCGGGTTCACGACCGGTCTCCCCGAAATCCCTTTTCCTGGCCGGCCCGAAGACGCGTGTGGCGTCGTAGGTCACCCACGTTTCGTTCAGGTGCCAGCTCACGCTTAATGCTCTACAGGTCTCTGGGTTTCCAAGGACTGCCAGTAGGTTGCCCACTGCCCGTTGGCCCGCGCTGTGCGCAAGCCCAGCATGGCTTCCGCATTGGACTCCAGCCACCAACAGCCGGTGAGTTTGAGCCGCTCTTGGATCACATTCCGATGGCCGCCTTCCACCTCGCCCGAACCAATCGGCAGGCCGGCGGCGCGGGCCCCCGCATAATCCAGTTGGTCCGGACGTTCGCTCCAATAGCGATGAGCGGTCCGCACGGGGGCCTCCGCATAGCCCTCCGGTTACAGATGCGCGCCCAACGCCTGCAGCACATGCACGCTGTGGTTGGTCAGCAGCCGGCCTTGCTGGTCGTGCCGCCACGCGAGAGCTCGCGCCGGCGCAAGCGCCGTGGCTGCCGCCGTCAGGTAATCACTGACATGCCAGAAATCCAACAAATACGAGCCGTTGGGGCCAAACTGTTCCCGAAACTGCGCCACGATCCATTCGGAGCCGTCGCCCACGCCATGAACGTGCGTGGCGTGGGCGAGGCCCGCCGCCACGGCGGTTTGCCGCCAGGTTGTCCGGCGAGGTCCGCACTGCCAAGCGTCGCGCCGTAAACCGGGGTGGCGGAATCTTTGGCCCGCGCCAGACCCAAGCGCGCTTCGCGCCAGTTCAGGGTTTTGCCGTGGCGTTGATCCGCCCGCTCCGGATCGGTGGTGACAATGGGGATCAGACTCCCGTCGATCTGCGTCACCAACGTGGCGGCCGCGGTCTTGGGCGGGGGCACGGGGTGCGCCCCCAACTGCGCGCTGTGCGTCAGCGTGTGCCGCCGCACCCGCCCGGCTGCCACGTTCACTCCGTAATGCTCCTGCATCCGCTGCGCCGCCGGGCCGAACGCTTTCTCCGCGCCAAAGTCCACCAAAGCCCGCGGCATCCGGCGGGAAGTGCCGCGCGGTTGCAGGTCGGCTGTTACGCAAAAGGGCCGCAACAATTTTCCCCGGCGGCCCAGCCGCCACCTGGTTTCCGCCACGCTGATCGAGCCCAGCGTCGGGAGCCAGTTCAAGTGTTTCGTATTCCCGTGCTGGCTCGCTTCCGGATACAGAGGCGGCACTGCGGCTTGGCAACGGGAGTGGGCTTCTTGAGCCCATTGGCCCAAGGTCGTTCGGCCCCGCTTGCGCCGGGTTTCCACCAGGCCATCTTCCGCGGCATGCGCCTCACAATCGTGTGCGAGGGATTGCTCCAGCGTATCCACCAAGGCCTGCACGGCGGCGAGCAATTCCGGGCGCGCGGTCAGGCGTTGTTCCAGGGCTGGCGGCGGGGTTGCGAGGGGGACGGAGGGATTCAAAGTGGTGAGGTGAGGATTCAGTTCATGTTTTACGAACCACCTCAAATATACAACCCCTCGCCAAGTCGCCAGGCCAAAATGGCACAGTCGGCAAAACCGTTTTGCCCGCCACTTCCAATCGCACCCAGCCTTCCTGCTTTGGTTCTTGGAGCTTGGGGTTTGGGATTTGAAGCTTTACCCAGCCAAGGCGAAACCGAAAGGAGCGGGCAATCTCAGCGATGTCCGCCGCCACCATGTCCGCCGCCATGATACCCACCACTGCCGCCGCCGTGGGAGCCGCCGCCAGAGTAATGGCCACCGCCGTAGTAACCATAACTACCACCTCGGTAACCGCCGCCATAGTAGCCACTGCCGCAATAGGCCCCACCGCGGTAACCACCATAGTATCCAAAGGACAACGACACCGCTGGATACGAGTAGCCGTAGTAGTCAGAGTACGGATAATAACCGTAGTCCACATACCGCGGCGTATTGGGGATGACATACACCGTGGAGGCTGGCGCCGACTGGACATATTGGACCGGTGCGGGGGCAGGAGCTTGTTGATATTGCGGGGCGCTGGCGACTGCGATGGGTTGCGCAATTGTGGGCGCGGCGGCTTCCGTGAATCGCTTGCGCTGCTCCAACATGGTGGCGACGACGCGATCGGAAACTCCCTGTTCGTGCAAATAGACAATTTCCCCCGCGCTCAAGGCGCCATAGCTCCGACCGGAATACTGCACATACGAGACGATGGTGTCTTCGCTGACTTTCGCGTTTGACAACTTCAACACATCCGGCACGCCAAAGGATAATTGCGGGGCGGTGGGGTTGGCAGGTGCGGTCGTGACCGGACCGGGGGCCGGGGAGGAGTTCTGCGCGGCAACGGGCATCGCGGAAAGTGCCAACATCGCGAGAGCGGCCAGCGCCCGCAGCGGCTTCGGAGAGATTGAAGGTTTCATATGTCGGTATTTGTTTCTGGCTCAAAGGTCATGTCAATGCGCTTGGACGTCAAGTTGAAGCGGATTGTTCAGTCGGCTTCCGAAATCCTTGGCCGGCAATTTTCCCACGCTTTCGCCGAAGTGCCGGTCGGTGACCGGCTATTCGCGATCCAAGCCTCCAAAGCCGGTCGCAGACCGGCGCCCCGCAGAACTTGCTGCGTGCCGAATCGGAGTTCGGCGCTTCTTCTGCCAGCGGTTCGGACAATCTTTTCAATTTGCCGCGCGGCGGACCTGCGATAAGCTCGCGCGCAGTTCTGAACCACGCCATGCCCACGCTTGCTGACACCTCCAGTTTTTGGCCGTTCGCCACGCTCGGAATTTGTGTTGCCGCCATCATCGTGCTCATCACGAGGTTGCGCGTGCATCCGTTTCTGGCGCTGGTGGGCGTGGCCATTCTTGCGGGCCTCCTCGCGCCGCGCGGCAGCCTGCCCGGCGAACCAGCCAAAAGCCATTGGGTTCAAGCCGTGGAAGTCACGGCGTCCGAACTCGGCGTCGTGTGCGGGAAAATTGGCATTGTCATCGCGCTGGCCTCGATCATCGGCGTCTGCGTGATGGAGAGCGGCGCGGCGGACAAGGTGGTGCGTCGCTTCATCGCGGCGTTCGGCGAGCGCCACGTCGGATTGGCCTTGGTGACAGCGGGATTCCTGCTCGGGTTGCCGATTTTCTTCGACACGTTTTTCATGCTGCTGATTCCGCTGGCGCGGGCGCTGCGGTTGCGCACGGGCAAGGACTACACGCTTTACGTGATGGCCATTTGTTGCGCCGGCGCGGTCACCCATTCGCTGGTCGCGCCGCATCCCGGCCCGCTGGCGATGGCCGAGACGTTGCAAGTGGACCTGGGTTGGTCGGTCATCGTAGGGGCGCTGGCCGCCATTCCGCCGGTGATGATCGGCTGGCAGGTGGCCAAGTGGTTGAACCGCCGGGGCGACGTGCCCTTGCGGGAAACGCCCGGCGTGTCGCTCGCGGAATTGGCAAGCATCACCAGCAAACCCGAAAGCGAACTGCCTTCTTTCGCCGCCTCGGTGCTGCCAGTGTTGTTGCCGATCCTGCTGATTTCGACGGCGTCCTTTCTCGCTTCGTTCGGCGGCGCAGCACGGCTGGGGGCGGGGTATCCGCTGTTTGAGTTTATCGGTAACCGCAACATTGCGCTCGTGATTGGTGCGTTGCTGGCCATGAGGCTGGTGGTGCGGCAGCGCAAGTTGGCGCTGGCGGGGTTGGGCGCGCTGCTGGGGCCGGCGCTGGAGACGGCGGGCGTGATCATCTTGATCACCAGCGCGGGCGGCGCGTTTGGTCTCATGTTGAATCACGCGGGTGTCGGCGCCGCCGTTCGCCACGCCGCGATGGGCCGGGACGTCAACCTGATCCTTCTGGCGTGGACGGTGGCGGTAGTGATGAAGTTCTCCCAAGGATCAGGCACGGTATCGGTGCTGACCACGGCGGCCATGATGGTGGGCGTCACGCAGGGCGTGGACCTGCCGTATCACCCGATGTATTTGTTTCTCGCGATTGGCTTCGGCGCACTCGGACTTTCGTGGATGAACGATAGCGGCTTCTGGGTAATCGGTCGGCTCAGCGGTTTCACGGAGCGCGAAACGCTGCGCACCTGGACGGTGGTGGCGATTTCAATGTCGTTTGCAGGACTCCTGGAGACGCTGCTGCTGGCGCGGGTGCTGCCATTTAGGTGAAGTTCCGAGCTTGGAATTTCGCGTTGTCAGTTTCGGTTGCGAATTCCCGGTTCTCAACGCGGGCGTATGAACCGGTGGATTGGCGGTTGCAATGGCGTGAACCGGCGGCACGGTAATTTTACGCCCGACATGTCGGTCGGGACGCGGGGTTGGCAGCAGGGCCGCCCAAATGACTAACGCCGTTCTCCGAATTCGCGCCGCCTTTCCCGGCACCGCAGATGGCCGAGACGGTTTGCGAGAAAACTGCATTTTCGTTGTCCTAGCAGGGTCGGCGAGATACGGTGGCAGCAGTGACTACTGCAACCCGCGAATATGAAAACCACTATTAACCGCCGCAATTTCCTAACCAAATCAGCGACGGCTGGGGCCGGACTTCTGATTCTCCGCAACAGTCGGCTCGCCTTTGCCTACGAGGCCAACAGCAAACTGAACATCGCCGGCATTGGGGTCGGTGGCCAGGGCCGGGGCAGTCTCGACGCGTTTCATCGCATGGGCAACAATCTGGTCGCGCTTTGCGACGTGGATACCCGGCGGGCGGGCGACATCTACCAGAAACATCCGGCGGCCAAGCCGTATCAGGACTTCCGCAAGATGTTCGATCAGATGGAAAAGCGGATTGATGCGGTGCTCGTCGCGACCCCTGACCACACGCACACCGTCGCCGCGGTTTCGGCCATGAAGCTTGGCAAGCATGTCTATTGTGAAAAGCCGCTGACGCGAACCGTCCACGAAGCGCGGGTCATGCGGGAAACCGCCGCGCGCCACAAAGTTGTCACGCAGATGGGCAACCAAGGTTCCGCCGAGAGTCGCCTGCGCCGGGCGGTCGAGTTGGTGTGGGGCGGGGTCATTGGCGAGGTCCGAGAGGCCCACGTCTGGTTTGATGGCGGCAACGGCCCGATGAAGCGTCCGACCGATACCCCGCCGGTTCCGGAAGGGTTGAATTGGGATTTGTGGCTGGGACCGACCCAGAGCCGCCCTTACAGTCCTGTTTACTTGCCCGCGAGTTGGCGCGCTTGGCGCGCGTTTGGCAGCGGCATCGTTGGGGATTTTGCCTGCCATACCGCCAACATCATGTTCCGCGCGCTCCATTTGGAACAGCTCTGGCAGAAGGCGCTGAATCCTGGGGCCAACAAAGTAATTGTCCGGCTCCAAGCCTGGCCCTCCGAACGCGATGCGGAAGGATATCCAACTTCGATGAAGGTGGTGATGGACCTGCCCGCGCGCGGCACCTTGCCGCCGGTGAAATTGACCTGGTATGCGAAGGAAAAACCGCCCGAAGATCTGATGCTCGGCCACAAACAGGGCGGCTGGGGAGATTTGCTGGTAGGATCGAAAGGCTCCATTTACTCCGACAACCCCTGGAATGCCAACTACGTGCTGCTCCCCGAGAAACAATTTGAAGACTTCACGGGAGGGCCGCCGGAGTCTCTGCCGCGCGTCAAGGGCCACCACTGGGAATGGATTGAAGCGTGCAAAGGCAACGGGAAGACCTTCTCAAGTTTCGATATTGGCGGCCCCCTCACGGAACTGGCCCAACTCGCCAACCTGGCGACGGTGGTGGAAGGCCCGATTGAATATGACACGCTTAGTGGCAAGATCTTGAATTCAAAGCCCGCCAGCAAATTACTCCATCGCGAATACCGCAAAGGCTGGTCGCTCTAAACGGCTCCAATCGGAACGCCTCTCTTCTCCCTTTCCGCCTCGAACGGAGAGATGCGAGTCGCATGGGAAGCGGCCAGAAGAACTTGCCGAAAGCGAAGGCCCGCCGAGCGCGAGCGAGTCACCGCCACGGTGAGGTGTCGAATCGTTCTTGGCAGTGCGTTAGGTTCTCGTCAAACGCTGCGCGTAACCGGGACACCAACACCCCCTCGCCCGCCCTCTGCAGACGTCACGAGCCTCTGACTCGAAGCCATCAAAGAGCTGGATGGCCGCGGTGCGCGACGTGTTCGACGACCACGATGTCGCCCGAGGCAGTAAGACTTGGATGTTTGCCCTACTCCCGCCTGCGCCGTAGTCGCGGACGTGAGTCCGCGCCAACCGCCGATGAAATCGCAGAAAAGTGCGCCGACTCACGGCGGCTACAAGGCTAAGCCCCGGCGGCTTTGATCGCCTCCAACTGCTCCCAGCGCGCGTAGAGCTTGGTGACGTTTTCTTTCGCGGCGTCCAGTTCCGCCGTGAGTTGGTTGACTTGCGTGGCGTGCTTGCGGAAGAAATCGGGATTGGCAAACAAGCCTTCAATCCGCGCCACCTCGGCTTCGACCGTGTGAATCTGCGCTTCCATGCCTTCCAACTCGCGGTTTTCTTTGAAGGAGAGTTTGCGCGCCTTCGCGACCTTCGGCGCGGCGGCTTCGCGGGAGAGCGCCGCTGATTTATTGACCGAAAGAATGGCGGCGCTCTGCCGAGCCGCGGCGACGGTTGCCTTCTGCTTTTTCTCCAAGTAGTAATCGTAGTCGCCGACGCTGTGATGGATGCGGCCATCGCCCTCGAACGCAAGGATGTTCGTGCAAACGCGATTCAAGAAGTAGCGATCGTGGCTCACCACCAAGACCATGCCGGGGAAGGCGATCAGCGCTTCCTCCAGCACCCGCAACGTCGGGAGATCGAGATCGTTCGTCGGTTCGTCGAGGATGAGGAAGTTGCCGCCGCACTTGAGAATTTTGGCGAGCAACAACCGGCTGCGCTCGCCGCCGCTCAATTTCTTGACCTGCGTGGTGATCCGTTCGTCCGCAAACAGAAAGCGTTTCAGATACGACCGCACCGAGATTTTTGAATCGCCCCAGATCACGAATTCCGTGCCGTCGGAGGCTTCGTCCAATACCGTGCGCTCCTCGTTCAATTGCAGCCGGCCTTGATCCACGTAGTTGAACTTCGTGAGCTGGCCGATCTTCACCGTGCCTTCGGTGGGCGGAAGCTGGCCGATGATGGCTTTCAGCAACGTAGTTTTGCCGAGGCCGTTCCGCCCACAAACGCCGATGCGCTGGCCGTTCTCGAACGTGTAACTGAACCCGCTGAACAATTTCTTTTCGCCCAGGGTCATGCCGAGATGGCTCACCTCCACCGTGCGATTGCCCAGTTGCGGTGGCGGCGGGATGACGAGTTCCATGTCCTCCTCGATCGCCGGCCCGTCCTTCGCCGCTTCGTCGTAATAACGCACGAACCGATCCTTCTGCTTGCTGCGCTGCGCGCGCGGGCCCTGGCGCACCCACGCGAGTTCTTTTTTCAGAAACATCTGGCGTTTGTGCTCGATCGTCGCGTCGGCTTCCTGACGCTCGGCCTTGGCCAGCAGGTAATCGGTGTAATTGCCGTTCTGCGACCAGAACTTTCCATCGTACAACTCGACCATGCGCTTCGCCACGCGGTCGAGGAAGTAACGGTCGTGCGTGACCACCAGAAACGTACCGTGGAAGTCCTCCAGAAAATCCGCGACCCAATCAATGGATTCCGGGTCGAGATGGTTCGTCGGCTCGTCGAGAACCAGAAAGTCGGGCAGCGAAACGATGGCGCGGCACATCGCCACCCGCCGTTTCTCGCCGCCGGAAAGTGTTTCCACGCGGCGGTCGCCGGCGGGACAATTCAGGTGGGACATCGCCGTCTCGATGCGTTGATCCAGCGTCCAGCCTTCGAGCGCCTGGATGTGATGCTCCAGTTCCTCGTGCCGCTTCGAGTCGTGGGGCAGCGATTCAAACTCCGCGATCATATCCAAGACCGGCTTGGCGCCATCGCGGATGTTCTCCGCCACCGACTTGGCCGCATCCAGCATGAAATCCTGCGGCAGATAACTGACGACCAGTTCTCGCCGGCGCGAGATATCCCCGATGTCCGGCATCTGGATGCCAGCGAGCAGCTTCAGGAAAGTCGTCTTGCCGCAGCCGTTGCGCCCGACCAAGCCGATGCGGTCGCCCTCGTCAATGGCTAGGGTTGCGGCGTCAAGGACGGCGCGCTCGCCGTAGCGGACCGTGATTTCGGTGGCGGTAATGATGGTGGACATGCTGTTTTGACTGCGAACGGGCAGGAGTGTAGTGGCAGGGGCGAGCTCACGCCATCCTTTCAGCATACCAAGGTGAAAATCCGCGCTGAGATTGGTTCGAGCGGCAGGCATCCCTGCCTGCCGTAGCGCCAGGCTTCGAGGCCCGGCGGAAATGATGTCACGGCTGGGCCAGCGCGCGGGAAATTTCGTGAGTCGCAGCTTGTCCGGAGCGCTTTTTCCGGGCGGCTGGAAGCTGCCCGCTACGACAGGCAAGGATGCCTGTCGCTACGCTACTTCGTTTCGCCGGGCCGCGCCGGTGCGGCTTCGCGATGGGGCGTGCCGCCATCGGCGGTCGCGGAAGGCGAATTGTTCGGCACGACTTGCAGTAGCGGGACGATCTGAGTCAGCCATTCATCGGCGCAGGAAATTTGCGCATCGTCGGTCAATTTCAGGACGGGCGACTTGAGGGCAAGGAACGTGCGTGCGTGCGGCAGATGTGCGTCGAGCAGCGCGGCGCGGGTGAGGCGTTACAAGAGTTGAAGTGTTTTTCTGCGACCAGCTTCGGCGCCTCGGGGAGGGGGAGAAAGGGGGAAGACCCAAGTAACCAACCTGGAACGCGCGCCGCACGGCTTGGGTATTTGGGTGTTTTCCCATCCCTTTTTTCCGTGCCTCGGGCCACCCGCCGGTTAAACTCCGCGCATGTCGCACTTCCTGCGGATCAAAGATCAGCCCGCCAGCGAGCGGCCGCGCGAACGGCTCGCCGCCAAAGGCCCGGGCGCACTGACGGATGCGGAGTTGATCGCGATCCTCTTGCGCACCGGGTTGAAGGGCGCGAACGCCGTCGAGATCGGCGCGCAATTGCTCCGCAAGTTCGGCTCGTTGCAGGCGCTGGCCCGCGCGTCGGTGGACGATTTGGTCCAAGTCAGGGGCATCGGGCGCGACAAGGCAGTGACGCTTATCGCTGCGTTCACGCTCGCGCGCAAGATGGCGGAGGAGTTGCAGCGCGAATCGCCCGTGCTCGACAATCCCGAAGCCATCGTCGCCCTGATCAAAGGGCAGAATCTCCTCAAGGACGTGGAGACGCTCCAGGTGCTGCTGCTCAACACGCGACGCCGACTGATCCGCGTGGAGGAAGTCACCGATGGCACGATTGACACGCTGCTGGTTCACGCGCGCGAAGTCTTCCGGCACGCCATCGCGGCGAACGCTTCGGCCATCGTGCTGGCGCACAACCATCCCAGCGGCGACCCGACGCCGAGCGAGGCGGACATCAAAGTCACCCGCGATCTCATTCGCGCCGGGCAGTTGCTGAAGATTGACGTGCTGGATCACGTCATCCTTGGCCGCGCCACGCCGGAGCGGGCGAAGGATTATTCTTCGTTGCGGGAGTTGGGGTATTTTTTTTCGTAAGGGGAAAATACCCGAGGAGTTAAATACCCCAATACCCAAACAGCCCACGTTGCCGGTTGGCGGTATTTGGGGCCTTGGTTTCTCCCGCTTGCGCTCGTAGATTTCGCCCCGCGCATGATTCATCCGACAGCCATCATTCATCCGAAAGCGAAACTGGATTCCACGGTCTGCGTGGGCCCTTACGCCGTGATTGACGAGGGCGTCGAACTGGGCGCGGGCTGTGTGGTCGGCCCGCATGTTTATCTCACCGGATTGACGACCATCGGCGCCCGCAACCGATTTCACGCCGGTTGCGTCATCGGCGACGCCCCGCAGGATATTAAGTACCAGGGCCAACCCACTCGTTTGCGCATCGGCGACGACAACCTTTTCCGCGAACACGCCACCGTGCATCGCTCGAACAAAACCACCGAGGACACCGTCATCGGCTCGCAGAATTTTTTGATGGCGCACTGCCACGTCGCGCACAATTGCCGGATCGGGAATCAGGTGGCCGTAGCCAATGGCGCGTTGCTGGCGGGCCATGTGACCGTGGAAGATCGCGCGTTCATCTCCGGCAACTGCCTGGTGCATCAGTTCGTGCGCGTGGGCACGTTGGCGATGATGCGCGGCGGGTCGGGTATCAGCCAGGATTTACCGCCCTTTACCATCGCGCGGGGTGAAAACGGGATTTGCGGTTTGAACAGCGTGGGCCTGCGCCGCGCCGGATTCAACGCGGAAGCGCGGGTGGAATTGAAACGCCTTTACCATGCGCTGTTTCGCGCCGGAAAAAACTTGAGCGTGGCCTTGGCGGCGGCTCGGGAAAACTTTTCCAGTCCGACGGCCAAAGTCCTGCTCGACTTCGTGGCCGGGGCCAAACGCGGCGTCTGCTCGGATACGGGGCGCGCCCCGCGCCCGGCAGCTCCGGCAGAGGAAGATTGACCCACCTCGCACCTGTTCAGCCGGCGGTGAATAACAGTGGCGAGTTGAGCTTTGACGTAACTCCGGCAGTGCGATAACGTTCCCCTGCACATGAGTCTGGCGCTTCCAAAACTTGTCCGCGGTCTGTTGATCGCTGGCTGGCTGTTGGGTGCGCTGACCTTGGTTGACGCGCAGCAACCGACCCGCCGCCGGCCCCCGCAAATGGAGTTCACGGAGCCAGGCTCAACTGGGTCGCAGTCCAAGACCAACGAAAGCACCAACACGAGCGAGACGACCCCCAAGAAGCTTGGCCTTGGCCCACTGGATCAAACGATCCGCAAACCGTACGAGTTTTTTAATGCCGAAGATTCCTTTGGTGCCGTCTCTGCCCCGCCGGTCGGAAATAGCCGCCCCTCCGCGTTGAGCACCAAACGCGCCCGGGAACTTCAGGATCGGAAAAAGAACTGGGTGTTCAACAGCCCCGAGGATGTTTACGGTCTGCCGACAGCCGAACAGATGTTGAACGCGCCCGAATACGACGCGAATGGCGAAAAGAAAAAGCCCAAAACGAGCCTCGAACGTTACTTCGATCGGATGGAAAAAAACCACACCGAATCCGCCACCAACCACGTCGGGAATGACCGCCTGCCCGATTGGCTAAAACCGGACGACCTGGAGGACAAGCTTTCGTCCGGAAGCGATGACAAGAGCGGCGACCATTCGCTCTTCGGCTTGGGCAAGGCGAATTCCAAAAATCTGTCGGGCAACTCCGATTCCCCCGACCTGCTCAGTGGCTGGTCCCGAACAGCGGATAAAAATTACAACGACTTTTTCAACCACGGCAGCAGCGATTCCAGCAGCAAACCGGTCGTGCCCGACGCGGCGTTGGCCGGACGGATGCAGACCTTCAAACAACTGCTTGCCGCGCCCAGTTCCCCGAGTCTCGGCGCGGGTTTCGAGGTCCCGACGCCCAGCAGCGCGGGCGCATCGCCCCTGTCGTCGCCGTTTTCAGCGGGGACTTTCGGACGCGATTCCTTCAGTCCGCAAGCCGCGCCGCACCCGTCCAGTCTGCCCACGATTTCCCCGGGGACGACTTTGCCCAACAGCTACGCGCCCACCTACGCGCCGACCTTTTCCGCGCCACGCAGCCACGCGCCGCCCTCCAGCGCGTTTGAAATACCGCAGCGGAAGTTCTGACCACCGCCCGCTCAGTCAGGGTGTCTGCAAAATCATAGCGCGGGCTTCCCAACCGGCCGTGTAGCACTGCTGCCAGCCTGCAGCCGCTGCGAAGTCCAACGTTCTCTGGACGAGCGAAACTCAATGACTCAAACCCGCCGCGTTCTCTCCTCGTCAACGGCTCGACCGCTCAGTCCCACCGCAAGACCGTCACGGGGGCGCCCGCCGCGAGGGCGACCCCGGGAGGCAAATTCAACAGACCATTCGCCGCCGCCAACGATGCCAACGCGTGTGAGGCTTGGCGACCGGCGGAAAAAACCCACCCCGCCTCGTCCACGCGCACGCGCATGAAATGACGCCGATCGCCGGCGTTGGCCACCGGCTCGCCCAGCACGGCAGGGTGTGCGGGCAACCCCACCGCGCGTGCGCCCTGCCAGCGCCACAACGCGGGCCGCACCAGCAGCAGGAACGTGACGAAGGCGGAAACTGGATTGCCCGGCAAGCCGAATAAGAATTTTTCGCCCCACCGGCCAAACACGAACGGTTTGCCTGGCCGCATCGCCACTTTCCAAAACTCCAACGTGCCACCGAGGTTCTCGAAAGCGGTCTTCACGAAATCCATTTCCCCCACCGAAACGCCGCCCGAAGTTACCACCAAGTCGCACCCGGCGAACGCGCGCTCCAGCGCAGTCTGCGTGGCGGCGAGCGTGTCCGGCACGAGCGGGAAACATTGCGGCACTCCACCGGCGCAGGCGATGAGCGGGCCGAGCGCGGCGCGATTGCTTTCGTAAATCTGTCCCGGCCCGAGAGGTTCGCCGGCTTCGCGCAATTCCGATCCCGTGGCCAGCAAACCCACGGTCGGTCGCCGGCCCACGTCCGCTTCCCGCACGCCCACAGCAGCGAGCAGGCTGATATTCGCGGGCCCCAGCACGTCGCCTGTCGCGGTCAGCGTGGTGCCGCGGCACACGTCATCGCCTTGTGGGCGCACGTTTTCGCCGGGTCGCACCTTATCACAAATCAAAACCTCGCCCGTGCGCTCCGGCGACAGGTGCGTGTCTTCCTGCATCACAACCGCATCCGCGCCGTGCGGTAACGGCGAGCCGGTGAAAATGCGCAGGCACTCGCCGGACGCCAGTTCGCCGCCGAAGTTCTCACCGGCGGGAATTCGGCCAGCCAGCCGTAAGTTCACCGGGGCCGCGGCATTTGCGGTCGTCACGTCCGCTGCGCGTACGGCGTAGCCATCCATCGCCGAGTTGGTGAAATGAGGCAGATCCATCGGTGCGGAGATGGTTTTCGCCAGCACGCGCCCGGCGGCCTCACGCAAGGGCACGCGTTCACTCACCGGCGGCGGGAGGGTGGCGAGGATGCGGGCCACGGCTACTTCAAGTTCCATCATGCGCGGAATTGTTCGGGAGAAAACTGGTTTTGGAAAGTTCGTTCCACTTCAGGGTCGGTCTTCGGCTTGTTAATCTTAATCTCGGCGGCGATCCAGCCCGGGAGGTTAAGATTAAGAAAAGATAAGATTAAAAACCGGAAATCGGGGGGCTTTCGCCGCTCGTCACGGGCCGTTTTTCAGTGTGCCGAGGTCAGCAACAGCACTTGTTCGAGCGTCGAAATCCCATCGCGGGCGCGGTCCAGCGCGACCATGCGCAGGGTGCGCATGCCCTGGCCAATGGCGACCTTGCCCATCTCGCGGGTGCTGGCGCGGGCGATGATGAGCTTGCGGATTTCGTCCGTGATCGTCATGGCTTCAATGATGGCGAGGCGGCCGCCGTAGCCCGAGCTTTTGCAGCGGTCACAACCGCGACCGCGATAGAGCGTCGCACCGTCAAAGCTGTCCGGGTCCAGGTTCAGGTCCGCATACATCTTGGCCGGGTAGGTGATCGGCTCCTTGCAGTGCGAGCAGATCCGGCGCATCAGGCGTTGCGCGCAGGAAATAATCACCGACGACGAAATCAGGAACGGCGCAATGCCCATGTCGTCGAGGCGCGCAATGGCGCCGGGCGCGTCGTTGCAGTGCATGGTGCTCAACACTTGATGGCCAGTGAGCGCGGCCTCAATGGCGATTTCCGCCGTCTCGGTATCGCGGATTTCGCCGATCATGATGATGTCCGGGTCCTGGCGCAGGATGGAGCGCAGGGCGTTGGCGAAGCTGAGGCCGATTTCCTTTTTCACCGGCACTTGGTTGATACCGGGAATTTGGAATTCCACCGGGTCCTCGACGGTGATGATGTTGTAGATCGGGTTGTTGAGTTCGTTGAGCGCCGAGTACAGCGTGGTGGTCTTTCCGGAACCCGTGGGGCCGGTCACGAGGATCAAGCCGTGCGGCGCATCCACCGCGCTTTTGAATTGGATAAACGTGTCCGGGTCCAGGCCGAGCTTGTCAATGCTGGCGGAGAGGTTCGTCTTGTCGAGGACGCGGAGCACGACCTTCTCGCCATGCACGGTAGGCAGGATGGAGACGCGCAGATCGAAGTCCTTGCCGCCGACGCGCACTCTCATGCGCCCGTCCTGCGGCAGGCGGCGTTCCGCGATGTCCATGCTGGACATGATTTTGAAGCGCGAGACGAGTGCGAGTTGCATTCGCTTGGGCGGCGGGGTGGCATCCATCAGCACGCCGTCCACCCGGTAGCGCAGCCGCAGGGTCTTTTCGAAAGGCTCGATATGCACGTCGCTGGCGCGGTCTTTGATGGCCTGAACGAGAATAATGTTGGCCAGTTTGATGACCGGGGCCTCTTCGCTGGAGGCGGCCAACTGGTCGAGGTTCACATCCTCGACGGCTTCCTTGACGGTTTCGAGGCCTTCGGCCTCGGGGTCCGCATCGCCCTTGTCTTTTGCATCCTGGATGATGTCCTCCATGCTGCCGCTTTTGACGGCATCAAGGGTGTTGAGCTTGTCCAGGATCGCTTTTTCGGAGGCGATGAAAGGCTGCACTTCCAGCTTAGTGATCCGCTTGAGATCGTCCGTGGCCAGGACGTTCAGCGGGTCGGCCATGGCGATGAAGAGTTTATTTTCGAGCCGGGCGATCGGCACGATCTTGTGGTTGCGGGCGAGTTCGCGCGGCAGGAGCTCGACCAGTTCCGGCGGCACGCTGATGCGACTCAGATTGATGGGCAGGACATTGAGCACGCGGCCCATCGAGACGGTCAAGTCCTGCTCGGTAACGTAGGCTTTTTCCACGACCAGCTTGATGAAGCGCGCGCCGACTTTCTTTTGTTGCTCGAGCAATTCTTCGACCTGCTGGGTCGTCAAGAGTCCGTCTTCGACCAGCGCGTCGGCGATGCGTTCCCCAAATGATTTAACGGGAGGCATGGTTTAGCGGAAAACTTTACGGAGGTTCTTGACGAGGTCCGCCGGCGGAACCAAATACCATAGGAGGCGGTATTTGGTGGCGGCCTGAAGTTCCTTGGAGGCCTGCTGGTTGAAGGGATTCGCGGTGGCGACGAGCACGGATTTGCTCATGCGGTCGAACGGCAACACGCACCAACGGCGGCACGTTACGCTGGGAAAGGTGCGCGCCAAGTCCATGTCCATGTCGTACCGGTCCATCGGCAGATACGCGATGCGCGTCTTGTCCGTGAGCAGCTTGATGGATTTTTCCACCGGATGAATGCCTTTGTCGGCGAGCAACTGGATGAACGGCTCGATCACTCCGTTCGGCGGCACTGTCATGTCCATCTTGTGCCAGCACAGATCAAAATCCGCCACCGTCACGATTTTCCCTTCGACGAAAATTTTGTGCATGGACCGGCGGCCATCTTCGATCTCAGTCGGGGCGTCCGGTCCGAATCCCTTCCGCGCCATCCGGGGCGGGACGCCTTCGAGTTTTTTGGGAAAGGTGGTTTCGCCCAACGCTGGCTCGAGGGCCACGTTGTTGGCCTTGCTCTCGATCTCCTGGAGCGCGGCCTGCACATCCGGGTCGTTGGGGAACCGTTGAAGAATCGTCTCGTATTCGAGGATGGCCGAGGAGTATTGCCCCATGTGGACATACGCTTGGGCGATGCGCTTGGATGTACCGACGACATCCGTTTCGCGGCCCAGTTTGCTGTAAGCCTCCTTGAGGATTTCGAGTGATTGATGATCGTGTGGCTGCGATTGAGTGATCACCTCGAACATCTCAATCGTCTGCGCTAACTGGGCCTCTTCACTCGGGCTTAAAGTCGTTGCCATGGTCAAATCTCGTCGTCCGCCCACGCCCCCACCCAGGACCGGCGGGGCCGCGTGCGGAAAGCGAACTGCCTGCCACCTTAGTACGCTGAGGTGGGAATTGCAATGTCACTTTCCGCCACCGCCGCGCCGCCGCCGCCGAGTTTCCAGCGCACCGGCTTTCGAGAGCCAAAACTCAAAAACGCAAAAAATGAATGCCCCGCGGCTGTTTCAAAACCCCATAGCCACCGCCGTTGGTCGGCGAAAATCTACGGAATTGGAGCGCGGCCTCACGTCTGCGGCTACAATTTTGAAGGAAGCTCATCCCCTTTTTGAGTTTATGAGTTTCGGCTTTGATCCGGTTGGTGCAGGGTTCGGATGCTTCGCGCCACCGGGACGCAGCCCGGTTCAGCCCTCCGGCGCAAACCCGTGGATTTCCCTCGCGTCGCGCCGCCGCGACTGGCAATAAACGCCCCGCACATGTCCGCCCAACTCATCGCCGCCGCCCAGGAACTCCGCGCCGCGGTTCACCGCCAGAAGTTCCCCCGACCCGTCACCCACGTTTACAATCCGCTCGATTACGCCTGGGCCGCGCATGAAAAATATCTCCGCCAGTTCGGCGGCGGTCGCAAGCGCGTCCTCTTCCTGGGAATGAACCCTGGCCCGTTCGGCATGGTACAAACCGGCGTGCCCTTCGGCGAAGTTGCCGCCGTCCGCGACTGGCTGGGAATCAGCGCGCCGGTCGGCAAGCCGCCGCACGAGCATCCGAAAAAACCCGTCACCGGCTTTGCCTGCCCGCGTTCCGAAGTCAGCGGGCGCCGGCTTTGGGGGTTGTTCGCGGCGACTTTTGATCGCCCGGAAAAGTTCTTCGCCGAGCACTTCGTGGCGAACTACTGCCCGCTAGCGTTCCTCGACGAAGGCGGGCGCAATCTCACCCCGGACAAACTGCCTGCGGAGCCAGCCGCCAAATTGTTTGCGGCCTGTGATGCGCACTTGCGGCGGATGGCGGAAATCCTCGCCCCGGAATGGCTGATCGGCGTCGGGGATTTTGCGGCCCGTCGGGCGGCGCTGGTTTTTCCCGGGACTCCGCTGCGCATCGGCAAGATTTTGCATCCGAGCCCGGCGAGTCCGGCGGCGAATCGCGGCTGGGCGGCGGCGGCGGAGCGGCAGTTGCGCGAACTGGGGGTGTGGTGATGCTCGGCGCACTCTGCAACGTGTGCCGAATCTGGTGGGCAAAATCCTGGGAGCAGATTCTTGAGGAGCACACCGCCGAAGTCGGCTGGGGCATCGAAGCGCGGGTCTGTGACCCGCAGCGGCTTTGAAGTGCGGAAGCGCTGCGGGTCACAGACCCGCGCTCCGCAAATGGGGGCTGCAAGCGCCCCCAGATTTTCGCCTGTCCTCCTCCGCCGGCCTTTGCCATGTTGCGCGCGATGAAAGCACCTCTCGCAATTCTCCTCGCCACAGCTGCGCCCCTCTTGGCCGGCGAGAGCCTTGAGCAAACCTACGCCGCCCAGGGTCGCCTCATCGTCACGCAGTTTGGTTCCGCGCCCTTTCCCCATCCGGGTCGTGCTGAGGGCCACAAGTACAAGGACAAATTGTATCCGGCCAAGGAGCATTACTCCGACAGCACCGTGGCCATCTTTATCCCGAAGGGGTTTCGGGAAACAGGCCGGGTGGATTTCGTCATCCATTTTCACGGTTGGAACAACACGGTGGCGGGCACGCTGAGTAGCTTCAAGTTGATCGAGCAGCTCGTCGCCAGCGGCAAAAACGCGGTGCTCGTCGTCCCCGAAGGCCCGCACAACGCGCCGGATTCCTTTGGCGGCAAGCTCGAAGATCGGGACGGTTTCAAAAACTTCATGGCGGAAGTCGTGACGACGCTTCAGGCGCAAGGCGGGTTCACGCAGAGAGATTTCGCCGTTGGGCAACTCATCCTATCCGGTCATAGCGGCGGATATCGGGTTATCTCCGGCATTTTGGACCGGGGCGGGTTGCCGAAAAATGCCGACGAAGTCTGGCTCTTCGACGCCCTCTACGCTGAGACGGACAAATTTCTCGCCTGGTCCGACCGTCACCACGGTCGCCTGCTTAACATCTACACCGACCACGGCGGCACGAAGGACGATTCGGAAGCCATGATGGAACTGCTCAAGAAGCGCGGAACGCCGTTCCTCGCGGTCGAGGAGGCGAAAGTCACGGCGGGCGATTTGAAAACCAACCAGCTCATTTTCATCCACACCGATCTGACGCACACCGCCGTCGTCGAGACACGAACAG
>CAIKLQ010000552.1 GCA_903828255.1 uncultured Verrucomicrobiota bacterium
CCCGGAGAATCGGAGCGCCACCGAGTTGCGGGAGGTTTTTCCGGGCGGCAGGGTGCCGCCCTCCGCGACAGTCACCGAGGCCTGCCGCTACGGTGAGTCGCCCACGCCATCCAGCGCCCGGATGGGAAAGAGGGCGGACTTCACATGCTGTTGCTTCAGGATCGCGCCGAGTTCTTTTACGCAGTCGGGATGTTGCGCCGCCACGTCGCGCGATTCGCCGGGATCGTCGGCCAGATTGTAGAGTTCGAGGTTGCCGAGTTGCGCGTTGGCGGTCTGGTTGGCGCCATTGAGCTTGGTGCGGATGGCTTTCCAATCGCCCACCCGGACGCATTGCTGACCGCCGTAGCCGGGCGACTCGCGGTAAAGAAACGGACGCGGCGGTTGTTTTTCCCCGCGCAAGGTCGGCGCGAAACTGAGGCCGTCAATCCCGGTTGGGATGCGTTCGCGTTCGCCGATCAAGTCGAGCAAGGTGGGCAGCCAATCCTCGAAGCCGGTCACGCGGTCGCAGACCGAACCGGGCGCGATTTTTCCCCGCCACCGAACCAGGCAAGGTTCGCGAAAGCCGCCTTCGTAGAACGAACCTTTGCGCCCGCGCAAACCACCGGCGCTGTTGAAAAAGTCCGTGTCGGTGCCGCCCAACTTTTCGTAGAGCGGACCGTTATCGCTGGTGAAGATGAAGAGGGTGCGCTCGTCGAGGCCGAGTTCCTTGACCAATCCCAGCACCCGGCCCACTTCGCGATCCAGGCGCGTGATCATCGCGGCGTAGGTCGCCCGCGGCGTGCGGTTCGGCAAGTAGCCACGACCGCCAAGGTAAGGCTCTTCGGGAAACCGCCCGGCAAATTCCTTCAGCGAATCCTCCGGCACTTGCAGCGCCAGATGCGGGACGGTCGTCGGGTAGTAGAGGAAGAACGGGTGGGCTTTGTGGTCGCGGATGAATTGCCGCGCCTGGACGCCGATGAGATCGGGCGCGTAATCCTGGCCCCTGAACTTGGCGTAGGTGGCGGGGAGGCTGGCGTCCGCGCCGTCCGGGAGTTTCTGGTGCGCGGCGAATTTCGGATTGTTCAGCGCGACGTGCGTGGCGTTGGACCAAAGCTGCGTGGGATAATAATTGTGCGCCACGGCCTGGCAGTTGTAGCCGTAGAAAGTGTCGAAGCCCTGGCGAAGCGGATCGCCGCTGGTGCCGCTGGCGCCCAAGCCCCACTTGCCGAAAGCGCCCAGTGTGTAACCCAATTGTTTCAGGAGCAGCGGCAGCTTGAGTTCGCCCGCCGGCACCGGCTCCTGGCCTTCGCCGCCGGGGCCCAGTCCGCCGCGATTCTCCCGAATGTAACCGTGCCCAGGATGCTTGCCGGTCAGCAGCGCGCAACGTGACGGCGCACAGACGTTGTGCCCCGCGTAATGCGCCGTGAACTTCAGGCCTTCCGCCGCGAGCCGATCAATGTTTGGCGTCGCGAATTTCTGCTGCCCGTAACAACTCAAATCGCCGTAGCCGAGATCGTCGGCGAGGATGAAAACGATGTTGGGCTGGTCGGCGGCGAGAGCCGAAAACGCCAGCGTCGTGGCGAACAGAAAGGTGCGGGGCAAATTCAGGTTGCGTTTCATGGCGATCTGGCCGCAGGGATTTTGCAATTGATGGCGCCAGACGACGCGGGAAAATCTTTCGCCCGGTTTCTACCGCGCCCCACTTCCAAGCGCCAGCAAGGTCGCAGCGCTTCCGAATTTTCGGCGACCTGCCGATGGGGCGATCGGCGCTACCGCAGGTTGGGAAACCCGCGCTCCGCCGCGGGCGCTGCTACCGCCGCTGCGTTTGCATCTGCTCGTATTGTTTGACGGCCGCGATGGCGCGGGAATCACCTTTGGCGGCAAGCGCATAGATTTCCCCCATGACTGCGGCCATCTTGTCATTCAGATCCATGCGCTGCTGCGGCGTCAGGGCGGTCGCGGCGCGTAACTTCTGCAAGCGCGTGACGGCATCTTCGAGATTGCCGGCTTTGTACACGGCCAAGGCTTGGCTCATTTGGGCTGGGACCGCCGCCGCAGTGGCCGGGGGCGCGGGGGCGGGTTGCGCCGGTTGCAGCGCTTGGTAGGTTGCCGGCGCGGGATCTGGCGTTGCCTCTGGAGCGGGTTGGGTGCTCTCGACTGGTTGCGTCGTTTGCTTGGGATCCGCCTTCCGGCCACAGCCAAAAGCCATGACGGCCAGGCTGGCGCACAGCAACAACATTCGGGGAAAATTGGTTTTCATCTCGACTAGGTCGCCCTGTTACCTGCCATTTATCGTCCCCGGATTACAAAAAAGCCGGTTCTTGGACGGCAAATTGGCTTCCTGGTAAAACTTAATGGTCTTCAAGTACTCCACATGCCCATCCACCACCCCAACGGAAGTGCCCACAGAATGCATCTTGGTGATGCCTTCGTCCGGGCTGCTTGACCCGTCGTTCCAATCGCCTGGATTGGTTTCCAGCGCCTGCCAAATGATGATTGCATCCTGTCGAAACTGGGTACTCTTGTATGACCTGGGCGCAACGCCCCCCACTTTTCCTCCTCTTTCGAGCGGCAGGCCATATCCATCCACAGCGCCGTTCATCAGATAACTTGTCAACTTCTGCGACCGTAAATTATAGGTCGGGATGGCATTGGTCCTCTCAGCGGGGCATTTGTAGATTCCTAAACTTTTTGTGTACTCCCAGAGCAGACCACCTGCGTAGGCCAAGGCGAGGTTGGTCTTATAGGGTGCAACCGATGGATCTGGGACGAATCCCCTGGAGGCGTCGAAAAGCCAGCCTCTAGCCTCCCAAGGTGAATTCCAATTCGCCTCCGGAAGATAATCCTTGTAGTCGGTGGAATAGAGATGCATGCCGAGAGTGAGTTGTTTGACATTCCCCTGACACTGGGCTCGCACGGCCTTGTCTTTTGCCTTGGCCAGTGCGGGCAGCAACATGGCGGCTAGGATGGCGATGATCGCAATGACCACCAGCAGTTCGATGAGGGTGAACGCCGCGCCGCGCCGCGCCCCGGGGTGATCACTATTGAATGATTTAGTCATGGGCAGATTTCCCGAATTGGTCGTTTTTGTAGTTTCAAGGACTGGATTGATAGTGCCAGCGACGAGTCCATCCATGCAATCCCACATTTGGGGGATTTGCAATTGGCCTCCAGAATCATCGCCGCGAACGTGCTCCCGCGCTGACGCTGGCGGCCACCGAATTTCAAATGCGCCGCGAACGATTCGTGATTTACGATTTGCGCGCCCCCGGGCGAACGGGCGGGCGGGCCAGTTGGTGGAAGTTAAACTCGGCGGCGAGCGCCCGGACCAGCCGGTTTTCCGTGCGTTTCATGCGCCGCCGGGCCGCCGGGCGGTGATCGTCGTGGCCGAGCAGATGCAAGACGCCGTGGACCAGGTAGCGGACGAGTTCGCCCTGCCAGGTGGTGCGAAAGCGCCGGGCTTGAGCGCTGGCTTCGTCCACGCAAATGATGAGTTCGCCGTGGATGGGGAATGCGGGCGGCGGGCGGCGGGCGGCGTGATCCGCGTAGTCGAAGGTGATGACGTCGGTTGAGCCGGCGTGCTGGAGGAAGGTTTCGTTGAGTCGCGTCATCTCGGGCGCAGCGACCAGGGAAACCCCGAGTTCGGCGCTTTGAACTTGCGGGAGTTTCTCGAACAATCGCCGCGCCACGGCGCGGAGCAAACGCAGATTGACCGCCTGGATTCCCTGCCGGTTGTGGATCGTCAACGCGAGCTTGGCGGCGAGAGCGCCACTCCCAGGTTGTTGGGAAGACACCGGCTTCGTCATTCCGGTTTCGTCTTCCCGCGATGCTCCTCATAGGCGGCGATGATCCGCTGCACCAGCGGATGGCGAACGACATCGCGTTTGTCGAATTCAACCACGGCGATGCCTTCCACATTTCGCAGCACACGATGCGCTTCCAGCAGGCCTGAATGTTTATGCGACGGCAAGTCCACCTGGGTTTCGTCGCCCGTGATAACCGCCTTGGAGCCGTGGCCGAGGCGCGTGAGAAACATGAGCATCTGTTCGGTCGTCGAGTTTTGCGCTTCGTCGAGGATGATGAAGGCGTTGTTGAGAGTGCGCCCGCGCATGTATGCGAGCGGAGCGATCTCAATCGTGGTGCGCTCGGTATGCTTTTGCAGGTCCTCGGTGGGCAGCATGTCCTGGAGCGCGTCGTGCAATGGGCGGAGATACGGCAGGATTTTTTCGTAGAGATCGCCGGGCAAGAAACCCAGCGCCTCGCCGGCTTCCACCGCGGGCCGAGTCAGGATGATGCGCGCAACCTTGCCCTCGCGCAGCGTCGCCAGAGCCATCGCCACGGCAAGATAGGTTTTCCCCGTGCCGGCGGGGCCGATGCCGAACGTGATGTCGTGCTTACGGATGGCTTCGACATAGCGCTTCTGCCCGACCGTTTTGGCGGTGACGCCGGGCTTCTTTTCGTGCGTTTGCACACGATCGTTCATCAAGTCCTTGAGCGTCGCGACGCCCTCGTGCTTCACGACATTCAGCGCGTGCGCAAACTCGCGATTACGAATGGGCGCGCCGGCTTTGAGCGAGCCTTCCAGCGACATGAAAAGATTTTTGGCGCGTTCGACAGCGTCCGCGGCCCCATCAAGTTTGATCCAACCGTCGCGCGACGTGGCTTTCACCCCGAGTTGTTCTTCGAGGGATTGCAGGTTGCGCGAGTCGTGGTTGAACAACTGCTGGGCGACGCGGGCGTTTTCGAAATGGAGGGTTTCGGTCGGCATCGTAGGAATTAGGAATTAAGAATGAAGGATGAAGAATTCATTGAGCGAGCCCGGCGCGAAGTTGGGCGGCCAGTTCGGCCAGGGCCTGCGGCACGACGCTGGTCTGCGCGAGCACGGGCATGAAGTTGGTATCGCCCAACCAGCGCGGGACAATGTGGATATGGAGGTGTTGAAAAATGCCCGCGCCCGCCGCCTTGCCGAGATTGATGCCCACGTTAAAACCGTCCGGCTTCATGTGCTGCTTGAGCGCGTTCACGCACCGCCGCGTGAGTTTCCACAAGTCCGCGAGTTCTTCTTCCGTGAGGCCGTCGAGGTCCGGAGATTCCTTGTAGGGCACGACCAGCAAATGCCCGCCGTTGTAAGGGTAGCGGTTGAGCACCGCGTAGCACGAACGGTCGCGCGCGATGACCAGGTTGGCCACGTCGTCACTGGATTGGGCGATCTGCGTGAAGAGGCTTTGGGTCGCCTCCGGCTTGGGCGCGAGCAGATATTCAATGCGCCAAGGCGCGTGCAAAAATTCCATGACGCCAGCCTAGGAAGCAAACGGGCGAAAGTCAAAACGCCTTCCACACAAGGAGGGGATGGGCCGGGCGAAGGGCGGGGTCCCAATCGGCAGGTCGTCCGGCTTGTCCGCCGCGTCGGACGCTTAGCCAATTCCCCCATCTCAACCTCTCAATCCTTCAGCCTCCGGTGGTCCCTTCGGCGGCGGGCTGGGAATAGGTCGCCAGAAAAACGCGAACGCGCGCGAACTCGCTCATCACAGCCGCACAGGCTGCATCGGCGCTGGCCAGCTTCTGCTCCAGCCCAAGTTGTTCCAATGCTCGCAACAGCGGCACCAGTTCCCTGACGCCGCAGGTCGCGCTCGCGCCGGCACAACTATGCGCAATGGATCGCACGCGGTCCGCCTGGCCATCGCGGACCGCGCCCACCAATTGCTCTATTTGCAAGGTCGTCTGCTCAAGGAAAAAATCCACCAATTCGCCCAATCCTGCCTCCGTGCCGTCGGTGAGTTCGCGCAACCGCGCCAAGTCAACCGGCGTGGCGGTGGGTGACTCGGCCGCGCCGTTGGCCGCAGGCGAACCGCCCCGGCGCTCAATCACGATCCTGACATTCTCCAACCGCACGGGCTTGGACAGGTAATCATCCATGCCCGCCGCAATACATTTCTCGCGATCCCCCGGCTGCGCAGTAGCGGTCATGGCCACGATGACGATGCGCGAACCAAAGTTGGGATGGCGGGCGGGGTCCTGCTGCCGCCGGCGGATTTCGCGCGTGGCTTCCAAGCCGTCCAGCTCCGGCATCAGCACGTCCATGAAAATCAAATCGTAAGCCTGCGCGTCCAAGCGAGCGAGCGCCTCCTGGCCATTGCCAGCCAGATCGGGGTGATAGCCCAGTTGTTGCAGGAGGCGGACGGTGACTTTCTGGTTGATGACATTGTCCTCGCACACCAGCACGCGCATTGGCAGGCGAGACGCGAGGCGCGGGTCAACTTTACCCGGCAAGACTTGGGCGGCGGGCAAACTCATGTCGGCGCATCGGGGTTACGGTTATTCATACAGGCGTCGGCTTCGCGGAATTCAGGCATCTAGGCACATTCAACACGAGCCTGTTCGAAACGCCAACGCGATTTTTCAAAACGCGCGATCCTC
>CAIKLQ010000553.1 GCA_903828255.1 uncultured Verrucomicrobiota bacterium
CGTCGTCGGCGCGGGTTTGACCGCCGGGCAAGTGGACGGTCTGGCGGGCGCTTTCAACATCCCGCGCGCCCAGTTGCTCTTGCAGAACGGCGAAGCCATCTTCGTTGACCCGCAGAATTTTCAAGCCATCCCGCATCAGCCAATTCAAGATCCCGCTCTCATCGAGGCGTTGACCCGGGAATCCTCTGACAACAGCGGGCCTTTTGCTTTTGACGGCCTCAACTTCGCCGCGATCGCGAAGTTGACTCCGCCGGATCAAGCCGCCGCGTTGGATTTGTTCGCGCGCGGTTTAGGCCAGGCGGGTTTGTTGCCGACGGAAGGTGAACCGCGCGTCCGGCATACCATGTTCGAAGCGGTGGACACGCGCGGCAACCCCTTGCTCACGCCGACCGCCCTCGACACGCATGTGGATTTCCAATTCAACCTCGGGGGCATCCCGCTCACGGGGCCGGGGGCGAAAGTGTTGCTCGCCCTCGGGGCCGATGGCCAACCGACCGCGCTCGATTACGCCAACCGCGAGCTAAAGCAAGGCAACGCGGTGCCGGTGATTACTCCAAATGAAGCGCTCCGACGCTCGGGGATGCTCTACCCGCAATTGCAGCCCCGGGACAATCCGCAGCTTTGTTACTACGCGCCGCCCCTGTCCGTGCCCGGCGTTCACACCCTGATTCCGTATTGGGAATGCGGCGGCGTGGCGGATTTCGGGGGCGAACCGATGCAACTGCTGCGCGTGCTCGTTCCCGCCACGGACGACCCGGCCCTCGTGCCGCAGATGAGGCTCAGTGCGACGGCGAATAACAACTTGGTCTTCGCGGAGGCTGCCGTCACTGGCGGCACGCCGCCCTACACTTACGAATGGATGTCGTCGAGCACGGACCTCAGTAATTCCAACGCGCCGACCATTCAATACACCGCCCAGCCTCGCGGCCCAACCACCACCGAGGCCGTGCGGGTGATCGTGACCGACGCCAACGGCGTCAGCGTACCGGCAGTGCAAGTCGTGGCCATCGTCGGTGGCGGGACGGGCGGCCCGGGCGTCGGCCGGCCCACTCCGAAAGTCGGCGGGGTGACCGACTACGGCTGCGAACGCGCAGTCTCGAACATGGGCGCGGCGCAACAAACGGGGTTCAACAACCGCTTCGCCAGCGGCGGCTATGTTCGGCGATTCAACTTCACCGGATCATCCTGCTGGGAGCGGGATTTCCTGGAAAGCGGCAACGGGCTGGACTCAACCTACGTGGATAACGCCGACATCGTATTCTACATCGGCCACGGCAACGGCGGCGGCTTCACCTTTGAAAGCAGCCAGAACGACGGCAAGGTGAGTTACACCGATGTCGTGGGCGCGTGGGGCGATCTCGATCTCGAATGGCTGGCGTTGCTCTCCTGCGAAGTGCTCAAGGACACCTACAACGGAGTGAAGTGGTACGACCGCTGGATTCCGGCCTTTGACGGGCTGCACCAGTTGTTGGGTTTTGAAACGCTCGCGCAGGACAACTCGGGCTTTGGCGCGGGATTCGCGGACTGGACGCTGGGGCGGTACAACATTCTGCCGCCGATGCCAATCCGGATCGCCTGGTTCCTGGCCAAGTCGCAATATCAACCGTCTGACCGCCAAGCGGTCGTGATCGGGGTGATCGGCCCGGGCGGTATCTCCAACTGCAATGATTACTTCTGGGGCCGGGGTTCGGTGGGGCCAGACGTCCGCGGCAGCAATATCCAAGGCTGTTGGCGGCTGGTTTATCAGTGAAGAATTGAACAGCGCTCGCCCCGAGGTGTTTGCACGCCCGGGGCGAGCTGCCGCTGTTGAGTTCGGCGGCGACTTCGCTCGGGCTGGCTTAGTTTCGCAGAAATGGCGAACTAAGGAGTCGCGCACGGATAACTTGTGCAAGTTTCTGGGATCTGGTTCAGTGTGTGGATGCATGATGCGTGTGTGGCCAAAGGGATTCGCCAGAAGTTCCA
>CAIKLQ010000554.1 GCA_903828255.1 uncultured Verrucomicrobiota bacterium
GGATCGGCAGGCGGATCGGCGGTTTACATTCCGTTTGGCAGGGCGCTGGGCTGGCCGGGCAGCGCGGGAAGGTGGGTGGATGTCCACGGCGCCGGCTGTCAACGCAGCGATCCCAAGGTCGGGCCTCCCTACGCTTATGCGACGACCTACGCGGTCACCACAAACGGCGTGACCTACACGGGATATGCCTTCGGTCCCCAGGGCGATGCGATTCGCGGCTTCAACTATGTCCGCCTGGTGCGCGGCGGAAACTACAGCGACGTGGATCATGTCGGCGATGGCATCCCCGACGGGTGGCGGCGGGAATACTTCGGCGGCAACGGCACAACGACCAACGCCAATTCCTGCGCCACCTGTGATCCCGACGGCGACGGCGCGGTGAATCACGCCGAATACCTTGCGGATACGAATCCGACGAACCTGCTCTCCAACTTCCGCGTGCAGAGCATCAGCAACGTGTCCGGCGTCGCCATCTTGTTTCCATCTTCAGCCAGCCGCAGATACACGTTGTATTATGCCGCCAGTCTGACTTCGGGCGTGTGGACGAACCTCCTGTCGCAAACCGACATCCCTGGCAGCGGCGGCGTGGATACGCTCACCGATCCTACTCCGGCAGACGCGCAGCGCTTCTATCGCATCGGCGTTCGCGTGCCGTGAGGAATGAAAGCCCAGATGAAACCTACAATCACGAAACCAAGGCTGGGATTAGGAACCGATCCTTCAAAGTCGCGCCCGCTGCCGGGCCGGCAACAATTTCTGCGCTCCAACCGGACTGTTTGCTGCATCGTGTCGGTGCAGACGGCGAGCGCGGGGAAAACACAGTAAACACAACACCGAAACACCAACACATATCATGAAAACAAAAGTCATCCTTCTCGCGCTGGCGCTGGGCGCATCCACTTGCCTGCTCATTGCGCAAGACAACAATCAACGCCCGGAAGGGCAACGTCCTCCCGGTCACGAAGGCGGCCCCGGCGGCCCCGGTGGTGGACCGGGTGGAGAACGCGGTGGTCCCGGCGGTCCCGGTGGCCAAGGCGGCTTTCACCTGCTGCCCCCGCGCGCCATGGAGCAGTTGAACCTGACCGCCGACCAACTCAAGCAAGTGGCGGCCTTGGAAGCCGAAACCAAAGCGAAGCTCGAGAAGATCCTCACGCCCGAGCAACTGAAGCAGTTGCAACAGATGCGGCCACCGCAGCGCATGGGCGGCCCGGGCGGGCCTGGCGGTCAAGGTGGTCAACGTGAGCCTGGCGGTCAACGGGGGACTGGCGTTAGCGGAAACCAGTCCAAGCCTCAACGCCCGCCCGGTGAATGATTCCCGGAAATCACGGGCCATCGTCCGATTCCACGGGGCATCGCGAGATGCCACCGTGGGTCGGTGGGCGGCGGGCACATGGGTAGCTGCCACGATTTGGCGATCACGCTTCGGGCCCATGAGCCCACCGCCGTGCAGAGCTGCTTCGGGCGGGCATTCGTGACGATTCGCGCGCTGACCTGTCATAACCAACCGCAGGAAGACATGACAACTGGGATTTACCATGGTGAACAAACCTGAAACTAATCAACATTCGGAGGCCGCCGAGGCTTCCGCGCCCGCCTTGCTCGAACGACTCGTGCATCAAGCCGAGCAGGCCGGCGCGAGCGACATCCACCTCCAAATGCGCAATGCCCTCGCCGAGGTCGCGTTCCGATTGGATGGCGTGGTGTCGCCAGTCACGACGTTGCCGGCGAATGTCGCGGAGCGCGTGTTCGGGCGCATCAAATTTCTCGCCCGGCTCAAGACCTACCAGGATTCGTTGCCGCAAGATGGCCGGATCGAACGCCGCGAGTTGAATTCCCAGAACGACCTGCGCGTGGCAACGTATCCGACCGTCACCGGCGAGAAGATCGTATTGCGGTTGTTCAATTCCGCCACGGTGCAGTCGTTGCATGAGTTGAATCTGCCCGTCGAAGCCGGCGCGGAGTTGCAGAAGTTTTTGCGCCAGACGACCGGCCTGTTGCTCCTCACCGGCCCGGCGGGCAGCGGCAAGACGACGACGATTTATGCCTGTCTGCGCCAGCTCGTGGAGCAAGGCGGACGGCACATCATCAGCATCGAAGATCCGGCGGAGCAAATCATCCCCGGCGTGATGCAAACGGAAGTGAACGAAGCCATCGGCCTGGATTTTGCGAAGGCC
>CAIKLQ010000555.1 GCA_903828255.1 uncultured Verrucomicrobiota bacterium
CACGGCGATGGCCCTCAACGGCGGCCTCGGTCTCATCCACTACAACATGCCGGAGCGCCAGCAGCTTTCCGAAGTGAGCCGCGTGAAATACCATGTGCCCGGCATGATCCAGGACCCGATCAAAGTCGCGCCCGACCAGTTCATCAGCGACGTGATCAAGATGGTCGAGGGGCGCAGCTTCGCCTTCAGCACGTTCCCGGTGGTAGATGAAAAAGGAGTTCTCGTCGGGCTACTTTCCGGCCACCTCGTCAAGCCGCGCTACGCCAAACGGAAGATCGCCGAAGCCATGACCCCGCGCGCACAGGTTCAGACGATCAACAAGAAGGAACTCAGCAAAGACCCCATCGCGCGCGCTGATAAATTTTTCACCGAGCGCCCCGGCATCCACAAACTGCTCGTGGTGGATGACGAGGATCATCTTAAAGGACTGTTCACCATGAACGACGTCGAGCGCATTCAGCAGGAGCGCAAGGCGCAGTTCAAACCGGCGCGCGATTCCCACTTCCGCCTTGTGTGCGGCGCGGCGGTGAGCGCCACGCGCAATGCGTTTGGCGAGCTGGACCGCGAGCGCATCCTCACGCACGTCGGCGGGTTGGTGGAACGCGACGTGGACGTGGTCGCCGTCTCCACCGCGCATGGTCACAGCAAGGGCGTGGGCGACACGGTGAGAATCCTGCGCGACGCATTTCCGAAACTGCCCATTATCGCCGGCAACGTGACCAGTGCGGCGGGCGTGGAGTATCTCGCGGACTGCGGCGCGAACGCCATCAAGGTCGGGCAAGGGCCCGGTTCGATTTGCACCACGCGCATCGTCGCGGGGGTGGGCATTCCGCAGATGACCGCGCTCTACCTAGGCTCGCGCCTGGCCGAAAAGAAGGGCGTGGCGATCCTCGCCGATGGCGGCATCACCAAGTCCGGCGACATCGTGAAGGCGTTGACGCTGGCGAACGCGGTAATTTGCGGCGGCATCTTCGCCGGTTGCCACGAAGCGCCGGGCGAGGGGATGGAGATCGCGGGAAAAATTTACAAACAATATCGCGGCATGGGCAGCCTGGCCGCGATGCGCGCCGGCAGTGCCGCGCGTTACGGTCACGCGGCGAACCCCACGCAAAAAGTCGCCGCCGAAGGCATCGAGGCGCTCAAAGAAGTGGTTGGCTCGGTGGACCGCGTGCTGGGACAGCTAGTCGGCGGGATTCAATCTGGCATGGGTTATCTCGGTGCCGCGAACCTCGAACAATTGCGCGCGAAGGCCCGCTTCATCCGCGTGAGTGCCGCCGGCATGAAGGAAGCCACGCCGCACGATGTAGTGGAATTGAAGACGGGAAGTTGAAACCCAGCCGCCCCTTGCCTTCCGACTGGGCGGCGCTAATCCGGAGCCCCCGCCGTGAGTCGGCGCTGGCTTCTCGCAAGGCAAGCGGGCGCGGGCTCACGTCTGCGGCTACGGGTCAGGGAGAGGGTTCGTTTTTCGGATAGCCCCGCGCCTCGGTCCTATCCCCCACTCGTACCTCGCAGGGAGCGGATGAAGCCCCGCCCCGCCCTCAATCGGAAATGCCCCCAACGTCACGCGGGAGCAATTGTGGAGTGGTAAGCTTTGGCAGGTGGGCTACGGGCTAATCCTTGCTCGTGCCGTTGTCGCCCGTCCAACTGTACTCCGGGTGCGGGAGATTATCATTGTTCCAGCGCCGCCGCCATTTGGTGTCGTTGGGGTTCACCACGTCGCTGCGCTTCGCCGCTTCGGAGTGACCATCGCCGAACATCAGAACGCAGCGCTGGTTGTGGCGCTTGGCGGGCCACTGGTCGCTCTCCTTGGGATCAATGTTGCCGTCCCAGGAACGATCCGACTTGCTGTCGGCCAGGACGATCATATCTGACGCCGAGCGAATCCGGCTTTCCGGCATTTCGGGTTGGGAAGGCGGGTTGATGTCGCCGCCCAGACCGAGTTGTTCCGCGATATTCTGCGTGACCGGGCCAATGCCCCAATCGTTGTAGCCGTAGCTGAAACCGACGCCATTGCCCGAGGCGGTCAGGAAATCAATCCGCCCATTGAGGGACTTGTTCACGTTGGTGTCCCATTGGTATTCCGGTTTGTTCGCCGGACACCAGAAGGAGGCGCGGTTGGTTCCCATCTCGGAGAAGATCCGCAGCGGCCAGATGTAGTTGAAATCCGGCACTTTGATGCAGCCGGGATATTTTTGGTAGGTGCCGGTGTACATGGCCGTGGCGATGCCGATCTGGCGGAGGTTGTTGAGGCAGGCCGTCTGATGGGCCTTGGCCTTGGCTTTGGCCAGTGCCGGCAGCAGCATGGCGGCGAGGATGGCGATGATGGCAATCACCACCAGCAATTCAATCAGCGTGAAAGCAAAGCGGCTTGGTTTCCGGTTGGGTTTCATTTTCGTAGCTTGGTCCATGGGAATCTGCGCGGGATCATGCGGATGCGAAAACGGCAGCGCAATCCCATTTTCCTTCGCAAGGCGAACTCGCGAATGGAGAAACAGGTGAAGCCAAAACTCATAAATCCAGGAACGAGTGCGTCGGCAGACTGCCAAGTCTTTTTGCGTTTCGGCTGATTGCTCGACACCTGGCGTTCCGATTAATCGGGAAGACTATTTGCTCCGTTTCACCCGCTTGAGTAGCGCCCCCACGCCGGCGCGGATTTTTGGCTCGGCTCCGATTTCGAGGTAACTCGACCGGGCCCGCCAGGTCGTGTAGCCGCCGAGGGCGAACTGGTCCGGCGGCGGCAGGTAACCGTTGCAGCCGTTCGCCAGCTCCATGACCATCGTCAACGAGAATGGGCTGGCCTGCTTGATCGCCAGCCCGGTGCTGCCGTAGGTTTCGCACGGCGTCGAGCCGATGGCGAAATCGCCGATGCGCAACGCCTGCAACTTGATCTCCTTGCTGACTGGCCAGTCGGCCATCTTCACCGTTTCGCGGGCGTAGTTTTCCTCCCAATTGCGCGGCGGACGGTCGCCCACATTTTTCGCCAGATAATCGCGGGCCGCCGCCACATCCGCGGGCGAGGGCCGGCGCACTTGCAAAGAAAGCTTCCGCTCCGCCATCGCCAGCGGCACCCAGTCTTGGTAACGCGCTGCCTTCAACGCTTCGAGCGCCGCGTCCGCCACGGCGCGGGCGACCATGAAGCGGTCGTTCTTCCAGTTGGGCTTGGTGAAATCCACGCAGTTGGCGTCGCCGCTCGTGCCGTTGCTCATCAGCGCAACAAACGGCTTCCCCTCCTCCACACCGAGGTCCTTCGCCATGACGCGGCAGAACTCGCCAAAATAATCCGCCGACAATCCCGCCTCCGACACGCCGGCGTAGTGCGTCGAGTAATTGGCCAGCAACGCCAGCGGCTTGCCGGCGGCGGTCTGGATCGAGAGCACCGTGACGGCAGTGTCCACCGGGCCGGTCTGCCGAATCTTGTTCGTGTTGGCGTAGCCGGGATTCATCATGGCGAGGTTCGTGGCCTGGCCAGTGAAAGCGACCGGCGGATTTTGCGCCGTGCCCGGCTGCATGATCCAGCGCCGGCAATGCACGAATTGCGGGCACTCGCCCTTCCCCCAGCCCACGCGCGCCGGCACGCGGTTGCGCCACGCCGTGATAATCGCCTCGGCAATGCGCGGAATCAAAAACGCCACGTAGCCCGGTTCGGCGTCGTTCCCGTGGCAACTGTAGGCGGCCGGCGCCGTGTGCGTGTGCGTCGAGGCAATCAGCATTTGCGCAACCGGAATCCCGGTGCCGCGCTGCGCCGCCGCTTTGGCCGCGTCCATCGTTTCGCGGTCCACCATGCAACTGTCCACCACGACAATCGCCACCGCCGTCCGCCCGTCATCGAGCACGATGGCGCGGACGTTGAGCGGGTCGAGGGTTTTCGTCGCGGTGGTCAGCGTGAGATTGCCGGCGGTGCGGATGGGAAAGTTTGTCGGCGTGATGTCCACCATCGCCGCGCCGGCGCGAAAGCCGGCGGGAGCGGCGTGGCAGGGGGTAGCGCCAATGGTCATCGCGCAGAAAACCACCAACCAGGCCGCAAAACTCGAAACTCGAATCTGGGTCGTAGCAGCCGCCGTTAGGAGGCTCAAACCTCCCCGCGCTCGCCGACCACAAGCGCCAAAAATCAGAGCCTTCTCACGGCGGCTGCTACTTTTCACACAAGCACTCCCCGCTTCGGATTTCGCGCTGCTTTCACCATTCGCCATTCGCCGTTCGGATTTCATTGTCATTCTCCTTTCAAGCACGCGAGCAAATCGGCCAGCTCCGGTTGACTCAGCGCCGCTTCCAATCCCTCGGGCATCAACGACGCCTGGCCGACTTTCAGCCGCGCAATGCCGGAGCGCGGGATCGTTTCCTCGATGCCCTGCGCCTGGCGCAACGTGACGCTCGTGGGGGTTTCGCCAATGATCAGGCCGGTCAACTCGCGCCCGTCGTTACATTCGAGGGTGCAGGCGTTGAAGCCGGCGAGGACTTCGTAGTTCGGATGGACGACGTGCAAGAGGATGGTTTCCTTCGGCTGATTGCGGATGCCAAACAGGTCCGGGCCGACGTTGTGGCCCTCGCGGTCGAGCCGGTGGCAGGAGGCGCAATGGGTCGCGAACATCTTGTGTCCGTTGGCCGGGTTGCCGGGGAGCGTGAGAACGGCGCGCGCCTTCTCGTAAGCCTTCATGCGATCCCCGGTTTCGGCGGCGGCGAAAAGCTGCTGCGCGCGGTCGCGGATGGCGTCGTCTTTGTGGTTGCGCAAGGTCTCGCGCTGCGCCCGGCTGAGAACATTTTCGGGCAGTTGCTTCGCGGCGATGGCGGCCAGCAACACCCGAATGTGGCGCGGTTGCGCGAGCAGTGACCCGAGGACCACCCCGCGCGTGTTTGGCGGCAGCGCGCTCCAGCGGCTCGGGGCGAGCAGTTCGCTGGCGGCAGTGTCACCCGGCAAACCAAGCAGCGAACGCACCGCCGCCAGTTGCAATTCCGCCGGTTCAGTGGCGACCAGCACCGGCAACAACGCGGCGCTGGCTTGGGCGCTCGCGGCGTTCACCAGAAAACCAATGGCCGCTTTGCGCGTGGCGATGGGTTCGGCGGGCGACCGGGCCAACCGCGCCGCTTCGGTCGCGAAACGCGGAAGCAATTCCATGGGCAACGCCGCCGGTTTGCCGCGCGCGCGCAACGACTCCGTCACCCCGTCAAGCGCGGCAATGAAGCCCGGTGAAGGCGGCGCGTTCGTCGGAAAAAACTGCGGCACAGTGCCGGCCTCCGCGCCGAGCACCCGGCCGAGATCCGACCAAAACTCCACTGCCGCCGGCTCGCCCGCCCGCTGCGCGAGATAACAGGCGAGTTGTTGCGCCGGCTGCTCGTCGGGCTTGAGTCCGCTGAGAATGGCGGCCCGCATCCAGCGGTTCGTGCCGTCGTTGACCGCGAGTTGGGTGAGCACCGCGGGCCAGTTTTGGACGCGCGATTCTGGCGGGCCTTGGTTCAAGCCCAGCGCGAACCAGAACCGGGCGCGCGGATTCGGATCGCCGGCGAACACTTGGAACAACGCTTCGGGAAAATCCGTCACGCCCCACTGCCGCTCTGTCAGGATGCGCCAGGCGTTCTCGCGCAGCACCGGATCGGAGGCGAGCAAAGACACCCGCAAGGCGTGGTCCAGGAGCGCGGGAGCCGATCCCCTCTCCCCTTCGGCGGGGGCGAGGGAGACCGATCCGCTGCGCTCGACGGCACTGAGATTCGCGAGAGTTCGCAGCGCGTGGAGCCTTAGCAGCGCATCGCCCGATTTCGAGTCATCAGGCAAGCCGCTCCACCCTTCGGTCAGCAGCAAGTCACCGCGGCGTTTCAACTCAGCTTCGCCCGGGGACTTGAATTGTTTCGCAAGCCGCGCCAGCGCCTGCGGTTCTTGCCGCTCCAGCAGCAGGCGTTGCGCCGTCTCGCGTCGCCACGCGTTCGGATGACCGAGCGCCTGGACGAGTTCCGAAGTGGACCTGCGGGCAAGGAAAGTGCGCCTTGAGTTTGGAGTTTTGAATTCGCTTCCCGTCACCCGCCATAAGCGTCCGAGGTCGCGTCCGCTGGTGAAGTCGGTTCGCTTGCGCACCTCGACCGGCAGGTAGTCCGGATGTTCGATGGTCTTGCGATACATGTCGCAGACGTAAAGCGCGCCGTCCGGGCCGGTCGCGAGGAAGACGGGGCGAAACCAGTTGTCGGGCGAGGCGAGAAACTCGCGGCCCTCGTTCGCCATGCGCGAGGCGAACGTCGGCCCGACCGGCGTGAGCTTGTCGCGATGCACGAGGTTGGCCGTCGGATCGCACGCGAAGGCGGCGCCGCGATACTCCGGGGGCAGCGCGTCGCCGCGATAGATATGGACCGCGCACGCCGCCGTGAACGTGCCGGCGTGCGAATCGGCGGTGGTGAGGTTGTCGCTGATCGGGTACAGGTGCGCGGCGAAATTCTGATTCGCGCCGCCGATGAGATCGGTGACCATCGTCTCCGGCACGTTTTGCACCGCCTCGCCCAGCGTGAAGTTTGGGTTGCGCGCGAGGTAGCGCGGCGCGATGACCGGGTGCTGGATATGCACGCGATTCATACAGTGGAACCGATTCCCCGCGTCATCGAACGTCTGCCCGAACTGCCCGCGCCCGCCGGCTGGTTCAATTTCGAGGGTGAACGGATTGAAGCGTGCGTCCGCACCGACCTCGACAGCGGGCCGCTCGGGATGCTCGGGCGACGTGATCTTGCTCGCGCGCGTCAAGCCACTGGTGATGTAAATCCAACCGTCCGGCCCGAGGGTCGGATGACTGACGCGCAACTGCGTGGTGCTGTTCGTGGCGAAACCAGTGAGCAACACCCGGCGCACATCCGCGCGCCCATCGCCATCGGTGTCCTTCAAAAACAGCACGTCCGGCGCGCAGGTGACGATGAAGCCGCCGTTCCAGGGCGTGAGGCCATTCGGAAAAGTCAGGCCGTCGGCGAACACCCTGCGCCGATCCATACGCCCGTCGCCATCCCTGTCGTCCAGCCGCGCGATCACCCCCATCGGCGGCTCACCTGGCGCGGGGCCAGTGGGGTAACCGCGATTCTCGACAACGAACAAGTGCCCCTCCGCATCCCACGCCACCGCACACGGCTGGAAGACGAGCGGCTCGGCGGCGACCAGTTCGACGCGGGTGCCGGGATCATGTTGAAACGCGGCGAGGTCGCGCTCCGGCGGCGCGGGGCTTTCAAAACCGAAGCTGGAGAAAGCCGTTGCGACCGTGGCCACGGCGACCAAACCCCGGCGTTGGCGCGGCGCGACGAACCGAATCCTGCGCCGGGAAATTAGGTTCAACCAAATTGAGAGCGTTTTCTTTTGCATCGCGGAATGTCGGGACGAAAGCAAATTATGACACGGGGCGGCGCGCAGCCAGACTATTTTGAAGCGCGGCCAACCTAGAGGCCATCGAGTTGGGGTTGCGCGCGGCCCGCTTCAAGGATGGGCGCGCTTTGCTCGAGGCGTTATCCCAGCAGCCCGATCTCCAGGTACCCGACAACACCAACCGGCCCGGGGAAGTTGGCAGCGAGCGCACGCGCCAGCGCCGCTCCCATCCCCATTCTGTATGCGGAGGTGGATGGCACGGGCGGGCCGATGGTGCCGGAGGAACTGGCGGGGCGGCGGGGCAAACAGGCGGATGGTTCGCCCAAGACGCGCGAAGTTAAACTGGGGGCCATCTTCACCCAGACCCAAACCGACGCGGAAAGGCTGCCCTTGCGCGATCATCAATCCACCACCTATGTGGGGAGCTTCGAAGCGGCCCCGGACTTCGGGCGTCGCGTCCGGGCCGAGGCCCCGCGGCGCGGAATGAACCAAGCGGCGAAAGCGGTTTTCATCGGCGCCGGCGCGGCCTGGATTTTGGAATTGGCGCGCATGGACTTTCCCACCGCCATTCTGATCCTCGATCTTTATCACGCGCTGGAACGGTTGCCTGAGTGGTACGCGGGGCTCTCCGGGGCGGACACCCCGTGGGCCGCGCGGCTCAAAAACGATCAGGTCGGCGAAGTGATCGCGGCGGCCCGGCGGCGGCGGCAGGACTGGGGCGTACCGCCGGAGGATGCCTTGGAAAAACAGCTCCGATTACTTTGATCATCATCAGGACAAGATGCGGTACAAGACGCATCGGGTCCAACAATGTTCAACTGAACATTACTGGCACAGATGCGCGAAGAAATCTTGCGTGGCGTCTTGGGCATCCGCAACGGGCAATCCGGAGCGCCGGGCAAAGGCATACAGCGGATACCAATAGGTCTGGCAGAGTTGCTCCAGCGCGCGGGCGCTCTGGGGGAGGAATCCCGGCCGGCTTGCCGTCCCCACCCCGACAAAAGCTCAGTTTGTGCCCGCGCGAAGGATAGCCGCGGAAGTCACCGATGTAGTTGCCGCTGGCACCGGAAACTGCGCATCATTGCCCCGTGAACGCAGACTCTCATCCGAAATGTGTGGGCGCGGATTGTGGTTGCCGGACGGCGCTAGAAACAGTTTCGCCTCCGCCTCCCGGTGGGCTTGCCCGCCGCGATTTTCTGCGACTGGTGGGCGCAGGTAGCCTTAGCCTGGCCGCGCTGACCTTTCGCCCTTGGGAATCCGCGATGGCCGGGCCGTTTGTCCGCGCGGATTTTGAAAAGCTCGTTCCCGCCGACAAGCGGCTCGCGCCGGAGTGGGTGAAGTCGCTCACGGCGCGGGGCGAGCACACGGTCTATCGCGGCGCGGCGCTTGCCAACATCGGCATGCCCATCGGCGGCTTGTGCGCCGGGCAACTTTATCTCGGTGGCGACGGCAAGCTGTGGCATTGGGATATTTTCAACCGCCATGTGGGCAC